>JAXLUT010000015.1:0-53466 GCA_046329385.1 Saprospiraceae bacterium
CAGGCCAGCATGATGCTGAATAGGATTCAAGAACTTTAATGCTATCACACTGTGCTTCCAGTAATTCACACTCAATCTTTTGCTTGGAAGCATGTATTTCTTTTTGTAATGTTGAAAAATGAAATAAAGCGGTTTTAGTGTATGATACCAAAACATAATTTACCCAACCATTGTAAAACATACCGTATTCAGGACTAATATTTTTTTCAAAATGTGTTAACGCTTTTTCAGATTGCAGTCTTTGGATACAGCTATCAACAATTTTTGAAAATTCAGGGTTGAAATTGTCATTTTTATTACAATATTCAATGATCGATAAGGCTAGTATGGCATTGCTGAAAACTTTGCCTTCTGGATATTTGGTTTGTAGTTGATCATCGTATCCTTCGTCAAGGTGTTTTGACAAATAATTTATTTGATTTTGAATAGACCTTGTCAAAAAATATTTACTGAATGGCGTAACAAAGTTGATTATTAAATAAAGAAAAGTAAACCAGAATATAAATTTTACAATTTTTATTAGTCTGGACATCAAGCATTAACCTTTTATTGCTTGTATTCTAGGTAAAGACAAAAATTTTTTCACAGGGTTGATTGCAATATATTCTTCAGAATCCACCCAATCAAGTTTTTGACTTAGGGAATTTGCCAATTCTTGGTTTGATAAAATAGCGACTTCTGATTTTAAGAATATTAGTATTTCTTTTTCAATTTGTGATCTTTTTTCAATAAGATTCTCATTTAAATAGATTCTTCCTGGAATTTTATCAATTACTTCATAATATTCTAAAATATTATGTTGCATCAACCAAATTATTGACTCACCATGAGTTGGATGGCATAGGATAAATGAAATAGAACCACCATCCAAACATACTCCTGTACCTTTAAGTGAACAATTATTGAATTCATTTTTCATGTAAATAACTTAGCTATTACAAAAGTATTAAATTTTGGGTAACTCGTCATATTTGTGCTCTTTTATATTTTATTCAGGTTTTGTCAAAATACCTGGTGATACATTCAGTAGTGGCATTTTTAATATAAAAGAAAATGATAATAGATTCATAATATAAATTTTTTATAAATCCGTTTCTTCAATATTTGTATTTACACCCTTTTCATACATTCCTTACATTCATTCTTTTATACAAACCGATCACATAAAATTTTTTATTATCCATATAAGATAGTATTTTTGTGGCGCATTTCAAAAAATAGATGTCATGGTTGAATATTTTAATAATCTGAGAGAAGAAGAGAAGGTCGAATTATTGGATGCCTTACCACTTATAACTGTGATGATTGCTGGAGCTGATGGCAGTTTTGACCAAGAAGAATTGGATTGGGCCGATAAAATCACACACATCAGGAGCTACAAACTCAAAAAAGAAATGAAAGCATTTTATGAAGAAGTAGATGCCAATTTCATTGAGAAAGTCCAATATTTCATAGAAGCTATGCCAGCTGATGTCAGTCAACGTAATGAAATAATCTCTGATAGATTAGGAAAATTAAACCCAATCCTTGCTAAATTGGATACCAGTATAGCTTATAAGATGTATCGTGGATTTTTGAGTTTTGCAGAGCATATAGCCAAAGCGTCTGGAGGTATCATGGGCTTTTCCTCAGTCAATGCCGCTGAAGCAAAGTTGATTCATTTACCAATGTTGCACCCAATTATTTACATCAAGCCAAGAGGAAGAAGAATAAGCTTTATTTCCACAAAAATCGTAACTAATATATCTTGCATTTAAAAAAAGCTTAACTTTCGCTCACAAAAAGCAAAAGTGATGGCCAATTTAATGCATTGTATTAAGATTTTTGCTGTGATCATCTTACTACCTTACTTCTCAATTAGCCAAGTGAAAACCATTACCATAGTAGAAAACAACTCCAACGAGCCGCTCATTGGTGTCAATGTAAGTCATGGTTCTACTGGATATGTCACAGATGAAAATGGTCAATTTGTCATCAAGGTCAATGAACTACCCATTAATTTGTACATTTCTTATGTCGGTTATCAATCACAAAATTTGATTTTTCAACAATTTAGTGATCTGCCTGAGACAATCGAATTAGCAGAAAATATCCAAGCCTTAGACTTGGTCACTGTGACTGGCTCGAAGTATGAACAAAACATCACAAAATCTACAGTGAGCGTCGATATTATCAAACCTGATTTATTGCGAAGTGTCAATGCTACAGGTTCAGATAAGATTCTCAACAAAGTGCCTTATGTGCAACTCGACGACAAGCCAATATACGTGGTGGCTCTGGTTGCTCATGGAGCTGGCAGTAGAGTCATCTTGCTTTTGGATGATATGCCTGCTCTACAGCCCGATCAGGATTTCCAAATTGAGCGATATACTCATAGAAAATCTGTCGCAAGTGGAGATTTTGAAGGGTGCGGCATCTACATTATATGGGTCGGCGGCCTTGAATGGTATCATCAATTTTAGGTCATCTTATGCCAAATCTGAGCCAGAGACTCGTGTGTCAGCAGCCATGACGGTATTCCTATCTCCAAAAGATAAAGCCAAAAAATGGTGGGGCGATACGCTTCGATACGAAAATAATTACACTTTTGTACACAAACAAAAATTTGGCAAGCTAGATGTTATCGCAAGTGGATTGTACAATCGACTAGAAGGATTTAACCAATTTACCAATGAAAAAAGAGGTAGGGGCAACCTGAATCTTAGGTATCGACTAACTGAAAGATTGACATTTCAGCTTGGAGCGATGATCAATGCCAACAAGAATAATAGTTTCTTTATTTGGAAGAATGGCGGTGCTGGAGCTATGCAAGCATTGGATGGCACAGTGTCGGATAAGAAGTCTCAACGCATATACATCGATCCATCCATTACTTACTTTGACAAATACAAAAACAAGCACAGATTGATGTCTCGATTGATGTTTTTGGACAATAAAAACAACACCAACCAATCCAATAATTCGCAAAACAGATATTTGGAATACCAGTTTCAACGGAACTTCGAATCACAAAAATTGGTCATGACCGCAGGCCTTGTCGGGGCATGGAGTACCACCAACTCTCAGATACTAGGAGACACTACTTTCTATGGGCGCAATCACGCAGCTTATGTACAATTGGACAAGACATTTGGAGATAAATTGACCATAGCTGGCGGACTACGATACGAGTATGTCAAGCAAATCAGTCCAGAACAATTCAATGGCGTGACGATACCCAATGGCATAGCCAAAGACGACCAATTGATAGGTCGTATTTCTGCCAATTATCAATTGGCTCCATATTCGGCATTAAGAGCATCTTTTGGTCAGGGTTACCGATATCCTACATTGACCGAGCGATTTGTGACCACTACATTTGGCATTTTTTCCATATTTTCAAACCCTAACTTAAAACCAGAAAAGGGATGGTCGTCAGAGCTGGGCTTAAAACAAGGATTTGCCTTAGGCGGTTTTAAAGGTTTTGTTGACTTGGCTGGGTTTGTGTCTGAGTATGAGCGGATGATCGAATTTACATTTTTGGTAGCGCCCAATTTAGGTTTTAAGCCACTGAATATTGGAGATACTCGTATATCTGGTTTGGAAGTTGGTATAGCGGGTCAGGTCCACATCGGAAAAGTTCCCATCAATGTTTTTGGTGGCTATACCTACATCAATCCAATTTACAAAAATTTCAATGCATCAGATACCATTCGGACCAGTATCTCAGAAGCTGAAAAAGGCATCAATGTGCTCAAATATCGATCTAAGCATCAAATGAAAATGGACGTTGAAGCCAAATTTGGAAAATTGAAATGGGGCATTTCATACCAATACACGAGCCACTTTATCAATATTGATAGAGCTTTTGAGTATCCATTGTATGCCTTCAATTTGAGTGTGGACGTCTTTGGGATTGCCAAGTATAGAGATGATCACAATAAAGGTTTCCAATTGTTAGACACGCGTATTTCCTATGAAGTAGGCAAGTTTACCTTCACTGGCTTGCTCAACAATGTGTTGAATGAAGAATATACCTTAAGGCCAGCACTGTTGGAAGCGCCACGAAATGTCGCCTTGAGAGTAGATTTAAAATTGAACTGAAGATGAGATGTTGTTTTGTTACCGACCTCCACATAGATCAACCAGGCATTTTTCCGCTTGGTCTGGACACGCAAGATCAATTTCTCAAAGTATTAGATCATATCAAAGGTCAAAACTATGATGTTATCATCTTGGGCGGCGACCTTTGCAATAAGACAGGTGATGAAGCTATTTACCAATGGATCAGTGCGCAAATAGCTGATATACAAGTGCCTGTATTCGCTATTTCTGGCAATCATGACACTTCTACATTATTGGCCGATTCCTTTGGATTGTCTCAATATATGAATGCAGGAGAGTTGTTTTATACAAAGATAATAGAAGGAATAGAATTTATCTTTTTAGATACATCTGCTGGTAAAATGTCAGATCAACAATGGGCTTTGTTAGCACAGAAAATAGATAGCTGTGATGGCAGAAATCTTTTTGTCATGATGCATCATCCGCCTATCATCGCCGGCTCTGCCCACATGGAGCCAAAGTACCAATTTGAGCAAATGGATAGATTCAAATCTTTGACTTTGAAATATAGCCACAAGCAATTTCATGTGTTTTGTGGTCATTACCACTTGGAGAGAACCATTGTGTCTGACAATGTGACTGTCTATATATCTCCATCTACTTTTGTACAAATTGACCCAAATTATATGGAATTCAGGCCATTCATGCCATACTTTGGGTATAGAGAAGTCATCTTGGATGATGATGGTAAGATTATGACCAATGTGATGTATATGTGAGAATGAAAATGCGTTAATGCTGGGGAGCAAGAGGGCTTTTGTTGTGAAGCTTATAAAGCTCTAGGATTTTTTTTGCTACAAATATAGTCGTATAGTCAAACAAAATCTTTGGTTGAGTTGATACAAATACTGAATAGAAACTTATTAATCAATCATGATGAATGGAATCAAGATGGATATATTTAGTTATGGTGTCCCTATTAGGATAAGGTATTACAGGCTTTACTTCCTCAATACATTCAATATTCAGGACTTTAAATGATTTATCTGTCGTAATTAATAAATAGGTCTTATCAAAAACATATTCAAAATATCTACCTATTTTAAATAAAACAACATTTTTGTCTCCTGACGTTAAAACATAAGGTTTTGATAGTATATAAGTCGTTAAACTCTTTATTTTATTTGAACCATCGATTTTATTTGAAAGAATAAATTGAAAATCAATTCCTTTTATTATATCTTCCCAATTACTAAAAATCACCTTTTTGTTTTGTATTGTGTCTGCGAGAAAATTGATCTTTTTAAAATCAATCATATTTGATTTGGATACGAAAACTTTCAAATTAAAATTTCGTAAAGTATCTGATTCATTTAAAAGGTTTTTTAAATCTTGAGAAACTGAGATATAATGATTTAATGTATCATAACTAAAAGCTTGATAATTAAAACACTTATCTTTGATAGCATACGAAAGTGCTTCATATCCTAATTCGTTAAGTATTTGTTGATTAAATACTTTACTATTATTTTCACAAGACAGAAAATTTAAGGATATAAATGAAATTAACAAAAATAACTTAGCCACACCAGATAATTTTAAATTAAATTCTTGATGTTCGAAGTTTGTACCTTTGATCCCACACTTTCAGAATTTCGATTCGATATCGTTTAGTTTAAATTTTCACAAATTTTTGAGTAATTATTTTATTGCCAATAGATAATTTGGCAAAATATAAATTGGCAGAATAATAGAGTATGTATAGGTATCACGTTTTCTATATCAGGAATTAATGAATTATTTTGCACAACTTGGCCTAAATGATTGACAATGAGCAGCTGAGCTTGATCTTTTCCAAAATTGCTGACTATAATGTTTTCATTCGCTGGATTTGGAGCTAGGGAAAAATACTGAAAGACTATTTTCATCAATACTATTAATATCAGTGCAACCAACTTCTCTGATTTCCATATCATAATAATAATAGTAATATCCTGCATTATTGGTGCCGCTGTGCTTTCTTTGATCGTCAATACACTATCAATAACATATGATAATTTGCATTTTTATCATTTCAGCAACATGCATCGCTGTTCATACCAAGTTTGTAATCTCTTTGCCTTCAGGAAATAAAAGTCTAAATTGATTCGGTGTTCTCCTTCAGGTATGCGTATAGTTTTTGTGTTTTACAATTTCACCATTATTATTTACAAGTGGTGGAAAATTCTATCCATATCGCGATTGGAGTACACACTTTTGCGGAATGTAAGATGAATGGCTTATGAGCATCAATGATCAACGAATGATGTCCACCTTCAAAATAGCGGCCTGTAGCGAATTTGTGATCTATTGGGCCAAGACTTTGAACTGGTTTTTCAAAGCCACTGCCTATGGAAATAAAATCATTTTTTGTAAGAGTATTTTCGCCAAATTCATTTCTGACATTTAATTTTACGGAATAGACTCCATTTTGATTATAATTATGGCTTGGATTTTTCTCAGTAGAAGTAGTGCCGTCACCAAAGTCCCATAAATAATTGGTAGGTCTTGGCCAAGAATTGTCAAAAAACTGAACATCAAGCAAACCACAACCATCTCTAAGGTCAGATCTAAAGTCAGGCTCTGAAGCACCACTTATTTTTCCGCAAGTTTTTGCTTCATTTTCAATACCAGTCAAAGTCCTGCTACCAACTTTTTTGATAGTTCTATCTGGACAAACTACCATGATGGTTGGAAAGGCAGTCACACCAAAGAGTGTTCCAACAGCAGCATTGTCAATAATTGGAAAATTGGTCCCTTCTACCCAATTTCCTTGTGATGCCGAAGTTTGACCCAATAAATCCTGCATGTTTGTGGTTGCATCTCCTTCTACAAAAAATACCATGGCATCATCTGTGCCTTCAGGGCCATACTTGCTCATATATGATTCCATCACACCAGTTTTTTTAAATGACCAACATGGCCCACACCATGTGGCCGAAACATCTAGAAGGACATGTCGATTAGTGCTTAAAATTTCAAATAAATTGTATTCTATGCCTTTTATGTCTTTTACAGTAAAATCATTTGCCTTTTGAGAAAATAACACATTTCCGACAGCTATAAATAATAAAAGATAAATGTTTCTCATATACGATGTTTGTTATAATAAAGCATAATAAAGACGTAAATATACTTTTTTCAATAGGAAAATAAAAAATTATGCTGTGTTTATTTATTCAAAATGGTCGCTTGGATTACATTTTTTATTCAAATTCGTTTTATTGATGTGGCACTATTGACTTACCTTCCTTCCCCCAATGAATCTAATGTGTATATATCTCCTACCACTTTTGTGCAGATATACCCAAATCATTTGGAATTCAGGCCTTATATGCCAAATTTTGGGTATAGAGAAGTGATTGTAGATGATAATTGTAAGGTATTGACCAATGTGAGGTATTTGTAAGAATGAAAATGCCCTAATGCTGGGGAGCAAGAGGGCTTTTAGTACTCGATATTCTTCGTTAAACAAATTTTATTTAATTAAGCAAATTCAATTCTTTTGTTTCAAGGATTTTATTATTTCTTACTACAATTTGAACATAGCAAATTCGAGCTGTGGTGATTACTTTGGTCACTTTTATTATAAATACATATGTCTTATCACCTTTTACTTGTACAAGAGGATAAGAGAAGTAAATAAATCCATTAAATAATGGATTTTTGGATAAATACTCAAATCCTAGTGTTGTTAAGTGATTGAAATTTACAATTGACTTGTGCGAATCTAAAAATTTAAATTTCTTATTTTTCGTATAATTTATTTGCAATGGACAAATATCATTAACTATTACTCTATCATTATGATTTTCAATGAAATTCTTAAGATTTGCATCTAAAGTCAATGTTTCAAATGTATCGTTAATTATATAATATTCTTTTATACTTACATTTTGAATCTCTTCATTTTCAATTTCATTTGGAGGTAAAATATTGTAATAACAACTCCCATCTAATGCTGTCAAAAGTGCACTTCTATATATAGAATCTGTGTCAAATTCTTGATTGCAATTTGATTTATTTTTACTTGGATAAGTACAACTAATTATATTTACAACTTGAAATCCAGCAAATAGACACAAAAAACAAAAAGGCTTCATAAATTTCCATTTATCGCATAAATAAGTTTTACTTACAATTAAATGTTAATTGTGGAACGAAATTGTTCATTTCTTGCGATTTTAATTGGTATTTACTTAAAAAATTTGATTTTGTCTTACTATCCATAAAATCAAACAAGCCATTGGCTCCAGCCATCATGAAATGATCAACTGTTAATCCAAGTGATTCACCGTTAAATAAATAGAATAAATCAGTTGCTATTTTTCTTATAGTATTTTCAATATGAAGCATGATAGCATGCTGCACACTTTCGATACTTCCACTTGATTTGTATATTTCCTTTAGGTAACTTTCATATTGGCGCATAAATTTACATAACTACCTATTTTTTCAGGATTTTTTCCAGCAGCTAATAATGTTTGTATCCAATCTGTATGAATAAATTCATGAAGCAACTGGGCTGCTGCTAATACTTCATTTGCTTTATCATCATACCAAGGATCATCTTTATCACAATAGTCATCACTAACTTTTATTATTATTGAATTTTTATCATCAGACAATGTTGTTTGCATTCCTGAAAGATCACTAGTTGTTAAAGTTGTTTTTATCTTCTTGTTTGTCAGCACATTGAATAATGATTTACAATGCGTTGGATCAGCATGTTTAACAAGTTCATCATAAATACAACTATAAAATTTGCAATTTAAAAGTTCTGGTGAGGGTACAATATAATCATTTGACTCATATTTCAATGCACTTCCCAATGCTTTATCAATATCCGCTTCTGACATTTTGGGTTTAACATGTGACCCGTCTGGTAAAAGTGCCCCTGGATTGTCGTAGTTGTCTTCACACCATTTTGTCTTGATTGCTTCTTTCAATGCTGCTTTTTTCAACATAACAGATTTTTCATCCAAACAAGGGAATACTATATCATCCAAAGCTTCATTGATCATCTTCTCCGTTGCCACATCATTTTGACTCATTACGCACTCATCCAATGCTTTCTTCCTTTTTTGAGCTTCCTCAATGTTGATTTGTTGTGAAGATTTATAGACCCATGACGTCCTTCAGCTGAATGACCTGTGTTTATTTGTTCCCACCAATGTGGGTTGTGAGGATAATTAAAAGGATTATTGATACCTTCACCAGGATTGTTATATCCCCCAAAATCATCATCAACTTCATGACAAATTACGTAATATTCAACCTCTTTTGCATATATTTTGCCTTTATCATTTTCGTACCAATATTCAGTTGTAATCCTAACAATTCGACAAATCGTTCTGATCCTTGGACCTTCGTTTAAGCGTTGATATTTATTGTTAGTATAAAAGTTTTTCAACCAAGCATTCATTTCATTTGATAGACTATCTTGATAGCGTACTTTGCTTCACCAAGTGCAACAATACCAAGTGATCTATAATAATTAGTTAGTGAAGTATTGTCATTAATGAAAACATTTATTCGTTGGTTTGAGTGAAAAATCAGACCCTTGTCTTCGAACTCAGAAAAATATTGCAAAATTCCAGTTATCTTATTATCTTTAATAAAAGGAATATTAATAATTTGATTATCTTGCCTATATTCTGAAAAATAAAATGAATGGCTCCAATCTGGATATCCAAATGTTTCAAGAAAATTAGCTAAAAAATGATGGGTGCTATCTTGTTTTAAGATAAGATGACAAATAGCCACTAAAGAATCAGCAGAGTGAGATCACTTCCAAATCGAAGCCCTTTGTTAAAATCTCCATTGTTTTTGAATAAAAATTTACTCAACATGGTTGAATCCAAAACTAATGATGGATTATCTTGTTGGTTCTTTCATTCACAATCTCTTCCTCCCTCTGGCATCCTCCCAAAAATAATAACATGGCTGTCATCACCAAAAACTAAATAATAAACAAAACTTTTTCATTGTAAAAATAGAATTAAAAAATAATAAATCATAGAAACTCGCCGGAAAAGATGTGTATCTTTCAAGAATTTCTTGTCACGGCAAAGATTGTTTTTTTTTTTTGCACTACCAAAATATTATTGGGCTGATTTTGGTATATTATTTATTGGTAAGGGTAATTTGTTGATAGTCTAAGCGTAATTAGGGATTTGAATAAAACAAAACTAACCCAGATGGTGGAGGTAAATCAACTTGTTACAATCACTTTCTCCTTCCTCCCCCAAAACCAAGCCAATGCCAATGCTGAGATCAAGTGCCATATACTCCACCACGCGGCTATCAAGGCCATACCGCCATTGGCATCAAAGAAGTTGAAGATCAAGATCAGCGCAAGACCCGAATTTTGGATACCCGTTTCTATACTGATGGTCCTGGCGTCATTGGTACTCAGGCCTAAGATGGCTTTTGACCAAAAATATCCGATAAACAAGGCTATACCATTGTGTATCAATACGATGAAGAAGACAATGTCAATATAGTTGACCAAATTGTCGATATTACCAGCCACTGCCGCCAATACAAAGCCAATGAAGATGACCATGCTCAAGATCTTCACGATTCCTCTAATTTTCGATACGAAATGGGGCCAAAAATGATTCATCAAAAAACCAATCAATAAGGGAATGAAGATCAATTGGACAATGGTGATGACCATATCAGAAAACTGAATATTGAAATCTGAATCATGTACCTGATCGATAGGTAAAACCTTTTGTAAACTTGCAAAAATAAATGGCGTACTGAATACACACAATACTGTCGTAATGGTAGTTAAAATTATGGACAAAGCTGCATTGCCTTTGCAGAGGTGAGTGGCATAATTGGAGACATTGCCACCTGGACAAGCGGCTATCAGCGCCATGCCCAACATCAAGCTGTAATCAGGATGAATAATATAAACTAGTGCAATGGTGACCAAAGGTAAAAGTATCCATTGAGAGATAAGACCACCAATAATAGACTTAGGTTCCTTCCATAAATACTTGAAATCTTCCAACTTCAAATCTAAGGCCACGCCAAACATCAAGATGCCTAAACAAATATTGAGGTACAACACTTGTCCTTGGTCAAAATTGATATGAATATGGCTCAACGAATCTATCATCTCTGCTTATGCGATAAAATTTTGGAGTACATCGGCAATTTTTCTATCGTTGCTTAGTCTTGGTACCTTATTTTGTCCACCCAGTTTCCCTTGCATTTTCATATATTCGCGGAAAGCATCTTGTTGCATCACTCTGATGACCAACGGTCGCAATACATGGCCTTTCATGAGGTCTTCGTAGTAAATGTTTTGTTGACTCAACGCTGTGTTGACATCTGCAGCAAAGACAGCCATATCAATAGGTTGACGATCAAACTCCACAAACCATTCATGGTAGGCTAGGCCTCCTTCGGGTGGACTGACTTGAGGCGCTACGGTAAACTCTACAATACTTGCCTGATGGGTTTTGCAAGCTTTCAAAATAGCTTCTTCTACTTCTTTACCTATGACATGCTCACCAAAAGCAGATATAAAGTGTTTTACTCTACCTGAGACCAAGAGTTTGTAAGGATTTAAACTCACAAAACGGACACAATCTCCTATGCTATATCCCCAAAGTCCAGCATTGTTGTTGATGATCAGGGCATAATCCTTGTTAAGTTCTACTTGGTCGATCATGCGTCTGTCGAGATGCTCAGTACCAAGGGTCTCAACAGCAACAAACTCAAAAAAGATGCCTGAATTGGTATTTAACAAAAGTCCTTTATCATCTACATCATCTTGAAATGCTATAAAACCTTCAGAGGCAGGAAAGGTTTCGATACTATCCAATCTCTTGCCTACCAATTCTTCTAATTTGGCTCTGTATGGTTCGAAATTGACGCCACCATACATGAATAAGCTATAATTCGGAAATACTTCCAAAACGTTTTTCTTTCCAGTTTTCTCTAATAATTTCTCGTAATACATCTGCACCCAAGGAGGGATGCCACTGATCAGGCGCATATCTTGGCTGAGTGTTTCTTCTACGATTTTGTCCAATTTTGTTTCCCAATCGTCGATGCAATTGGTGGAGTAAGATGGTAATTGGTTGGTTCTGATCCATGATGGCACTTCATGATTGACAATACCTGAAAGCCTACCAGTAGGAATACCGCTCTTGTACTCCAATTCAGGAGATCCAGACAAGAAGATGACCTTACCATCAAATACAGAAGCACTTGATTTTTGATGAAAATAATTAAGCAGAGCATTCCGAGCAGTATTGATGTGATTGGGCATGCTCTCAGCGGTGATGGGTATATACTTGATGCCGCTTGTGGTACCCGAAGTTTTGGCAAAATACTTAGGAAGACCGGGCCAAAAAACATCTCTTTCGCCTTGGGTCAATCGATCAAAATAGGGCTTTAGCTCCTCGTAATCTCTGATGGGCACTTGCCGCTTGAAGTCATTGTAATCCTTGATGTGGTCAAAATGATGGTCTCGCCCGAAGGCAGTATTTTTCGCTCTGGATACCAGGGCGCTTAATATCCTCTTTTGATCTACTACAGCCGATTGCTTCCAATGGTTGATGTGACGAGCTACGAGGCTGCTTACTTGTTTAATAATAAATGTTTTCAGGCTCATCTCACCAATGGATTTTTAATTTGGCAAATATAGACTTAGTCGTCCTAATTTCATAGTGAAGAAAAAAAATGATAATTACCTTATATAAATTTTTAAAGCAAGGCGGAGAACTTTAAGGCTTGAAATGACGTTAATAATGTATCTCACCTTCTAAATTTTCCCGTAAAATTTAATTTGTCCTGATGTTGTCCCGACCTTGTCTCGACTTTGCCCCGAGGTTGTGCCGACCATCCTCCGTAGATCCTCCCATGTTCCTCCCACATCCATAGCACCTGCATAGCACCTGCATTGCACCTTACATCGGGTTTCATCCCAAGGTATAAGTGATCATGTATCTTGGTACTACCTTCAAAACTTGCTATTTGGGCAGTCGCATGATATAAATCAATCTTTTGACACTGTATTTGCCTGCACCATTGGCTATAAGAAGCAATAATCCACCACACAATGCCAAATTGCGCATAAAGTACAAGGCATGAACTCGCTTATATTCTAATGCATCATCCCAAAATGAATACACTATCAAAGTAAATGGCAGCCAATACATTAATAATAATACTGCTCCAAATCTAGCATGGTAGCCTATCAATACCAAAATACCACCTATCAACAAGATGGTGATCAAAAATTTGAGCAGTAAGTCTTGATGCCACACTATGCCATAAGCCGTCATCGTTGCCTTGGTTTTGGAGTAAAAAACCAAGGCATCCAATGCTTCATAAATAAATACAAAAGCGATCAATATTCTGGCCAATAATTCGGCGATATCCTTCATAAGGCAAAGGTAATAAAATTACCACATTAGAATTGGTGGTAGAACGAAAGAATTTTCTTATTCAAACTCACCAAAATAAATAATGCAATTTTTTTATTTTGATAAAGCTCTCATATAAAATTAAATCATCATCGTATGTTTGAATTTTCTTTGTGTTTTCAAGTAGGTATTGGTTCACACAATAAATGAAACTTGGAGTTAAGCAAATTTTTGGTAGAGATTAATTTGAATTCTACAGGTATGTTCAATAACAAGATTAATTTGGTTGAGTATGAAAAATTCCTTTTTTTTATAAAAAAATGAATTTTTTATAAAAATAATTTGACCGTTCAAGAATTATATTTACTTTTGATTCAATTACTCATTGTCAATTAGCTAACTGTGAGTAAATGTGACTTTTTTGAATTTTTAATACACCCATTTTGCCGTGGCCGTTTTGATTTGATAGTAATATGCTAGGCTCAAGTGAGTGATATGGTGGTGGATTTAGTTATTATGGAGGCATTGTAGTTGAGCCAAAAGTAGAAATAGAAGTTAAAGTGCTGATAGACAAAGCAAAGTACGATATTAGTGGTGCTAAAGAGTATTAAAATTTGCACATAATACGTGTACAAACTCATAGGAAGCTTTTACCACTTCATATTAAATTGCTATTTGCAATTGGGCAAGTGGAAACAATATATTGATATTCAAATGAATGTTGGGTTATAGTAATAATTTTTTGGCACATGTTTGTAAGTTAGTTCGGATTTAGAAGATTATTCCCAGAAAGTCAATCGTGTGTTGGCTTGTAAAATGAGTAAAGGAACATGTGTTTTAAGAAGAACTAAGAATTTTTAACCATATTTTTTAAACAAATTAAACTCATGTAAAAATGAAAAATTTAAAATTTATTTTGGGTTCTTTGGCTGTCGTAATGGCTATATTTTTCACCCACGCTTGCACTAAAGATGCTACCAATGATATTGTTGTAGATAGCTCAGTCAAAGTAAGATCAGGTGGATGTGACGGTACACCAATGGCTGCGCCAAAAGTCCTTGCGTTTTGGAATGAAAATGGTAACTGTTGTTTTACCTTACAATTCAGTCCAGTTTACATTCCAAACACTCCTTATCAAATTATTGGGTTGGATTCATGGGGTAATTCTTTAGCTCTAAAACCCTATGGTGTTTGTACAGGTACTTTATCTAACCCTGGTTACACTTTGACATGTTGTATCACACCATTAGCTTCAAGTATTACTATTTCGCTAAATCCTGGTGGTCCAGGTGCTACTTGTGTAGAAATAGATTTACCTTGTAACTAACTCAATGTAAAGGCCATCCTTTTAAAAATGGATGGCCATTTTCTATTTTTCTAAACAACAAATATTATGGAACATTTAAATGTATTACTGTTCAAAATTTTTCTATTTTTTAGCATTACTTCCCTAAATAGTCAGTGCGACAGCATCGTTCTAAAAAATCAGCAGGACGTCAATCAATTTATCATAAATCATGGTAAATGCACCGTAATTAATCATTTGATCATTAATGATGTGAATGCAAATATAACACAATTAGATAGTCTTTATTTAATTGAGCGAATTAATGGTGAATTAAGACTTAATTTTAGAAATTCAAACGAAAACATCAAGAATATCAATGGATTAGAAAATTTAAAATTTGCTGGAGCAGTTTATGGTAACTCTTATAAAGTAGAAGGCCAGTTTATAAATCTAGACAGTGTATCCGAGTTGGGTTTTAATGGAAAATTGTCTGAATTTACAAATGAATATTTTTCATATTTTCCAAAATTAAAAAGTATTGAGAAAAGATTATTTATAACAAATCCAGCTTCTGAAATTAGTACTCCACGGTTCAATACTGGATCTTTTTTTGAGTTACACATTTCTAGTGGAATTGATAGTTCAACTTTAAAATTACTTTCAAACAGAGTAAAAAAGGAAAATTTAAAATCACTTACTATTTTTCCATCAGATGGCATTGATTTGAGACACTTGACTATCTTAGATTCAGTTGAAAATTTGCATCTTAGTTATTGCAAAAACAGCAATTTTGCTCAAATAACAACAATTAAAATGCTCAAAACCTTGATATTAGAAAATGATTTGGGTAATAATGATTACGGTGAAGGTCTAAAAAATATTGAAGACCTTGAATCTATATCTATTCAAAATAATAAATTGAAAATAGATTATCAAAAAATTTTACCAAATTTAAAATCTGTAAATGATAGATTACTTGTTTATACTCATGACTCATTAACAAACCTTAGCTTCTTAAATGATGTTATACCACCAAAAGATTCAAGCCCGTACAACACAATTCTTATTTCGGATAATAAAAGATTGAACGACTGTAATACATCATTCCTTTGTGAAGCATTAGCCAGATACCCAGAATCAGTTATCATACAAAATAACGGCGCAAAATGTACCAAAGAAGAGATACTAAAGTATTGTAAAACTGTAAACACACATGCATTAAATAAACAAAATTTAATTATTTCACCAAATCCTACTTATGGGTATCTAAATTTTAAAAATATAGATAAACCTGTGTCAGTAAAAATTTCTGATCTAAGTGGTCATGTTGTAAAAACGATAAATTTGATTGAACATGAATTATATATTGACGATTTGCCTCAAGGTTTGTATATTTTTGAAATCAGAAATGATGAGATCAGCGAAAGACATAAAATAGCAAAGTTAGAATAACCTGCATTAACAATGATGTTGTGAACATTCAAAGCTACCGTGAGTTTATGTAGGTGTTAATAAAAATAAAATGATGCCTGCTATACATTCAGTATCTGTTTTTTGTGGTTCTTCTGCTGGAAATGATGTCATATTTTACGATCAAGCTTACGCATTAGGACAATTTTGTGCTTCAAAAGATATCACCATTGTGTATGGTGGTGCCAAGGTAGGCCTAATGGATGCAATGGCAGATGGTACTTTGGCTGCTAATGGTAGGGTAGTAGGCATCATCCCTGATTTTATCAAAAATAAAGAAATAGCCCATGAAGGGCTTACTGAATTGATCGAAGTAAAATCGATGCACGAAAGGAAAACTTTGATGTATCATCGATCTGAAGGTGCCATCATCTTGCCTGGTGGCTTTGGTACTATGGACGAAATGTTTGAATTGCTCACTTGGGGCCAATTGGGATTGCACACCAAGCCTATCGGCATACTCAATATAGGTGGGTATTACACCGAGTTGATGAAATTTTTGGACATCATGGTAGAAAAGAATTTTTTGCGCATAGCCAATCGTGAAATGGTTTTAATAGCCGATAATATCGAAGAGTTGTTTGTCTTAATGGAAAATTACGTGCCACAAGTCAAAGCAAAGTGGATCAGTCCAGAGCAAGTTTAAGATTTGACAGATTTTGTAGCATTGAAAAATTATCTCGATCAAATATATTTAAAATCAATATTTCGTTTATTTTTGCAGCCTGAAACTTAAAGCCCGGGTGCTGAAATTGGTAGACAGGCATGTTTGAGGGGCATGTGTTCGCAAGGACGTGCGGGTTCAAGTCCCGCTCTGGGCACTTTATAGCCCACGGTTTATACCGTGGGCTATGAAAATTAAATTCAACCAACCTGCAATAAACAATAATCCACCAAGCGGTGTTATCGGGCTCATAATATTCCAATACTCACCACCTATCAAATGCTTGGTACTCAACAAATATAGAGATCCAGAAAAGCAAATGATACCTGCCAAGAATAAGTAAAAACTCCCAATGCAAGACTTTGGATGAGCTGGGCAAAAAGGCAATGACCAACATGGGCATCAAGTGCACAAAATGGTATAAGGTAGCCGTCCTAAATACGTCAGTTTGAGCATCGTTGAGGAGCGGCTTGAGCGCATGTGCTCCAAATGCACCAAGGATTACTGCTAAGGCACCAAATATGGCTACGATTTTGATTTTTGAAATATTCATTTTTTATTAATTGATCGAGAGATTATAAAATTTGCCAATCGATAGCTTGCTTTCCAACAGATTGTAAATAGGCATTAGCTTTTGAAAAATGTTTACATCCTTGAAAGGCGTTGCCAGCCAATGGTGAAGGATGAGCAGCTTCTAAGATCAAGTGTTTGGTGCCATCAATCAATGTTTTTTTATTCTTAGCAAAATTGCCCCACAGCATAAAAACCAAATGTCTGTGGGTATCAGACAAATATTGAATGGTGGCATCTGTAAACTGTTGCCATCCAAGATTTCTATGTGAACTGGCTATATTTTTTTCTACCGTCAAAATAGCATTCAGCAAGAAAACACCTTGGCTCGCCCAAGCGGTTAGATCACCATGTTGAGGAATGGTACAACCTATATCGGTGTTGATTTCCTTGTAAATGTTTTTTAATGATGGAGGAATCTTTACAGATTTTGGCACCGAAAAGCTCAAACCCATGGCTTCACCTGGATTGTGATATGGATCTTGACCTAAGATGACCACTTTTATTTCACTAGGACTCAGCTTGTCATAAGCATTAAAAATAAGCGAACCAGGCGGATAAATTACCTTATTTTGTGCTTTCCCTTCTTTTAGCGATGCAATCAATAGATCAAAATAGGGCGCTTCAAACTCGCTGGCCAATGCATCTTGCCATAATGGGTTTATTTTTACACTTTTAGCTTCCAATTGTCACTTCTTTGAAGGAATGTGATAGAAAATTTTTAGAAGCCAAACTTATTTTATTCCTTTTAATATCATCTCAGAGATATCCATCACCATCACATCATCTTGTTTGTCCTTTGCCTTGAGTCCGTCAGTGAGCATGGTGATGCAAAATGGACAATTAGCTGCAATGATATTAGCATCAGTAGAGATGGCTTCTTCAGCTCGCTCTATGTTGATTCTTTTGGCTCCTGGTTCATCTTCTTTAAACATTTGTGCTCCACCAGCTCCACAACACAGACCATTTTCCTTACTTCTTTTCATCTCAATTAAGTCACCATCCAATTTTTCGAGGATATGGCGTGGCGCTTCGTAGATGCCATTGATTCTACCTAAGTAGCATGAATCGTGATAGGTAATTTTCTTTCCTTCAAATGATCCACCTTCTACTTTGAGTTTGCCTGTGTTCAAAAGTTCTTGCAAAAATTGTGTATGATGTACCACTTCATAATGACCACCCAAGTCAGGATATTCATTTTTTAGCGTGTTAAAACAATGTGGACAAGCAGTCACTATTTTTTTGACGCCATACATATTGAGGGTATTGACATTTTGTAGGGCCAACATTTGAAAGACGAATTCATTTCCGGCTCGTCTCGCAGGATCTCCAGTACACATCTCTTCATTGCCCAAAATAGCATAGCTGATACTGGCCTTGTCCAATATCTCAACAAATGCCTTAGTGATGCGTTGTGCTCTGGCATCAAAACTGCCTGCGCATCCTACCCAAAATAAGATTTCTACTTCTTTGCCTTCTGCCGTGGTTTCGGCCAATGTTCTTACAGACATATTTTCTTTTTATTTATTAAGAAGGATTTATTTTATAAGATTTTAGTGTGTATTCTCATCATCAGAATCGTCAATATTTTCGCCTTTTGCTGCTTTTATTGATATCTCCAAGCTCATCATCACTTGTTGTGTTATAAAATCAATTAATGTATCAAAGCTACCAACATCAGCCAATCTAAGTGCGTTCAAATATTTCTTTTTCTCTGAAGATTTAATGACGACAGGAGGATACCCATTTCTTATTAATATAAAGTTGGTGAGCAATCTTGCTATCCTTCCATTACCATCATCAAAAGGGTGAATCAACACAAACCTATGATGAAATAAACTAGCTACGATAATAGGGTGAAGATTTGCTGAATCAGTATGATACCATTTCAATAATTCTTCCATTCTGAAAGGTACATCAATAGGATCAGTATAGTGGAATACCTCGCCGTTCTGAAGTCGAATTGAATTAGGAGTTTCCTTATAATCTCCTACTCTTATATTTTTTCGTGCTGGCTGGCCATCTTGAGTTTGTGCATCTTTCCAATAATCTTTTACAAGAATAATTTTGTTCAAATGTCTAATATCCATTAATGTCAAATCCCTATTCTGATCATTTGCCCAGTCACTGATGAGGGTAAATGCTACATCATGTGCTTTCATTTCGAAGGCTTTGAGTGCATCACCCGAATGCGAGATGATGCCAATCTACGATATATATTTAATGGCAAACAAAAAGAAGGTAAAGGACGACCTAAGAAATATGGAGACAAAGTAAACCTAAATAAAATAGACAAACGTAGGTTTAAGCTAGTACAAACGATAGACGATGTAAAAATATATGAGTGTACGCTTTACTGTGTGATGCTAAAAAGCAATGTAAAAGTGGCTTATGTTGAGTTTTTCAATAAAAAGGAGATGTGCAAATGTACAAAATATTCATGAGTACCAACTTAGATAGAGATGCCAGACCATCGTAAGGTATTACAAATCAAGGTATCAAATGGAGTTCAATTCTCGTGATGCCAAACAACATACAGGCCTCCAGCACTGTCAAGCACGAGATAAAGCAAAACTGATTTTCATTTTAATGCATCCCTGACAAGTGTCAATATAGCCAAATCATTATCAAGGAGATGTCGATAAAATCAAAGCACTCCTATATCCATTGAAGATATAAAGACCGAATTATCCAATAAATTATTGCTTGATTTATTTTATCAAACTTTGAAATTGACCCACAATTGATAAAAAATGAATCCATCATCTCCAAAATTCTTAATTATGGCAAAAAAGTGCGATTTTTTTAGCGAACCATTGATTAAGAAGGATTTATTTTATAAGATTTTAGTGTGTATTCTTATCATCAGACGTGTCAATATTTGCCTTTTGCGCTTTTATTGATATCTCCAAGCTCATCATCACTTGTTGCATAAAATCAATTAATGTATCAAAGCTACCAACATCAGCCAATCTAAGTGTTCAAATATTTCTTTTTTCTGAAGATTTAATGACGAAGGATGATACCCATTTCTTATTAATATAAAGTTGGTGAGCAATCTTGCTATCCTTCCATTACCATCATCAAAAGGGTGAATCAACACAAACCTATGATGAAATAAACTAGCTACGATAATAGGATGAAGATTTGCTGAATCATATGAACCATTTCAATAATTCTTCCATTTTGAAAGGTACATCAATAGGATCAGTATAGTGGAATACCTCGCCGTTCTGAAGTCTAACTGAATTAGGAGTTTCTATAATCTCCTACTCTTATATTTTTTCGTGCTGGCTGGCCATCTTGAGTTTGTGCATCTTTCCAATAATCTTTTACAAGAATAATTTTGTTCAAATGTCTAATATCCATTAATGTCAAATCCCTATTCTGATCATTTGCCCAGTCACTGAGGATATAAAGATGATATCATGTCATTTCTTCTGTTTTGGTAGATGGATACAAATTTGGCAACAGTATTTTAGTGTCTGGTGATGGTGTTACTAATATGATTTAAACTCTAAGCGAAATTTTTCATCCAGCATTCTCTTATTACTTTCTGAGAAAGTTAGACTATTTAACTCTAATAATAAATTACTAATATTTTCAAATCTTTCGGACATTAAAAAAGCTATTATTATGGTATATATACTCCTATTTTTACATGGTAAAACGACACTCTGCCTTAGATTTCTGCTCTCCATGCTTCGCGTTCGGTAGGCATTTGCCATACTGCACCACCATTTTCCATCGCAGTAAACATTGGTAACCAGTCTCCAGGACCAGCTGATTCTGTCAATATTTCGTATCGTCTCATCTTCAAAATTGGTTCTAATGGATCAATCAAAATTGGACAAGCTTCGACACAAGCATTACAAGTAGTACAAGCGTGGATTTCTTCTCTACTGATATAATCGAAAAGTGATTTGCCATCGTCATAGTTGGATGGTGTGAGCGTCTTGATGGTCGTGTTATCTTTCGTTTTGGCGTATTTCATGTCTCCTGAGCGAATATTGCTTCTAACCTCTTCGGCTCGATCTCTGATAGACATCATGATCTTGCGTGGCGAAAGCCGTTTGCCCGTGATATTGGCAGGACACTGATCAGTACACCTACCACATTCGGTACAAGAGTAGGCATTCATGATATTTCTCCAACTCAAGTCAAAGACATCTTTTGCACCAAACTCTGGCAACTCTGCCGAAGCTTGATCATTGGCATCGCTCTCCATTCCCAACATAGACTTTACCTCATTCATGATTTCAGGCATATTGTCGATATGGCCTCTTGGTTCCAATTTGCTGAAATAAACATTTGGAAAAGCTAAAAATATATGTAAATGCTTAGAATAAGGCAGATATAACATGAATCCGAAGACGACCAATACATGAAGCCACCATCCAAATCTCTCCAAAAACATCAAGCTTTCTGGCTCCATTCCACCAAATCATAAAGGCCCAAGCCACGATGAAATGGCCAAATGTCCAGTGGAAGGATAATGGCTTGGATCTATACCTTGCAATAAGGTATCAGCTCCGTTCATGGTGAAAATGCCTATCACGAGCAATAATTCGCCCAATAAAATCAAATTGGCATCTAATTTTGGCCAGCCATTCAGCTCTGACTGTACCAATCGCGGTACTTTAAGGAGATTTCTTCTATAAAGAAAAACTATGGTCGCCACCAAAGCCAATAAAGACAAGACTTCAATGCTACTGATGATGAAGGTATAAAATCCGCCCAAAATATATGAAAAAATGCGATGAGTGCCAAAAACACCATCCAGTATTATCTCCAATAAATCGATTTGTGTGAGCAGAAAAGCTCCGTATATGAATAAGTGAAAGATGGCAGGAATCCAGTTTTTAAACATCTTTTTTTGACCAAATGCTACAAATATGACATTCTTCCAGCGTTGGCTTGTGTCGCCAGTCAATACAACAGATTTGCCCATCATGATACTGCGGTACACATTCATAAACTGTCGGTAGGCAAAGAAAAAGGTGGCGCTGGTCAGGATGATGAAGATGAGTTGTGACATGGCAAATGAATTATTTAAAATTTGGGACAATTTACGGAGTCGTAGGCAAAAAATGGATAATTTTTGAATCATTTTTGAGTTTTAGAGTTCTGTAACTGCTATTTTGTACTTAAGTTTCATACATTTGTGGTATCAAATCATTGCAAATGCAGATACTTAATCATTTTCAAATCAGACAAAAAATCATACGGTTAGCCTATGAGATTTTAGAAAATAATCTGGATGAAAATGAACTGATCTTGGTGGGAATCAACAACAATGGCTATCGATTTGCAGAATTATTGACAAAGAGCTTGACAGAGATTTGTGACAAAAACATCCGATTATCAAGATTAAAACTCAATCCAGCCAATCCCTTGGGTGAGCCAGTCACCATTGACTTGAATGATGCTGACATAGCAGGAAAATCTATCATCTTGGTGGATGATGTTGCCAATACGGGTAGGACTATGTTCTATGCCTTTAAGGTATTCATGCATGTGATCCCAAAGAAGCTCGAACTTGCTGTATTGGTGGATAGGAAACACAAACAATTTCCGACTTTGGTAGATTATGTTGGACTTTCTTTAGCGACAACGATACAGGAGCACATCAAGGCTAATCTACGCACAGAAGATCAGATGTCAGTGATTTTAATTTAATGATAACACTTTTGGAGTAAACATATTAACGATTCAAAACGTATAGATTATCGTACTTTATTAAATAGAAAATGAGATTTATTTTCACCTTGATGATAGGTTTGGGTTTATTGACCATTACAAAAGCCGAAGTATTAACACCAGTGAAAGATACAGTCACTTGGAAAATCTTGAATGAACTTGAGTATAAAGAAGCCAAGCACGATGTCTATGGTACCGTTTATTTGCCCGAATTTGCCAAAGATATCAAAAAACTAGCTAATAAAAGGATTGTTATCAAAGGCTATTTGGTACCAGTCGATAAGACTACTTGGGCGCTGAGCAAAAATACTTATGCAGCCTGTTTTTTTTGTGGTAAGGCAGGCCCAGAGACAGTCATGGGGCTTACATTCAAGGGTGATCCAGGCAAGCTGAAGATGGACGCCAATGTCTATATCGAAGGTAAGTTTGTACTCAATGGCACCAATGTAGATGACTGGATGTACAGCTTGGTAGATGCGGAGATTGTTGAGTGGAAGTAGGTTTTTAAATCATACAATTGCAAAGCAATAGTTGCCTATTTAAAATAATGATAACCAATTTTTTATGAAATATATTTTTTTCGTTTTATTGTCAATGTTTCTATTCGTAGTATCATGCACTACAGAAGAAACACAAGTATTCACCACGCCATCGGAGTACAAATATGACCACTCAAAGGTGGATAATTATAAAATTTTTAAGGTGAACAATGGCTCGCTACAAGAGACATCACAGCACGCTTTTACGGCTGAGCTCAAGTTGATTTTGGATAGTACGGAGTTGGTGATGAAAAATACTTTTGATATAGCGCATGTCAGTAGTTTCCAGTTTTTGAATGAGAAAACTTTAAAAATATTTGGAAATGATGGCCCAGACCATTTTGAAGAAGAAGGTGCTTACACCATGAATGGAATGAAGTTGCTGTTTGATGGCTACGATCCATTCATCTCATTTTCAGATGATTATAAAGAGATGTACCATTGTGTTCAGATGTCGCTACAGAAGGGGAAATTCTCAAATGGTCAACTCTTCAATTATTCTGAGATTGATAAATGCACCATTTCTGATCACGTATTGGCAGCCCATGATATTGTATCCAAAGATCCAACTTCTTACGAAGAGGTAGCCATCATTTTTATCAGCAAAGTATATAAAAAGCAATAAGTAGAGTGCTCAATATATGGCTGCTCTCTGCGTTTGGATATCTTTATCGTCGATATATTCGTCAAACGATTTGAGCTTGTCAAGAAATCCCTTAGGACCGATTTCGATGACCCGATTTGCCACAGTTTGTGTAAATGTGTGGTCACGTGAGGTAAACAGTACATTGCCAGGGAAATTCATCAACGAATTGTTTAATGTGGTGATAGTTTCCAAATCTAAGTGGTTGGTTGGTTCGTCCAGCATCAAGAGATTGGCATCTGTGAGCATCATTCTTGAGAGCATACATCGCACTTTTTCGCCACCAGAGAGTACATTAGACATTTTGAAGGTTTCTTCACCAGAAAACAACATCTTACCCAAAAATCCACGGATGTAAGACTCATCTTTTTCTGTCGAATATTGTCTCAACCAATCAATGAGATTCATTGGTTCAGTGGCAAAATAACTCTCATTCTCATTGGGTAAATATGAAAATGTGATGGTTTGTCCCCATTCTATCGTGCCACTATCGGGCGATATTTCTCCAGCCAATATCTTGTACAATGCTGTGGTCGCTAAGCTGTTTTTTGAGATATAAGTGATTTTATCATCTCTATCAATGTTGAAACTCAAGTCTTTGATCAGTGTCTCTCCATTGACAGTATAATTTAGATTTTTTACAGATAGTATTTCTTTGCCAACTTCTCTAGCTTGCTTAAAGATGATGCCGGATAACGTGATGATGGTTTGATCTCCTCAATATTGATCTTTTCAAGCATTTTCTTTCTAGCAGTCGCCTGTTTTGATTTGGAAGCATTAGCGCTGAATCGGTCGATGAAGGCTTGCAATTCTTTTTACTTTTTCTTCGGCTTTCTTATTGGCATTCAATTTTTGTCCTGAGTTGTAATTGACTGGATTCGTACCAAAAGGTATAGTTTCCCGTGTATAAACTGATCTTGCTGAAGTCAATGTCTGCAATATGCGTACAAACTGTATCAAAAAGTGACGGTCGTGCAAGGAGAACGATCAATACTGTGTTTTTGAAATCAGAGAAAATCTTCCAACCAAGTGATGGTATGTAGTCAAGTCATTGGTAGACTCGTCGAGGATCAATACATCAGGATTGCCAAATAAAGCTTGTGCCAGAGTACCCTTACTTTTTGATTACCATCCAGCTCTTTGACCATTTTGTAATGTTCGCTTTCTGCGATGCCTATGCCAAGATAAGAGGTTAGCCGCAGATGACTCTGCATTCCACCCGTCCATCTCTGCAAATTCTTCTTCCAACTCTGATGGCGATACATCCAAGCTTCTGAAAAAGAATCTTCTTTGAGGTAAATGGCATCTTTCTCTTGCATGATCTTCCATAGTTTTTGAAGTGACCCATCCAGTACAGTATTCAATACGGTGACATCATCGTATTCAAAGTGATTTTAGTACGGCCATTCTTTTGCCAGATTCGAGATGGACGCTTCCTTTGTTTGCTTCTAGACTACGGCCAGTATTTTCAAGAAAATTGGATTTTCCAGCTCCATTAGCACCAATGATACCATAGCAGTTGCCTTCCTTGAAGGTCACATTGACTTCATCAAAGAGAACTCTTTTGCCGTATTGGAGTGAGATATTTTGGGTAGAAAGCATAACAAAATAAAATTTGGGTGCAAAGGTAATAAAATTCGTTTGATTGAAATGATATTTGGAATATTATGGTGCTTACTATTTAATATCTCTGGTGAAGGTTTGGGCCACAATACCTTATGATTTTCAGAATGATAATTTATGATTAAAAGATGAACCAAAAGGTACAAACATGAGCTTAGTAAATAGGATGCGATTTGGACACACAATATGTAAATTACAAAATGACAGCAAACAGTAAATTATGTTATAATTTGGAATTTTAATTTATATTCTTTTGTCCGCAAGGAATATTCCAATCCGTATCTTTCTCAATGATCTACTTTTTCATAAGGCTTTTTTTGGATCATTTTATGTTAAACGACTGACCAATTAGTTTTTTATGATTTCAATGTCTGGATTAAAATGACTGTGGTGGAACTTTGCATGTCAATATTTCATTATTTGACAGCCATTTTCTCTAATCTGCCTTTGCGACGCACTATGTTTTTATAATCCCATTGAATTGTTATAGATTTTTGTAACCAATGGTTGATATCTTCTACTTTGATTTCGTCTATTTGGTTGTAAAAAATGGAGGCATCTTTAAATTTTTCACCACGCACATTCAATTTTTCATCATCAAAATCTGCGCCGCTCCAAAACATCAACCTGATGCCTTTCTTCTGTTTACTATATCCAACGATAGGGTTTCCATCCAAAAACCAAACAGGATGACCGTGCCAAATTTTACTTTCAGCCACAGTAAGGCCTGCATCAATGACCACAGTTAATGTTTTGCAAATTTCAGCATCAAGTGCATCTAATGCATTGTGATAGGATGTGAAATCTGACTTTGTCATCAGCTTATAAATTTTATCTATTCAGACCAAAAGCAGATTTAACTTTATCAACAAAATCTAACTTCTCCCAAGTGAATGTTTCAACCGTTACCGTTTTTTCTTCACCACCTGGAGCTTTAAATGTCTTAGTGATTGTTTCAGGTGTGCGACCCATGTGTCCGTATGCTGCAGTTTCGCTATAAATTGGATTACGCAATTGCAATCTTTGCTCTATGAAGTATGGTCTCATATCAAAGATTCCTTCTACGATATTGCTAATTTCACCATCTTTTAGACCTACTTTTGCGGTGCCATAAGTATTGACATTGATAGATGTTGGTTTGGCTACACCGATGGCATAAGATACTTGTACTAATACTTCGTCACACAAGCCTGCCGCTACTAAGTTTTTGGCAATATGTCTCGTAGCATAAGCGGCACTTCTGTCCACTTTACTTGGGTCTTTGCCAGAAAATGCACCACCACCGTGTGCACCTTTACACCATAAGTATCAACAATGATTTTACGTCAAGTAAGGCCAGTATCACCATGCGGGCCACCTATTACAAATTTACCAGTTGGGTTGATGTGATATTTGATATTGTCATTAAAAAAATGCGCATATTGTGGGTACTTAGCCTTGATGCGAGGTATCAATATGGTGATGATATCGTGCTTAATTTTAGCTAACATTTTTGACTCTTCATCAAAATCATCATGCTGAGTAGAGACCACAATGGCATCTATTCTTGTAGGCTTGTTGTCATCTGAGTATTCGAGTGTTACTTGCGACTTGGCGTCTGGTCTAAGATAGGTGATTTCTTTATTTTCCTTCTTATGTTGGCCAATTCGATCAAGATAGCATGTGCAATATCGGCGCCAATGGCATGTAGTTTTCTGTTTCATTGGTGGCATACCCAAACATCATACCTTGGTCACCAGCGCCTTGATCTTCTTTTACGGCTCTTTCTACACCTTGGTTGATATCTGAAGACTGCTCATGGATAGCTGACAAAACGCCACATGAATTGGCTTCAAACATGTATTCAGACTTAGTGTATCCTATTTTTTTAATGACATCGCGAGCTATTTGTTGTACATCGAGATAGGTATTGGATTTTACTTCACCAGCCAAAATAACTTGACCTGTGGTCACCAATGTTTCGCAAGCTACTTTTGATGTTGGATCAAAGGCTAAAAAATTGTCAATCAAGGCATCAGAGATTTGATCTGCCACTTTATCAGGGTGGCCTTCAGATACAGATTCAGATGTGAATAGATATGGCATTGTTATAATTTTTACTTTTAGACAATAAATTATATATGGAAAAACAATGGCAAATGTACGATTTCGAAAACGCAACCACCAAGCAATATTTCAATTATTTTTAAATTACAAACATTTATACATTCATTTGGGCATTATTTACCTTACTTGCCAAACAATTTTTGTTCATGATATGATTATTTTATTTCGCATGTCAATAGTTGCTGTTCTCCCAATTATCCTTTATATACATCTCCTATCGCAATTTGACAAACTCCTGCTGGTGTACCTGTAAATATTAAATCTCCAGTTTGTAAAGTAAAATATTGGGAAATGAATCCTATCAAATAGTCAAAACTAAATATCAAATCTTTACTATTTCCATCTTGGACTATTGAGCCGTTTTTGGTTAGGTTAAATTTTATAGCATTCATGTCCAAAGTTGATTTAAACACCATATTGCCTAAACAAGCTGAATGGTCAAATGACTTTGCCAATTCCCAAGGTTGTCCTTTTGCCTTTAGGTCATCTTGCAGGTCTCTAGCAGTGAAGTCTATTCCAAGACCTATTTGGTCATAATAATTATGGGCAAACTTATGTTGTATCGCTTTGCCATTTTTTGAAATTTTCAATACTAACTCCAGCTCATAGTGAATGTTTTTACTAAAATCTGGATGATAAAATGGCTTGCCATCAGTCAGTAATGCGGTAGATGGCTTCATAAAGATCAATGGAGATTTAGGAACTGGATTATTGAGTTCTTTTGCATGATCTACATAATTACGGCCTACACAAAATATTTTCATATTGATTTTTAATTTTGAATGATAAAATGGGAAGATAAAATTAAGGAACTCTATGTCCTAAACTCGCTTCGTAAAGTAGAAACCAATCTTCTTCGTCCATTTCAAACGTCCAAGTTGTTTTCATGTTTGCTAATCGGTTTTTGTCAGTAGTGCCTACGACAGGAGTGATACCCATAGGATGCTTCATGAGCCATTTAAGCAATAGAATGTCTTCACCCTTCAGATATTTTTTTGTCAAATCTTCCAAGACATTTTTGATACGTTCGTTTTGTGGATTGTCAGATTTGAAGTAATTGCCCAATGGAGCCCACGCCATTACTTTGATTTTGTGGAGTTTCAAATAGTCTAAGGTCCCATCTGTCATTGGCTGGTGGTCTGTCAGGCTGAAAGCAATTTGGTTAAAAGCAATTGGTGTCGATTGTGCCACTAATGCAGCTTGCGATGGTGTAAAATTAGACACTCCAAAATCCATGATCTTGCCTTGAGACTTGAGTTGGCCGATGGCTTGCGCTATCTCATCTTCTATCATCAGCGGGCTAGGTCTATGCAGCAAGAATAGATCTAAATATTCAGTATGAAGGTTTTTTAATGAATTTTCGCAGCTTTCGATGATATGCTTGCATGAATAATCATAGTGCTTAACACGATGGTCTTTAGACGGATGAAGCATTTTGATGCCACACTTAGATATCAATTGCACCTGATTTCTTTCTAACTTTGTTTCTTGCCATGCCTTGCCAAATTCTTTTTCGGTAGAGTAGCCGCCATAAATATCAGCATGGTCAAAAGTAGTGATTTTATGTTCTACACAATGTGTAATCATTGACACCATCTCTTGCGTTGTATAATTTTTGCCCCATTGACCCCAAAGCATGGTGCCTGAAATTATTGGCGAAAAATTTTGGCTCATTTTAATTTTAACATTTATTCTTTAAAAAAATCTAATACTTTTCGGCTATTGGATTTGCCTATAAATTGCTCTAGTTCAAGAGGATCTACTTCTTTGATACGACTTACTGATCCATATTTTTTAAGAAGTTTTTCTGATATTACCTTACCGATGCCAGGTATATTGGTCAATTGAGTACCCAAAAAGTTTTTTGATCTCTGATCTCGGTGGAAGGAAATAGCAAATCTATGCGCTTCATTTCTGGCTTGCTGGATCAACTTGAGTGATTCGGATTTTTTATTGATATACAGTGGGAGTGAATCTCAAGGAAAGAAAATCTCTTCCAATTTTTTAGCTATGCCTATGACAGTCACTTGATCGAGAATACCTAACTTTTCGAGAATGGAAGCAGCTGATGATAATTGACCCTTTCCTCCATCGATGATGATGAGTTGCGGTAGTGGCTTACCTTCGTCCAAGAGACGTTTATACCTACGAAAGACCACTTCTTCCATTGAAGCAAAGTCGTTGGGTCCTTCTACTGTTTTGACATTGAAATGCCGATAATCTTTATTGCTGGGTTTGGCATTTTTAAATACAACACAACTCGATACAGGATTGGTACCTTGAAGATTTGAATTATCAAAACACTCTATGTGGAGCGGCATGACATCCATCTTTAAATCTTTTTTCAAAGTAGTCAAGATCCTTTCTGTTGAAGAAACTTTCTTTTGGTGGCTTATTTCGTCTCTTCTTTTTTGTTTTATAAAGTAATCAATATTATTCTCTGCCAATTCGAGCAACTTTTTCTTATCTCCTCGCTGCGGTACCGTAATCATTATTTTAGGATCAGGCAATGATATTTCTGTCGGCACTATGACCTCTGGTGCAGTACTTTCAAACCTATCTCTTATCGTTGGTATCACATAAGAAAGCAAATCTGCGATATCATCGTCCAAGTTCATTTGCATCTCAGCAATATCTGTATTGACTAAGGTACCATTTACTATTTTGAGGTAATTGACATAAGCCATCGTATCATCTTTGGTGATAGCAAATACGTCAATATCCCTGATGGTGGTACTGGCTATGGTCGAGCTAGCTTGATAATCGTCAAATGCAATCAATTTTTCTTTAAGGATTTGTGCTTTTTCGTACTCCATTTGCTCTGCATGATGGCGCATGGTGTCATTGATATACTTTTTGACATGGGTGAGATTTCCTTTCAAAATATTCTTCACCTGATCTATTTTTTCTTGATATTCTAGGTCAGTTTCCAATCCTTCGCATGGGCCTTGACAATTTTTAATGTGGTACTCAAGGCAAACCTTGTATTTTCTTTTTGCAATATTCTCAGCTGTCAAAGGGTAGGAGCAAGTCCTAAGTTGGAAGAGCTTTTTGATGATTTCTAAAAGAATATTGACACGATATTTTGAAGTATATGGGCCAAAGTAAATAGAGCCATCTCTGATGTGTTTACGCGTAAAAAATACCCTTGGGAATGGTTCGTTTTTGATACAAATAAATGTATATGACTTGCCATCTTTGAGCATCACATTGTATCGGGGCTGAAACTTTTTGATCAGAGAGTTTTCAAGCAGTAGTGCATCATGTTCTGTCTCCACCACTGTAAATTCGATATGATGAGCATTTCGGGTCAGTAGCACAGTCTTGTATTGCAAGTGTTTTTTGTCTCCAAAGTAAGATTTCAACCTGTTTTTGAGGCTTTTGGCTTTGCCCACATACAGTATTGTACCATCATCTGCCAGAAATCGGTACACTCCTGGTTCATGCGGTATAGTATCAGATATTTGCTTGAAATCTTCTTGATTCACCCTACAAATTTAGACGAAATACTTATTTGCACAAAATTTTGGTATAAGGATGTTTACTTTTTCTTGGATTTAATCTCTGCCTCAAAACCTTTGAGTATATAATAAGCTGCCTTCGGGTTGGTAGCCAATGGTACATTGTGTACATCACAAAGTCTCATCAACATTTGTACATCTGGTTCATGCGGATGCTTATCTAATGGATCTCTGAAGAATATGACTACATCAATCTTTCCTACTGCCAACAGTGCTGCGATCTGGGCATCTCCACCTTTTGGTCCTGAAAGAAGGCATTCCACATCAAATCCTTCTTTGGCGATGTGTTTGCCAGTAGTACCTGTTGCATATAGTTTGGCAGAAGACAAAAATGACTTGTGCGCCACTACAAAAGAGACCATCTCAGGTTTTTTGCCATCATGCGCTATCAATCCAACATTGATCATACTATTTGAATTTTATGATTATTGTGAGATGAAAACATCATCTTTTATAACAAAACAAATAATTTTATAATCGGTTTGAAATAGGTAGAACTTTGTTTAGCGAATTTATATTGGAATAAAGAAAGTTGAAATTTTATTGATCGGTTTTCGATCTATAGTTCTTCGTCATCATTCACCATTGTTATGTATGGTACAAAATTGTATATCATTGTATTTAAAATGCTTTGACCTTGGTCCTAAAAAATAAAAAAGCCCGTGTAAGACGAAAACACGGGCATTACTCAATTTAATAACCAAAACTCATATACTCTTTATAATTCAAATACCGTGCCAAATATTTTTAAATTGTTTAATATGACTATATGTACTTGAATTTTTTATATTTTAAAGTTATCAGACAGCGATAACGTACTCTTCTCAAAAAAGTGCTCGTGACTTTTCACGAGCAACTACGAATTTTACAATTTAATAACCAAAACTTACACAATGCAAAGATATAACATATTAATTATATTGCGTATATATAATCATCAAAATTTTAATGATTTTAATATATTTTTTATTATGAATTTATAATTAACAGATAATCAATAATATAAGTATATGAATTAATTAATATGATGTTATTATTTTATTTGTTTTTTATTGATTTTGTGATATTTATAGATTTTCAGTAATGATAATTTGTATTCTTCAATGCTTCTTATAATTATGCTGTAGACAAGACCTTATAGAAGTGTATGCTTTTTGGTTACAAAAATGGTGTTTGCATGACTTTATGGAAGATATTAATTACTTCAATGAAAAATAAGTGTTATCTGACGTTGCCCTGTAAAATATTATTAAAAGGTAAATGAACAAAGTGGAATTAAAAGATACATGACATTTAGGGGCTTGTATGAGGTCAGACTTTGGTGGTTATCCAATACATGAATCACTTTGTTCTCCTACGTTGTATGTCATTTCCACCATTCAAGCGTTGGTATCGTACTATAAACATCGGCTAATTACTATAATTTTGTAAAATACAAAGCAATCAACGTTTTCTCCAAATATTGTTTTTTAGTCTATTTTGAATTTGAATAGAGTGTACCTTTACCAAAGTTTTGTAATTTTGCCTTTCATTCACTAACAAATCACAACCATGTTGAAACAAATAATTTTTATATCCATGCTCAGCATCCTAGCTTGCAGCAAAACCAAAGACATGACAGAAAAACAATCATCTACGATGTACAAATACCCAGCTACTGCTCAAGGTACCGTCAAAGATAATTTTTATGGTACTATTGTGGCTGACCCATACAGGTGGCTCGAAGACGACAAGTCCAAAGAGACCGATGCTTGGGTCGATGCTGAAAATAAAGTGACATTTGCATATTTGGATAAGATTCCTTTTAGGGCAGCATACAAGAGCAGGCTGGAGAAGTTGTGGAATTACGAAAAATTTAGTGCTCCATTCAAAGAAGGTGACTTCACCTATTTTTATAAAAACAATGGTCTGCAAAATCAATTTGTTCTTTGGAGAGAAAAACCTGGCATGCCAGCAGAAGTATTCCTTGATCCCAATACATTTTCAAAAGATGGAACAACTTCATTGGCAGGTATCAATTTTTCCAAAGATGGGTCAAAACTCGCTTATCAAATATCAGAAGGTGGATCTGACTGGCGCAAGGTCATCATCATGGATGCAGCCAGTAAGAAAATCTTAGAAGATACCTTATATGATGTGAAATTCAGTGGTCTATCATGGTTTGGTAATGACGGGTTTTATTATTCGAGTTATGACAAACCTAAGGGCAGCGAACTTTCTGCAAAGACAGACCAACACAAATTATATTACCACAAATTGGGTACTCCACAAAGCGCTGACAAGGTCATCTTTGGTCAAGACATCAAAAGAAGATACGTTGGTGGAGGCGTGAGCGATGACAATAGATATTTATTCATCTCAGCAGCCAACGCCACGTCTGGCAATGAGTTGTATATGTTGGATTTGAAAGACCCAAATGCCAAATTAGTAACCATCCAAGACAATTATAATAGTGATACTGAAGTCATAGATAATGATGGTACCAAGTTATATATCTTAACCAATCTAAATGCTCCCAACCAAAAGGTAGTTACAGTTGATGCAACCAATCCTACTTCAGACAATTGGAAAGATTTTATCGCCGAAACAGAAAATGTATTGAGCATTGGGTCAGGTTGTGGATACTTCTATGCACACTACATGAAAGATGCCCTTTCCATGATCAAACAATACGATTATGCAGGTCACTTAGTGAGAGACATTCAATTACCAGGCTTAGGTACCGCATCAATGGGTGGAGCCAAAAAATATGAGAGCGAGATCTATTACTCTTTTACCAATTACACTACACCAGGCTCTGTATATAAATACAACCCAAAGACTGGCGCTTCCACCGTTTTTGTCAAGCCAAATATTGACTTTGATCCTTCACTATACGAATCAAAACAGGTATTTTATACATCCAAAGATGGTACTAAGGTGCCGATGATCATCACTTACAAAAAGGGTGTCAAACTGGATGGCAACAATCCAACCATTCTTTACGGATATGGTGGATTCAATGTTAGTCTAACGCCATCATTTAGCATCTCCAATGCTGTGTGGATGGAACAAGGAGGTATTTATGCTGTCGCCAACCTTCGTGGTGGTGGAGAGTACGGCAAAAAATGGCACGTAGCAGGTACTCAAGTTCAAAAGCAAAATGTTTTTGACGATTTCATAGCAGCAGCGGAATTTCTGATAGTCAGTAAATATACATCTAAGTCATTTTTAGCCATTTCTGGTGGGTCAAATGGTGGACTTTTGGTAGGAGCTTGTATGACCCAAAGACCTGATTTGTTCAAAGTAGCTCTACCAGCTGTAGGTGTTTTAGATATGTTGAGATACCACACTTTTACAGCAGGTGCTGGTTGGGCTTTTGATTATGGTACAGCTGAACAGAGCAAAGAAATGTTCACTTACCTTAAAAATTATTCGCCTGTTCATAATGTGAAGAAAGGCGTTGCATATCCAGCAACTTTAGTGACGACTGCAGATCACGACGATAGGGTAGTGCCGGCACATTCTTACAAGTTTATTGCTGAATTACAAAAAAACAATGGTGGATCCAATCCTGTATTGATCAGAATCGATAAAAGCGCAGGTCATGGTGCTGGCAAACCTACTTCAAAAACCATAGAAGAAGCAACGGATAGGTATTGTTTTGCTTTGTATAACATGGGCAGATCTTTTGTAGCTAATAAATAATCATATCATGCAAAAAGTACAATCTTACATCCACGAGAATAAACAAAGATTTCTCGACGAATTGATGGCTTTGTTGAGAATACCTTCCGTCAGTGCAGACCCAAAATATAAAGTCGAAGTGGCCAAAACAGCCGATGCTGTAGCGGCGAGTTTGGAGCAAGCAGGATGCCAAAAAGTAAGTATTTATCCCACCAAAGGCCATCCTATAGTGTATGGAGAGCATACGGTAAATCCTGCATTGCCTACTGTTTTGGTATATGGTCACTACGATGTGCAACCTCCAGATCCTTTAGAGCTTTGGGAAAGTCCACCGTTCGAGCCTGTCATACGCAAGACAGATATCCATCCTGATGGCGCCATCTTTGCACGTGGATCATGTGACGATAAAGGCCAGATGTTCATGCATGTGAAGGCGTTTGAAGCCATGAAGAAATTCGATGCACTGCCTTGCAACGTCAAGTTCATGATCGAAGGCGAAGAGGAAATTGGATCATCCAATCTGAGTACATTTTGTGAGACCTATAAAGATATGCTCGCTTGTGATGTAGTATTGATTTCTGATACTTCTGTGATAGCCAATGATATACCTTCTATTACGGTAGGATTGAGAGGGCTTTCTTATGTTGAGGTAGAAGTGACTGGCCCCAACAAAGATTTGCATTCTGGAGTCTATGGTGGAGCCGTGGCCAATCCAGCTCAAGTACTTTGCGATATGATAGCCTCACTCAAGGACGAAAACAAACACATCACCATACCAGGATTTTATGACGATGTGATTGTATTGTCTGATGACGAGAGAGCAGCCATGAACAAGGCACCTTTTGATAAAAATCAATACATGAAAGGCCTTGGCATCGAAGCCACTATGGGCGAAAATGGCTATACTGTGATCGAACAAACATCGATTCGCCCTACACTTGAGGTGAACGGTATGTGGGGAGGATACATTGGAGAAGGTGCCAAAACGGTACTTCCTTCCAAGGCATTCGCCAAAATCAGTATGCGCTTAGTGCCTAATCAGAAAAGTGACGCCATCACAGCTTTGTTCAAAAAGCACTTCGAAAGCATCGCCCCAGCAGGAGTAAAAGTTGAAGTAAGACCACATCATGGTGGCGAAGCAGCTGTCACGCCAAGCAATACACCTGAGTATCAAGCAGCAGCCAAAGCCATGGCTCAAGCTTACGGCAAAGATCCAATACCAGTTCGTGGTGGTGGCAGCATTCCGATCGTTGCTTTATTTGAAAAAGTATTGAATGTCAAGACAGTATTGATGGGATTTGGTTTGGATTCTGATGACATCCATTCGCCCAATGAGCATTATGGTTTGTTCAATTTCTATAAAGGCATCGAGACCATTCCTTACTTTTATCAGTATTATGCTGAATTGAAAAACAAAGCCTAATTTAGGTTATAACTTCAATAAAAAGTACCTTTAGGGTAAGACTTTTAGGGTGAGTATTTGATATTGGTGAATCTGTTGTTACTATAGCACAAATGAGCCCTTTTGGGATATTTTGCATTAGAGTTTGGTTTAGCTTGTCTTGAGTATGCAGCAGTACCAATATTTTTTAAGCTATTATATTCCTAATGGCATGAAATTTTGATAAATCGGAGGGAAATAAACCTTTAGGTACAATACCATCGAAATCATAGTCCACGACAAATTACTTGAACATGACGGCAGAAATGCCTAAATTTGCTGTTTGAATTTAAAGATAAAGGGATGAAAGCAAAGTATATAAACCCATACACAGACTTCGGATTTAAGAGGATTTTTGGTGAAGAAGCCAGTAAACCTCAACTTATTGACTTTTTGAACTCATTATTGCCAGAAAAAGACAAAATTTTTGATTTGACTTTTAAAAATACCGAGCAATTGGGTATAACTGAATTAGATAGAAAAGCCATTTTCGATATATATTGCGTAAACGAAAAGGGAGAAAAGTTCATTGTAGAACTTCAAAAAGCAAAACAAAACTACTTTAGAGAAAGGACTATTTACTATTCTACTTTTCCAATAAGAGAACAAGCTGAAAAAGGTGAGTGGAATTATAATTTGACAGCCGTTTATTGTATTGGAATATTGGACTTCACTTTTGACGACTATGAAGACGAACAAGAAAAGGCGGAATATTTACATACCATAAAACTTAAAAATCAAAACGGAAAAGTCTTTTACGACAAACTGACTTATGTATATTTGGAAATGCCGAATTTTACTAAAACCGAGGTAGAACTTGAAACTCGTTTGGACAAATGGTTGTACTTTATCAAGCACTTAGAAGACTTTCAAAAGATACCCACAATTTTTTCTGACAAAGTATTTGAACAAGCCTTTCAGAAAGCTGAGCTATCCAAACTTGGGGAAGCTGAACTTGATAAATATGAATATAGTTTGAAAGTGTTTAGAGATAACAAAGCAGTTTATGAATATGCAATTGACACAGCTTTTGAAGAAGGAAAAATTGCAGGAGAAATTGCAGGAAAGATTGCAGGAGAAATTGAAGGAAGAATTGCAGGAGAAATTGAAGGAAGAATTGCAGGTAAATTTTCAGAAAAAATTGAAATAGCTAAACAAGCGAAATCAATGGGATTATCATTATCGGACATTTCAAAATTGACAGGACTTTCAGAAGATGAAATCACCAAACTCTAAGACAAGCACTGTACTAGTAAGAGTTTTGTGTGAATAGCTCGTCAATGGACAAACATCAAAAGCACATAACTGATAATTTTTTAGTTGTAATGTTTTATAGTGTATGTTTATTGACCAAAAAAAAATAAAATATAAAAAGCGGTGGGCGAAACCTATCGCAAAAGAGTAGAATGTTATAAATTTTTGTATTGCATAAATAATTATATTTTTTGAATATTGACATCATATCTATAGTGCCAGACTTGTTGAGAAGTCCTTTTGAACATTCCATCATGAAGAGGGCTGCTGACAAAGGTCTTCTCCACATTGATCTCATACCACTCAGGCCCTATGGCTTAGGTATCCATCATCAGACAGATGACTATCAGTATGGTGGTGGCGCTGGCATGGTGATGATGTGCGAGCCTTTGGATCGTTGCATCTCCGATCTCAAGAGTAAAAGAGACTATGATCATGTAATCTATCTCACTCCTGATGGAAAAACTTTTAATCAAAAAACTGCCAACCATCTGTCTTGTATGCAAAACTTGCTCTTCATCTGTGGTCATTACAAGGGTATAGATCAGCGTATCAGAGACCTTCATGTCACGATGGAGCTGTCTATTGGCGATTTTGTATTGTCGGGTGGTGAGTTGGCTGCTGCTATGATGGTAGATGCGATAGGTCGTCTCTTGCCTGGAGTATTAAATGATGAAACCAGCGCTTTGACAGATTCATTTCAAGATAATCTACTGGCACCACCTGTATATACTCGTCCTGCAGAATTTAAGGGATTGAGTGTGCCAGCAGTGTTACTTTCTGGTCATGAACGTAAGATCGACGAATGGCGATATGAGGAGTCGCTCCGTATCACGCGAGAACGACGACCAGATTTGTTGGAGGGAGAGTAGTGAAAATGCTTACCGACTTACTATAAACCAAGTGTTGAAACCAATCATCTAATCGTTTCATCAATAAATCATTTCACCTTTACATACTTTTGATGACAAATACCATCACGCCGCATTGGCTATCAAATTTGCCTTTTGCAAACTCAAATTCTTTGGTTTTTGCGCAATGCTAAAGAAACAAGGCTTTTCTTTGCGATAGTGGACAATGGACTATTGAACTCAGCTGATACGACACTTCCATCTTTATTGACGCAAAAATTGATGGCTACCTTTCCATTCTCATCGGCCAAGATCAAAATGCTTGGTACTTCTTTTATTTGTCGTTTGCCCAATTCTTGACCATATATTTGGATAGTCAATTCTTCATCTATCTTGAGTATATTGGCAGTATCATCGTTTTTAGGAAGGTTTTCGTCCACTACTGCTGGCTCAGAGTCATCCGTAACCCTTACAGCCGACTCATCTGTCACTGATGACGGGTGATTTACAGGGTTGGTGTGGGTATTCTCTACAGTCTGTGGTTTATCATCTGGCTCTTTGGTGCCTTCGGAGAGTACTTCATTGTCACCCAAGACATTCGGGTCTTGATTTTGAGTAGGAGTACTTGGGTTTTGAGTATTTGTTGTTGAAGGTTGTGTTGTCTCAGTCTTTGGTTTTGGTCTGGTACCACAGAGATTTCTTGCTTTCACTTCTGCCGATGCGCTACCATTGTTCATGGCTGCTTCGTAGTCTTGACAAGCTTTCAATATTTGCCCTTCATTTTCGTAAATACCTGCTCTCCACTCATGGTATTTTGCATTATTTTGATCCAAAGCAATGGCAGCAGTCAAGCTATTGATGGCTGCATTCGCATCATTCATCTGCGCAAAGGCTCTACCCAAAAGAGCAGCAGCCTCAGCATTGATACCCTTGAGGTCTATGCTTTGGATAGCATCCATTTTGGCGCCTTTATAAGCTGCCATGGCATATTTGGCGATGCCTCGATGTATTAGTGCATCTTTATATTTTGGGTCTTTTGCAATGACTGCATTGTATTGTGTGATGGCTTCATCATACCTTCCAGTCTCATACAGATATTCAGCTTTGACATAGATAAATCCTGTTTCTTCATCCAGTACTTGAGCATTTATTTGGCTGGTAAAGCACAAAACAATCATCATTAGACTACACTTCATTGAGGTTTTCATTTTAAATCTTTTATTGTATTATTAAAGACAAATGAGTGTGATTTATTGTTAGTTAAGAAATCATTAAATAAATTATTTACTTTTTCTTATTATTTGTTTTGCTTGCAACAGGTTTTTTGACACTTGTTTTTACTTTAAATGCATCTGGTATTTCCGCACTGATCCAAGACTTAACTGTTTCTAAACTCACTGAGCTCAAATATTCATCTTCTACTTTTTGACCATCCACTTTAGGTATTTTAAGATTTTTTTTGCCAAATTTGATGTATGGTCCCCAACGTCCATTTTCGATGGAAATTTTTTCGTCAGGCCAATTTTGTATATATCTATTGGCTTCTTTATCTACCTTCAATTCGATGAGTTCGATGGCTTGTTCTGCGGTAATAGTTTCCAATTTGAATCGCACTGGTATATTTACAAATAAATCATTCCATTTTACAAAAGGTCCAAATCTGCCTTTTCCTTTGGTAATCGGTTGATTTTGATATGTACCAATTGGTGCATTCTCTTCAAGTTTCGCATTGATTAGGCTTTGTGCATCTTCAATACTGATGGTGAGAGGATCAACATTTCTTGCCAAATTGACAAACATATCTCCAAACTTGATATAAGCTCCATATCTACCTGTATTGACGATCACTTCTTCATTTTTGTATGTCCCTAGGGTACGTGGCAATTTAAACAAATCCATAGCCTCGGCAAAAGTGATGGTTTCCATTGATTGGCCAGGTTTGAGATTGGCAAATTTAGGTTTTTCACCTTCTTTGACTTCATCACGGTCGCCAATCTGGATCACAGGGCCAAATCTTGTCATCTGAGCCAATACAGCATACCCAGTGTCAGGATCTTTGCCCAATTCTCGCTTGCCTTTGGCTCTTTCAGCTGTTTCAAGTGTGTTTTCTACCGTTTCGTGAAATGGGCCGTAAAATTGCTTTAGCATACCTTTCCAATTCACACCATCAGTGGCTATTTTGTCCAATTGATCTTCTACATTAGCAGTAAAACCATAGTCCATGATGTTGCTAAAATGTTCTGAGAGGAAGTCGCTCACCACCATTCCCAAATCGGATGGATAAAGACAGTTTTTTGTAGCACCATAAATCTCTGATTTAATCTTTTTTTCTATCTTGCCTTGATGCAGGGTCAGTTGAGTATAAGGTCTTGGCTTGCCATCTCTACTTTCCTTGGTCACATATCCACGCTCATCTTCCATGATCTTAGTGATGGTAGGTGCATACGTAGATGGTCGCCCTATGCCGAGTTCTTCAAGTTTTTTGACAAGACTGGCTTCGGTATATCTGCCAGATGGCCTTGTGAACTGTTGCGTCGCCAACATATTATTGAGATCAAGGCTTTGATTCTCTTTTAATGGTGGCAACATACCTTTAGTGTCTTCACCTTCATCATCATCGGTAGATTCTAAATATACTTTTAGGAAACCATCAAACGTCAACACCTCTCCGACTGCTTCGAGTTGCTTGTCACGCATGGTGGAAATATTGATCTTGACGATGGTTTTTTCCAATTCAGCATCAGACATTTGTGATGCTATGGTTGCTTCCATATCAATTCATACAGACGCATTTGATCTCTATCTGATCATATGTTCTTGCGTTCGATATAAGTAGGTCTGATGGCTTCGTGTGCCTCTTGAGCATTGGCAGTTTTTGATTTATACCTACAGAATTTGAAGATATTTTTTACCAAAATTGGACTCTATCTCTTGTGCTATAGATGCCAATGCTGTTTCGCTCAGATTGGAAGAGTCAGTCCTCATATAAGTGATGAGACCTTCCTCATATAATCTCTGCGCTGTTGACATCGTCCTATTGACGAAAAGCCTAGTTTTCTACTAGCTTCTTGCTGTAATGTAGATGTAGTAAACGGTGCTGCAGGAGACCTTTTGCCTGGTTTTTTCTCAATACTAGCGATGGTGAAAGTGGCTCCATTTGCCTTGGTCAAAAAGTCTAATGCTTCTTGCTCATTGTCCATCTTAGTAGTATATTCTGCCTTGAGTTCTGTGATTTCTCCTCGATCATTCAAGACATCAAAGATGGCAGTTACCTTAAAATATGGAACAGGTACAAACGACTGAATCTCCCGCTCTCTCTCCACGATCAATTTGACAGCGACAGACTGCACTCTACCTGCAGATAGTTTATTTTTTACCTTTCTCCACAAAACCTCTGAAAGCTCAAAGCCTACCAATCTATCCAATATCCGCCTGGCTTGTTGAGCATTGACCAAGTCAATATCTACCAGTCTTGGATTAGCTACTGCTTTTGGATGGCTGGCTTGGTAATCTCTGAAAATACAATACGTTTAGTGGTTTTTACATCAATTTTAACTCCTGACAAAGGTGCCAAGAGATCGCTTCTCCTTCTCGGTCTTCGTCCGTCGCCAGCCATACTTCTGATGCTTTTGACTTGTTCCTTGAGTTCACGCACCACCTTCGTCTTTTCTGGAGATACTACGTATGTTGGCTCAAAATTATTTTGAATATCAATGCCCTTATTGCCTTTTTCCAAATCTCTGATATGGCCAAAACTAGACTTTACGGTGAAGTCGGGTAAAGGATTTTTCTATTGTTTTTGCTTTTGCAGGAGACTCTACTATGAGTAAGTTTTTGGCCATGCAATACGTTTTTATTGAATATTTAAAATGGATGTTTTATAAAAAATAAGTCATCACTATAGCAAGGACTTATCCAATTAAAGCCACAAAACTATGCAAATTATTAATTTATTATAAAAATATCATATATTTTGTTTTCGAAAGAAATGCTTATATCTTTTTGTGACAAAAACGATTTCCTTTGAATTACATTTCACAATGAGAAAAAATGTAATTGTTTTTGTTTAACAAATCAGAATCTGACCTTATTAATTACATTACATTATGTTTTTTGTCAATAATGGTATCTTATAATCAAAATTGACTCAATATGATACAAACTAATGGCTCTATATATTAATGATATTTTGAGTCTGTTATCTTGATTCTTTTAGTGAGTAAAACTCAGATTATCTTTGCAATATATATTGGAGAATCTTTAAATACAATTGTTCGTTTTGGCTTCTGACCTTTTATATTTGAATAATTTTCTGACTCTATTTTGAATAACTCAAATTTCTTTATTGATGCATTGTAAATAAAATCGATAAAATAGTCATATTGGTGTACTGCACCCTTACCAAAAACAACAAATATAAACTCTGCTTTTTCTTTGTCAGCCCATCCCATCATATTTACATATACATTTGATTTTGTAATAATAAGATCTGTCTTAAAGTCAATTGGGTCAATAAGTCGGATTTGGGTTTTTTCTATTTCCATTGGTAATTTAATATCAGGAAAATCATCTTCTTGTCCATATTGATGTTTCCCAAAATACAAGGTGTCAAAAGTTCGCTTATTTTGATGAGATCCAGCATGAATAAATTCTGCAATAGCTTGGGTATAAATCATGGTCAGATCATCAATGGGCAAAGTTGTACTATCTAAGTATTTATAAATGGCTTGTTTACTCACAATTGCAGAACTCTTTTCTGTGATTTTATCAGATGTTTTAACACTATTGTGACTTGTGTTTTCAGAAAAGCCAAATATAATTATAAAAATAAGGGTGCGCAACATCATCTATAAATGTTCACTTTTATTGAGCAACAAAAAATAATTTGCTTGGTTTATAATGAATATCTTGTAGCTAGTTGCATCATAAAGTTATTGCAAATGTACAAACCATTGGTATGTGTCAAATTTCTCATTATTTTTTCAAATATTTCACTTTTCTACATTTTTTATTGGTTTTTACAGGTCGTAAAATTAGGTCAGTATCCATGGTTTTTGTATATTTGCAGTTTATTTTATAAATATAAATAAAATATATATAAATGTCTAATGATCAAAGGATTATACCTATAAATATAGAAGACGAGATGAAGTCATCTTACATAGACTATTCTATGTCGGTGATTGTAGCTCGTGCCTTGCCAGACGTAAGAGATGGTCTTAAGCCCGTACATCGCAGAGTACTCTTCGGTATGTCTGAATTGGGATTGCCTTATGGTAGAGCGCACAAAAAATCAGCTAGGATCGTAGGAGAAGTGTTAGGAAAATATCACCCTCATGGCGACAGCTCTGTTTATGACGCCATGGTGAGGATGGCACAAAACTGGTCATAGATATCCATTGGTGGATGGTCAAGGTAACTTTGGCTCGATGGATGGTGATAGTCCAGCAGCCATGCGTTATACCGAGGCAAGATTGGCTAGGATCAGTGATGAAATGTTGGCTGACATCAATAAAAATACAGTTGATTTCAAGCTCAACTTTGATGATTCCTTAGACGAACCGACTGTCTTACCTGCCAAAATACCCAACTTATTGATCAATGGTGCATCAGGTATTGCTGTAGGTATGGCAACCAATATGCTTCCTCACAATTTGGCAGAAGTTATAGCTGGTACTAAGGCAGCAGTTGACAATCCTGATATCACCATAGATGAATTAATGGAACATATCAAGGCTCCTGACTTTCCTACTGGTGGTACTATTTATGGATATTCTGGGGTCAAAGAAGCCTTCCACACTGGTCGTGGTAGAGTAGTGGTAAGAGGCAAAGCATCTATCGAATCTGTACAAGGTGGTCGAGAGTCTATTATTATCACTGAGATACCTTATCAAGTCAATAAAGCTGGTTTAGTAGCTAAAATAGCTGAATTGGTCAATGAAGATAAGATAGACGGCATTTCCGACATCAGAGACGAATCTGACAGGAATGGATTGCGCATCGTTGTAGAGGTGAAGAGAGATGCAATGGCCAGTGTTGTGTTGAGCAAGCTCTACAAATATACGCCACTTCAGACTTCTTATGGAGTAAATAATATTGCATTGGTCAATGGTCGGCCTAAAGTATTGAATCTCAAAGATTTGATCTCTGAGTTTATTAAATTTAGATTGGAAGTAATAGTCAGGAGGACACAATATGATTTAGAAAAAGCACAAGAAAGGGCTCATATTTTAGAAGGTCTTATCATCGCTTTGGATAATATAGACGAGGTCATCCGCATCATTAGACAATCCAAAACTGTAGAAGAAGCCAAAGATAGCTTGATGTCCACCTTCGCATTGAGCGAAATCCAATCAAAGGCCATTCTAGATATGAGACTGCAACGCTTAGTTAGTCTCGAAATTGAGAAAGTAAGGGAAGAATATGCTGAAGTTTTGGCCAAAATAGAATATTACAAAAGTATCCTAGCGAGTGAAGCATTGCAGCGTGAAATCATCAAAACAGAACTCGATGAGATCAATGAGAAATATGGCGATAAGCGTCGTACGGACATATCTTATGCAGATGATGAAATCAGCATTGAAGACTTGATACCAAATGAGGAAGTGGTGATCACTATTTCGCATTTAGGATACATCAAGCGCACCAAAACAGACGAGTTCAAGCAACAGGGTAGAGGAGGCAAAGGATCAAGAGGCGCCAAAACTCGAGATACCGACTTTGTCGAGCAAATGTTTATAGCCCACAATCACAACTACTTGTTGCTATTTACAGAGCAAGGTAGATGTTTCTGGTTGAGAGCATTTGAAATACCTGAGGCAAGCAAAACTTCGCAAGGTCGTGTCCTACAAAACATCTTGGCTATACCTTCAGATGATAAAGTGAGAGCCTATATCAAGATTGAGAATCTAAATGATGAGGAGTTTATCAATAATAATTACATCATCTTCTGTACCAAAAAAGGAATGGTCAAAAAGACAATCGTTGAAGCATTCTCTCGTCCAAGGACTAATGGTATCAATGCCATCACCATTAATGAAGGTGACCAACTTTTAGAGGCAAAACTGACCAATGGTACCAACGAGATCATCTTGGCCAATAAAGAAGGAAGAGCCATCAGATTTAACGAATCGAAAGCTCGACCAATGGGTAGAGGTGCTGCTGGTGTCAAAGCTATTTCGCTGGCTAATGACGCTGACGAAGTGGTAGGTATGATAGCTGCGGATCCTACCAAGACAGATTTTTCTGTTTTTGTGGTGTCTGAAAAAGGTAACGGTAAGCGCTCTCCATTAGAAGATTATAGAATCACCAATAGAGGAGGAAAAGGTGTCAAGACCATCAATATCACTGAGAAAACTGGTAAACTGATTGCTATCAAGTGGGTCAGTGAGTTTGATGATTTGATGATCACCACTCAAGATGGCATCGTGATAAGGACTCCTGTATCAGATGTAAGAGTCATGGGTAGGGCTACTCAAGGTGTAAAAGTGATAAGGATCAATGACAAGGAGTCTATCGCTGATGTAACAGTGATCAGGAGAGAAGAAGCAATAGATGAAGAAGAGTGAAAATTTTTGGTAACAAGGTCTTAACCAAAACGAAATAATTTTTAACTTTTTCTAAACGTTTTCACTTATTTTATAACGTCTTTATCATTGTAAATAATTTTATTTTACCTTTGTAACCATATTTTGAACAATTAATTTAAAACGATGAAACACTTTTTATTTAGTGCCCTAATGGTGATTGGAGTTTTTAGTTTGACTCATGCACAGGAGTACAAAAAACAGCTTAAAGCAGCCAATAAAACATTGGCAAAATATTACACCGACCCTGTAGCAAATAAGGCCAGTCTGGATGAAGCCATTTCTTCTATCAATACGATTTTTTCAGCTGCAGATGCATCTGCCGATCCAGAAGCTTGGATCACAAAAGGTCAAATCTACAATGAAATAGCCAAGACTGAGATGAATCAAAAAGTTTTGAACGACCAATTGAAAAAGGAGTATAACTTAGCAACTCCTGATGCTGGCTTGATGGCTCTTGAAGCATTTGAAAAAGCAATGTCGATGGCTGTCAAAAAGTCACAAACAAAAGATGCCTTGGCTGGTATTAGGGAGCTAGAAGATAATGTCAATAATATTGGTATCACCTTCTTTCAGGTTCAAGACTTTACCAATGCTTACAAAAATTTTAAAGCATCTTTAAAAGCCCATGATATTCTCAAGTCCAATAAAGAAGCGAGTAGAATTGATGATAACGCTGTCAAAAATGATCAAGTATTTTATACAGCATATACAGGCTACAATACTGACATGAAAGCAGAGACACAACCACTCTTTGAGTCATTGTACAAAATGGGCAAAGCACAACCATTTGTTTATGAAGCATTATTCAATATGGCAGCAGACAAAAATGATGAAGCTAAAGCAATGGAAATCTTGGAAGCGGGCAAAATAGCCAACCCAGATGATAACGGTCTTGCTTTTGCAGAAATCAATTATTACTTGAAAGTAGGTAAATTGGATATATTGACTGATAAATTGAAAGCTGCTATTGCAAAAGAGCCAGAAAACGTATCTGTATATACGACATTGGGTAATGTATATGACCAGTTGAATCAAAAAGAAAGAGCTGCTGGCAATACTGAAAAAGCAGATGAATATTTTAATCTTGCATTTGATTATTTTAAACAAGCTCTTGCGAAAGATCCTAAAAACTTTGATGCTACGTACAGCCAAGGAGCGTTATATTACAATAAAGCAGCCAGCATGACCGCCAAACTTCAAGAATTGAGCAATGATTATTCATCAGCAGGCACTAAAAAGTATAATGCCATTAAAGCAGAAATGGATGGATATTTTACACAAGCATTGCCGTATTTCGTATCTGCTGAGACATTGGATCCAAAAGATCAAAATACCATGATCGCTCTTAAAGAGATTTATGCAAGAGAAGGCAAATTGGATAAGTCAGCTGAATATAAAGCAAAACTGGAAGCTTTGGGAGGCAATTAATAGCAACTCATTGCCAAAGTAAATAAATGATTAAAAGGCTGAAGTCAATAAGATTTCAGCCTTTTTTTATGGACTTTTCTGCCCGAGCGAAGACAAAGAGAGTTTTTTAGGTTACTTACTTTTGCTTCTTCAATTTGGATTCAAATATTTAAAGAGTAATAGAGCTAGTACTTATATTGTTTTATCGATCTTTTTATAAAGATTTTGGGGCTAAATGCTCTTTCCTCAAAAACAAAATATCTTTAAAAAATGCGATGTTCAAGTAAATATCTAAAATATGTCAAAGTATAAATACTTGTCTTATTTATTCTTATTGCTTGAACAAATTACGGCTAACTACCTGATTTTCGAGATAGACGGAGATGAAATAAATACCTTTGCCATGATTGGATGTCAATTTTTTGAATATCGTCAATCACCAGCGCGCTATATACATTCTTATCGGAATATCTGAAATTACGCATTTGCGCTTTTAAAATCGGCGCTAAGTTTCCTGGATATGTAGCATTTCAGTACCAGGATTGGATATACCAAAATGTTGACTTTTTGTGGTTGACAAGATCTTCAGCGTTTGATTTTATATCAATCAGAATATCAAATTTAGGTGATTTTGACCCAACCAATTTGTCAGTCAGCAAATTTGAAATCGTCATTGGACAGTTGACCTGTATTGTGATAAGAAATTAAACCTTGATTTATATTCTTTTGTGTAAAACTATCTCCTACCTTCAAAGGTACGCCATTTTTTGTGCAAGCCATGAGTGGGCAATGTGACCACAATGTACTTTATCTCGTTGGCCTGATTATCAGCATCATTACTTAGCAAATGATTTTGGTCGATCACTTTGCTTTGCTGAAAACCAAGTTCCAATGTGTCATTGACTACAATGGTAGGTGGATTGAGGGTAATATTGGCACACAATTCCAAATCAAAATTAAGCAATTTACCGCTATTGCCTGCAGCCACATCTTCCACTTTAAGCGTCCAGACACCATGCATATTGATATTATTAAAGTAACTCAATGGAGTTTTTTCTGGCCTATAAATCTTGCCTGTACTGATCGGACAACTAAAAAAATCATTGCTCTGATCATCCAATCCAACAATGACACCATTACCCGAAGGGCATCTTTACTCCAAAGCACTCCTTTTCTTTTCCATCTGGCGATCAGAGATACGATGAGGTCAGATGATTGCTGGTGCGAAAGCTTTATATTTTTGATGTTTTACATCACTGACGGCTCCTTCATTTGGGAAGTATAGTTCGGCTTTCACAGTGGGTGTACCAGCTGATGTGATATTGATACTCAAAGGCCCTGATTTTGAAATACTGCATTCTAAAGTTTCAGTATTGAAAGCCCTGATTTCTGACCATTGGCCAATTTTACAATCATTGCTGGCTCTTATGCGCCAAAAATAGATGGTTGCTTTATCTAAGAAGACATTTGACAAAAGAAGTGTCTGGTGTCAAATAGTTCATTATAATTTTTTCTGTATCAAATGAGGTGACGTCGCTACTTGAAGCTGGTATTCTTTGGCATCTTCCAGTTTTGACCAATAATATTTTTGAGTAGGACTGACACCTTCGATACCATTTTCTTGACCGAACAACATCATATTGTTCATATTGGTACCAGTGACGGAAATGTATGACTTTTCTTACTATAGTGTCAATGCCATGAGCAAAACTTCTCACTAAGACTTCATAATCGGCAGTGCCTTGCACGCTATCAAGGTTTAAATGCAATGTATTGTTGGATCCAGCTACTTTACTTTTCTGACTCGAATGATGCAACTGCTCCTTCTGGCAATCCTGAACAATTTCAAATTGATACTGTCTGTCATCCCAACCAATGCAGTTGTTTGTATCTCAAAGTCAATGGCTTCTGGCAAACAAGAGCTTTTTTTATTATCGACTATTTCTGTTATAAATCCATATTTTGTAGGTAAATCAATCTTCGAATTGCCCAATCCTGTCGTAAAAAAGATATTATCATGCGCTTTGATAACAATTCTTGCTCTATTCGTTACATTGTTAGGCATAATGATGGTTTCTTCACCATCATTTGGTACGCATGAAGCAACCAATTTCATAGATTCACCCTTGAAATTCAAACTATTGTTGAGCGACACATAAATATCTACATACCGACATGACACTTATGTGTTATATTGGCTACATCCCATGTGACGTTTAATTTTTTCCTACTACCAGTTTTTGCTCGTTGACTGATATGTTATCTTAAATGGTCCAGCATTAGTTACACCAAATTTTATCTCTTCCCATTAATGGCGGCATTCCCCAAGGGATTATTGTCCCTAACTACAAATCTAAAAGTCAAATTTCTACTATAGGTAGGCAACAACTCTGAACATTGTCAAATCACATGATAAAATCCTATTTTCATTGGGGAAGTATCTTACTGGACTAGCAACGTATGGCTTTAATGATTTGAAGAGTAGGCATTGCCAACAGGCATACCCAAAGGACTGGAACCTTGATTGTCAAATTGCTCCCAAGTATAAGTCAAAGCACTTTGATTTTCATCTGTAGCTGATCCTTCAAGATAAAAAAGGAGTGTATTTTGGAATGGAGAAATTTTTGGGATAGTTGAGAGAAATAACTGGCACATAATTGTTGATGTCAGTTTTAGCAGCACAAAGATAAGCTTCTGATGACTCAAAATTGGTATAACTGATGATTTGATCCAATGACGATACGTGATAGTAACTTTCTCTGAGCACCGAGATTGCTTGTGCTGCAAGCGCTGCGAGCCAAGCCATGACAGTAGATCCACTGCCTTATTTCGTAACCTGTAGCAGATAGCTGACCTTCTTGGCCAGGGCAATGGTTGAAAGTATGACTGGCTGTCAACTGATGGCCTACCTCATGATTGAATACCAATACGATGCCATTTGAAATACCTGAGCTGTTGTGACAAGTGACTCCTGCACTCTTTGAACTGGTACATGCCGTACCACCTGCTATGCCTCCTACATCGTGGCAGATAGAAAATACATGGCCAATATCAAAGCTGCTAAAGCCTACTTTTCCACTTATGATGTTTTGTATTTGTGTGAGTATATCGGCTCCCACAGTTGAATTGGTATAAAGATCGTTTTTTCCATCTAAATTAATGAGGAGATCATTTTTTTCAATAAGTATTGTCCTAATAGCCAATTCAGCTTCAAACAAAAGGTTGGTTTTCTCTACGAATGCAACCATATCTGCTAAGGCTTTTTCTTTGGTGCCTCTGACTTCGCCCCATTCGCCAGTACAAGCTAAAGCCAGCCTATAGGTGCGCATTTCCATCTTCTTCCATCTGGATTTCTTTTCCCCATTTCTGAGTTGATGGTGTATGATTATTTTCATCTTGGGTGCCACAGATTATTTTATTGGTCAAATCGCTATCTATATGATCTGCCGTATAATATACTATGTAATTTTGATTATCTATAGAGCTATATGGATCTATATATATGGTGGCATCATCTTGCTTAATGGCTGCATGAAATCCATTTGGCCCAATGCTAAACCTTGCTGTGTTATTTCGATTGGATGTTTGAAACGCTTCATAGGTCTTGATGTTAGGATAGTTGGCAGCCAAACCATCTTCCATCAAAGGTGAATACCATGCTACAAATTCTTCAATTTTGCCATCAGGCATTGGCAAATTTATGGACAAAGCTTGCTCTAAGAAATTTTCTTCAAACTCTAAAGGTGCTTGTAGAAGATAGGACGTGATCATTTCGTTTTGTAATTCAAATGTTTTGTATTTTGATGGTATGATAGATCGAGTGCCACCCTGACGCAGATTTATTTTTGACTCATCTATCGGATGCCAAAAGTTTTGAGCAAAACTTAAAGTCAAAGAAATAAAAACAAAACAAAATGAAAAAAATGATTTTTGCATGGCTATCATAATTGAAACTGTAAAAATATAAAAAATTATACAGCATCTTGGTTTAAGGCAATATTATTTGACGAGTTGTATTGTTTAAGACAAAACAGCTGCTCCTTCTTGAAAAATGAAAAGTCATATTGATTTGAATTAAATGATTAGTAGAAGATTTTAAATGAGAATATATCGAACTAATGCTGTGATTTGTTTGAATGATACGATAGTCAAAGTCGAAATGATCTACCCAAAAATGAAAAAAGCCCAACATTGCTGCTGGGCTTTTATGTGATCTTCTTTTCTATGATCAAATAATTAGCGATTTAATTTAAGCATTTTTTTGGTGTCTTTATGACCATTGCTTTCCAACTCATAAAGGATGACGCCTTGAGCTGGTAAGTCATTGGCATCTATCAATACTTCATGATGTCCTGCTTTGAGTTGCTGATCGATGACCTTTAATACTTTACCTGTTATATCATAAAAAGTAAGCTTGGTGTCTCCATCTTCTGCCAAAGTGAAACCAATAGTCGTAGCAGTAGAGAATGGATTCGGATTGTTTTGTAACAAAGCAAAATTGGGTTGTAATATGCTTCTATATTCCAATCTAATTGGCATTGATTCAGTATCTTCATTATATGCTTCTGTCAAAACCTTGTCTGACGTAATGCGTACATTGCTACTCAAGTCACCATTGTCTAAGGCTTCAAATAAGATGGTAAATAAGACTTCATTGCTGGCTACAGATGTCAAATCTAAATTGTGCCAACTGAAAGCAATGTGACCATTTTGATGGCGAGTATTTTCAGAATTAATCTGTAATGCTCCAGATACCACACCTGCATATTCCATCATGTTGGCATTGTAAGAGATAGTACCTTGCATACCAGCTATTTTGTGGAAGTTTTCAGCATACACATCCATCCTTACCTTGTTTGATTTGATAATCTCTTGATGGTTGCTGAATAGATTTAATGCTTGCTGTGACCTGTTATCTGTGCTTTGTTGGGTAGAGTTGAGGGATACAGAACCATTGACATCACCAACTTTAATGGCTACAAAATCCAAATTGGTAGCATTGAGATCAATGTTTTGGACGGTCAGCAATTCCTTTGCCTGGTAAATATCGGTAGGTTGCGCTACATTAAATTTCTTATCTACAAATCTCCAAGATTTATTTTTAGGGAATTTGGAATATTCTCCCAAAATCAATTTTCTAAGTTCAACAATATCAGAGGCAGAAACCTTTTTGTCATTGTTGGCATCAGCTGCAATGTATTTATATGGAGAGTCCAATGAGCTCAAACCAAGTATGTGACGCTGTATGATGACTAAATCAAGTGTTGAGACACCATTCAAATGGTTTTTGTCAAGTTGTGGTGCTACGGTGTATTCGGTATTCGGCGTAAGACCTTCAAATGTGAATTGACCACGTACATCGGTATTGACCACTTGTATCTCATTGTTGATAGCGTTTGTGAGAGTGACTTCTACATTTTCGACCGCTTGAAGAGATTCAGTTTGCGTATTTCCAATGAGACGCGAACCAGCACAGGAAGTACCATTGGCTTGCACATAAAGCGTAACAGTACAATAGTCAGTATTATTACCAGCATCCCAAACACTCATATTCTCATCATTGGTACCCAGATGGTCACAAGTATATAATTTCGCCGATGAACACGTAGATGGTAACCATCTTTGATATTGGCCACTTGCATAACCGTTGAGCAATGCT
>JAXLUT010000016.1:0-50764 GCA_046329385.1 Saprospiraceae bacterium
CAAGTATTTGGATACTCGGTAAGCACATCAGCAGGTACAATGACCACTAATGGAAGTATTTGGACGATTTCTAATATTCCAATTGCGCAGAATGTCACGCTCACATTGAAGTCAAATTTGGGTGATTGTGCTGATACGTCTATAGAATTAACTCCACCACAATGTAATTGTCCAGCAGTGCCTGCACCAATTTCAGGTGGAAACAAGGAAGCTTGTCAAAATCAAACAGGTGTTAGTCTATCAGTGAGTGTTAACGCGGGTTTAACAGCTCAATGGTATAATGCTATTTCAGGTGGTACACTGCTTCAAGATCAATCTATTACCTATGTCCCACCAACTAATAATACTGGTTTATTTACATATTATGTGCAGGCATTAGACCCACTTAATGGTTGTTACAGTGTAAGAATACCTATTACGATCTTGGTTAATCCAAATCCAGTAGCCAAAGATGTGACATTGAGCGAATGTGATGACAATAGAGATGGTATTTCAAGTTTTGATCTGACCAAAGCAAATAGCAAATTGGTTTCAGGTGGAGGATATACTTTTGGGTATTATTTGACCTTCAGTGATGCCCAAAATGGTGTAAATCCTTTAGCAAATCCATATACCAACACTGCCAATAATCAGATAATATTTGCCACTGTAAAGGATGCTAATGGATGTATTGATATTGCAGAGGTGACATTGCACGTCTTACCAATACCAGATATTACATTTACAGTCAATCATGAGAAATGTTTTGGCAATAAGGATGGTATCATATTTGCCAATCCGCCATTTACCAACCTCGAATTCAAATTGAATAACTTACCTTGGACCACCAATTCAGTTTTTGATAGCTTGGCATCTGGGGCATACACTGTACAAGTCAGAGATGGATTAGGTTGTATCTCTTCGACTCCATTGACAGTGAATCCTGGTTTAAGATTGACATTTTCTGAGTTGACTTTGTCATGTGATAGTAAAGGTACCTCAAGCAATGCTAATGATGATGTGTATAATATTAAGATAAATGTCAGTGCTACACCTGCCACAACCACTAAGTATTTAGTAACTTATTTGACAAAGAATTTAGGAAGTTTCAATTACAATGCTTCTCACACCATTCAAATTCCAGCTGACGGGTCATCAGGTTTATTGATTGTGACTGATGAAATCACTGGATGTACCATTTCAAGAAATATTGGACCATTGACACCATGTTCTACAGATTGTGATATCACTGCCAGCAATTTGATGGTTGACTGTAATAATAATGGTACTGATGCCGATGCTTCAGATGATATTTACACGATCTCATTTACAGCTTCTGTGGTCAATGGTGGAAGTTCTACATCATTTACTTTATTGGTCAATAATGTCATCATCAATACTTATCCTTATGGAGTGCCAGTAAGCTTTACTTTACCTGCTGATGGCAGTACGCCAGATGTTAAAATTAGGGATTTACTCAATATACAGTGTATCACCCAATTGCCTGTTGGTAATCTTTCGGGTTGTTCAGGCTCATGTAGTATTTCTGCTACTATTACTAATGTGGTATGTAATGACAATGGAACTATCAATGATCCAGGAGATGATAAATTTAGCTTTACAATTAGGGTAACAGGATTCAATGTATCTGATGGATGGAAAGTAGCAGGGAACAATACCATTTATGCGTACAATACCAACGTCGTTTTAGGATCATATCCAATAAGTGGTGGTAATCTGGCCTTGAATATTTCTGATAGAATAGATACGCAATGTACTAAGATCATCAATGTAACAGCTCCTCCACCTTGTAGCACACCTTGTGTTTTGCAAGCCAATAATATTGTCATAGGTAATTGTAATAATAACAATACTGGCAATACTGCTGCCGATGATAAATTTGATGTAACATTTGTAGTTAATGTCGTAAGTGGTAGCACCAATTTCTATAACGTCACAGCTGGAAACCAAACTTTTGGACCATTCCAATATGGACAAACAGCTACTATCACTGGTTTGGTCGCAAATGGACAAAATATCACCTTGATAGTGACAGATGCCATTAATTCTGGGTGTACCACACAGTTTGTAGTAAAACAAAACCCATGTTCTACGTGTCCACAGACGGCATCTGCTGGGCCAGATATTCAGTTGACCTGCGCACAAAACACAGCAACTCTTTCAGGAACAGCGTCAGCAACTGGCGGCATTTTTGTGTGGACAGGTCCAGGTGGATTTAATAAAACTGGACAAACTGTCACCACAAGTGTAGAAGGTACTTATACATTGACTGTGACTTTTCCAGATCAATGTGTGGCTAATGATATAGTCATTGTAACCAAAGATGCCAACCTACCACAAGCCAATGCTGGGCCAGACCAAGAGTTGACTTGCAATAAAACATCAGCTGTACTGACAGGAAGCAGCAATTTGAGTAGTAATGTTACCTATACATGGACCAATGCAGCTGGTACTGTCATCGGCAAAACTCAAAGTATAACAGTGACAAGCACAGGATTTTATTACTTGGAAGTAACCAATACTCAAAGCAATTGCAAATCTGGAAAAGATGAGGTGGAAGTTTTCAATTTGAATCAGCAATTGACCTTCAATGTTAAGACTTGGGTTTGTGATAATGCTTTGGTACGACTAGTGTCGGCAATGATGATCAATATACAATCACATTCAACTTATCTAATAGCACGAATGCAACCAACAAGTACCAGATTTTGTATCAAGGAGCAGAAATAGGCAGATATGATTACAACACTAATGCTGTCATCACTGTACCTGCAGATGGTAGTACAAGGTCTTATGAGTTTGTTGATTTAGTGACAGGATGTAAAACAAATATTAATGCAGGTCCATTCAATTCTTGTTCAACCAATTGTCTCATCACTCCTTCAATACCTGTTGTAAAATGTGATGACAATGGTACAGAATCGATTGATACTGATGATACCTATACTATTCAATTTTCTGCCACTGCATTGAATGCATCAGGTTCATTTATCGTAAATGTTGATGGACAGAATAAAGGTACTTATACTTATGGTACCAATGTTACGCTGACATTTACAGCAGACGGTCATACACCATTTGTCCTTTTAACAGATATTAATGATCAAGCGTGCCAAGTAGTGTTAGCTTTGCCAGCATTGAACCCATGTTCTTCTAAGTGTGCCATTTCAGCTGTTGCATCCAATATTTTGTGTAACGACAATGGCACTATCAATGATCCATCAGATGACGTTTTCAACTTTGATATTATCGTGACTGGATTGAACACATCTACTGGTTGGAAGGTAGTAGGTAGCAATACTGTACATCTCTATAACGAAAGGACAGGATTTGGACCTTATCCAATTTCTGGTGGGCAAGTGACTTTAAATTTGGTAGATAATCAAACAGCCAATTGTACGACAGCAGTAACGGTATTGCCACCTGCTGTATGTAGTGAGCCATGTGTCATTGCGATGCAAAATTTAGAAGTTTTAGCTTGTAGTAATAATAATACCAATACCATCACTTCAGATGATTATTTCTCTATAAGATTTAAGGTGAATCGCACAAGCGGAAGTGCTACTAATTATAATGTGTCTGATGGCACTAAAACTTACGGTCCATTTATTTATGGAGAATTGGTTACTATTGACAATTTGCCAGCCACTGGAAATAATATTGTCTTGGTAGTCACTGATCCAAGCAATAGTGGATGTAAGACCCAGTTTACAGTCAGTAAGCCTCCATGTTCATCATGTACTCAAACAGCAGATGCAGGAGCAAATCAGTTGATAACATGCCAGCAAAATACTGTTACTCTTACAGGAACAGCAACTGCTGGTGGTAGTTTCAGATGGACAGGACCAAGTGGATTTGATAAGTCAGGCACATCAGTCACAACATCCACACCAGGCAAATATTATTTAGTAGTGTCATATCCTGATCTTTGCGAAGCCAAAGACAGTGTCATCGTCAATAAAGATGCCAACGTACCTGATGCACAAGGTGGACCAGACAAGGTTTTAAACTGTCTTATTTCGCAAGTACAAATCATAGGTAGTACCACCTCTACTGGCACCATCAACCTGATATGGACAGATGCCAATGGAAATCAAATAGCTACTGGAAACGCCGTATCTATTACTCAACCTGGTTCTTATTTCTTTGAAGTGATCAATAGTGCCAATAACTGTTCGTCTGGTAAAGACGAAGTAGTGGTGACCGAAGATAAGGCAAAACCAGAAGCTACCATCATAGCAGATCCAGGCAATTTGTTGGATTGTATCATTGGTACTATCGTACTTTCGGGCAAACCAGTGGCAGATGTCATATTCAATTGGCAGACTGGTGAATCTTTTTTCAATAATCAACCGTCGATTACGATTTCAAAAGAAGGCATTGTCACTATGACAGCCATAGATACACTGAATGGTTGTGAAAATACCGCTCAAATTGAGATCATTGACCTTCAAGATTATCCTATTTTGTTGACAACACCAGCTGATCCTATTACATGTATCAATAATGGTGTATTTATTAGTGCAGGTGAGTCTCCAGAAGGGCCAAACCTCTTATTTACATGGTTGGATGGCACTAATACTGTCATAGCTGGTCAAACCAATGACTCATTGTATGTCACCAATCCAGGTACTTACTACGTAATGCTGACCGATACACTCAATGGCTGTTCCAATCGAGATACTTTTAATGTCAGTAGGATAGGGGATTTCCCAAGTGTAAAAGTCTCAGATGACATAACCTTATTCTGTGGTAAAAACACCACAAGTTTGACGGCAACCATCTTAAACCCAAGTAGTGCAACATCTTTAGTTTGGAATACTAACACTGGTACTATCTTATCACCCACCTCTCAGACCAATATCAATGTGCAAGGTGCAGGACTATACCAAGTCAAGGTGGTATATCCAAGCTCTGGCTGTACCACTACCGAAAGTGTAGAAGTAAAAGTGAATAGCAATTATCCTACATCTTTAACATCTGCTGTAACAGATGAGACCTGTAAGGACGAGAAAGATGGATCTATAACCATCAATAGTATCACTGGTGGAGAGCCACCTATCACTTACAAGCTCAATGGTAAAACTGTAGATGGCAATGCAATCATTGCGCCATTGGCAGCGACAAGTTATCAGCTGGAAGTAACGGATGGAAATGGTTGTAAGTTTTCGACAAATATTGTGGTGAAACCTGGTGTCGATATCCAACTTTTAGCTACTTCGCCAATAGAGTTGGTGTATAACCAATCACAGATCATAGAGTTGATTACCAATCTGAAACCAGATGAGATAGCATCGATAAAGTGGACACCAAGCGATAATTTGTCTTGTGATACATGTCTTGTCACATCTTTGACAGCAAAAACCAATATCACCTACAAGGTAGAAATAGTGGATATACACGGTTGTTCTGAATCGGTTACCATCACTATAAGGGTAAGAGACAATGTCATCATCACGGCTCCAAATATCATCCATCCAGGAAGTGGCACGAATAAGTATTTTACTATTTTTGGCAATGAGAGTGTCATCAATATTGAGAAGCTCAGCATCTACGATAGATGGGGAAATCTTGTCTTTTTGAAAGAGAATTTCAAGCCAAATATTCCTACCGAAGGTTGGGATGGCACCTTCCAAGGTCAAGATGTAGTACCTGGAGTATTTGTATATTTAGTAGAATATCTATCTCCATCTGGTGTTAAAAACTTAGCTGGGGACGTGACAGTCATACGCTAAGACAAAGTATAATAAAGTGAATTGATAGCCGATTTGCCGAATAAGGTAGATCGGCTTTTTCTTTGTACTAAAGTATAGTAGTGCCATTTGTAAAAGCCTACTAAATATATCTTGGGAAATTTCACTTTTTGAATAAGATAGGCTCCAATGGGCAGGACACTTACTAAAATGCTCCAAGTGCATACTCCGATTGTTAACGATCGTGGCAAAAGAATGCGAGTTCATACCTAAAGTATCCGAGTTAGTGCCAAAAGTATCAGAGATGATGGTTAAAGTATTCGAGAAGATGCCCAAATTAATCGAGATGATGCCCAAAGTACTCGAGATGATGCCCAAAGTAATCGAGATGATGCCTAAATTAATCGAGATGATGGCTTAAGTATTCGAGATGATAGCTTAAGTATTCGAGATGATGGCTAAAGTAATCGAGATGATGGCTAAAGTAACCGAGATGATGCCCAAAGTAACCGAGATGATGCCCAAAGTAATCGAGATGATGCCCAAAGTAATCGAGATGATGGCTTAAGTAATCGAGATGATGGTTTAAATATTCGAGATGATGGTAGATTTATTCGGTATGGCGGTTTAAGTATTCAAGAAGTTAGGCATTTTGATTTAGACTATGAATGTAGTAATAGTGGAGTTTCAATTTTGATAACCTATCATTAAATAAATATGCTCGATAGTACTTAATTAGAATGTACCAACGAGCATATTGTTATGGTGTCATGCCAGACTATTGATGACTACAAGATAGGAATGAATACTACTTATAATTTTTAAAGTGTAAATTGGATATTTGGAAGTATTGAGGACTTTTGGCACCAAAGAGACTCTTAATGTATAGTTTGACCTTGATGGCTATATTGACCATACCTTCATTTTTGTCGTACATTACATTATTGCGATCGATCATGGTATTGCTGTATTCAGTATAGGCATTAATCCATTGGGTTTTGGCTGTCTCCAACTGAGTAACCTTAGTTTGGAGATATGCGATCTTGAGATCATTTTCGTTGGGATTGTAAGTGGGTTCTTGCTGCAAGACTTGGATGAAATTGGCGAGGTGATCTTTGATCCTATCATAAGATTGTTGTGAAGTAGAGATCGATTTTGGTACCGATGTGCTTTCTGTTTCGGTAGTGCTTGATTCGGTTTTTTTGGAGGAAGATCCTTGCATTTTTTTATTGATGCCTCGAGCATCAGCGATCGTGAGCTCTGATGCGCCAGATACGATCAAAGCATTGATTATTCTAGTAGATAGTCGTTTGATGTCTTCAAATACGGTACGTCTTGCATTAGTAGCATTATCGAAACTTGTTTTCTTGATTTTCAAGTTGTTGATGGCAGTCTGGGCGGCGGTCATTTTTGTCTGGAGTTGCGGTAATTTGAACATGTCGTTGCTTGGGTTGTAAGCAGGGCCATAAGATTGGCAGTAAGTAATAAGGTCTTCAAAGAATGACACGTTTTTGATGTGTCCTGTTTCTGATGTCGAGATCATTTGTAAGTATTTAATAGGTTTAATAATAAAGAGTTAACGGTAGATCTTGATCGATAAGATATTATGAAAGTGTTAAAATTTTGAGCATTAACATTTGAAGTGGATGAGTGTGGTATTATTGCCTTGTTGGATACTAATTTTTGCAATTTGTCATTTCTTTTTTCCAAAATATAAGTCGTGGCAGGCTTTGACACAAAAGATGCAATCCTGTCATGTTTTTAATGATTAAAGTGCAGTTTTTAGACTGATGGCAAATTTTTAAATCATTATACCAAAAACATTCTAAATCTATGCCTCGAGCCGGCAAGGCTTTTCCTTTTTTTCTACAGCAAAAAAAAGTAAACAAAAAATGCCGCCGCTGTTTTGTCTTCTTAACGTATTAAAGTCATCTTTTCGACGGAAACAAAAAAAACTCGCCTTTTATGTTAGAAGTTTTTTTATGGCAGTCAGTAAATTGAAATCTATCATTTAGTTTAGCATTGTTTTGGCTCAAACAGTTTTTTGTTTTTACCGTCTTCAGTGACTTTAATTACTAAAGACAAAAATGCGGGTTGAGCGTTTACAAATTTTTTAGATAGTTATTTTGCATAAAAATTGAAATGTTAGATATATAGCAAGTCTTCTATCTATGCAATGAATAAAAACAATTGGGGCTATTGAGAGCATAATAAAGATACATTCTTAATCGAATAAAATCAAATCGGTTTTTGGGATAGTAGCCACCAGCTGCAAAGAGGTGGCTATCTTTTATTTATCCGATCATTGACATGTAAAATCCTAATCACAACCTAATACTCCATATATTTCTTGCATCTACTGCAAATGAATTGCGTAAATAGAAGTGTATTAAATTTTGATAATAGATTGCAGCATATTACATTTGCCACAAGTTTATGTGTGGGTCTAATTAGCATAGTTAGCAAAGCACTAAAAATTACGAGGCCGATCGCATGACCCCAAGCGCAGAGCCAGTAAGAAAACTTAACTTGTTTTTGACCTAAAAATTAATGGTTTCGTATGTAGCTGCCAGATAGGTAGTCGAGTTGTATTGTCTTTAGTTGGCAGTATATCAATGGCTATATGGGATGTAATCTGGTTGACAAATATGGGACAATTATATTATGATTTTGGTAAAATAAATAAGACTCATTTGGGCATAATTTTATGCTTTTGTCCATGATGAAAATAGAAAAACACGGACTTAATTGAAATCTTAAGGCAAAAATTTCGCCAAAATGAAATGCGTTAATATTTCCGCCACGGACTTACATCCGTGGCTACAAAAATATCGCCCCCAATGGGGCTAAATTGAAATCGAGATATAAAACAATTGATAACCAGTGCCAGCTGTATGCCATGGCACCAAAACTAAGTAATATGAGTAGAAATAATGTACTCCTTATCATCATCCTTGCCAACATCTTATGGTGCAATAATGCTATTCATAGCCAGAAGCGGTGCTATACCTACGATGCGGCAGGATGCCGCATCTTGAGAGACCTAAGTTGTGACCCAAGCTGTACTACCTTAGTAGTCAATACCAATGACAGCGGATCTGGCTCACTGCGCAAAGCGATAGAGTGTGCAGAGAATGGCGACACTATATTTTTTGCCCCATCGGTGATAGGTCAAGTGATCATGCTCACCACAGGACCGATCCATATCAACAAAGACATCCACATAGTGCAGGCTGCAAGCACCGAGGTGCAAGTTGCTAGCGGAACGCGTGTCTTGCAGGTCAATAGTGGTCTCACAGAGCTTAAACACGTCAAGCTGATAGCAGGCTGTCAAGCATATACCTTGGGTACTGCGATCAAAAACTACGGCGATATGCTCCTCGATCAAGTGACTGTGGTAGAGAGCAGCGGCACCAATTGCGGTGCTGCATCGATACACAATCTCGGCAATATGACTATCAAGACAGATACAAAAATCATCAAACAATAAATACACTCACCAATAAACAAAATACATACAATGAGCGCAAAAACAATCCAAAACACGAGCATCCAGACATTGATATGGTGTATGATGATGATAACTGTAGGCTGTACGCAGTCGCCACCTGAAGAAGAAGTGGTAGCGGCACCTACCATCTATGATGGCTGCTGCGGCACAGAGCCGAAGCAATTGACAATAGGTAGCTTAAATGTATATATCCCCAACATCATCACACCCAATGGTGATGGCATCAACGATGTCTTCATACCACAATCAAACTCCATGACCAACGCTACATTTTATGTGGTCAATTTTTATATCTATGACACTTTGGACAATGTAATTATATATGCTCGTGGTTTGAATGTGGAGGATACAAAAAATTGGGGATTTACTGGAATAGCATCAAAAACTCCATTTAATCCATCCACACAATCAAATTATAAATATACAGGTAAATTTAAGTACTCATTTACAGTAGGCAATAGATTCCCTGATGGTAATGGTATAGATGTAGAAGTCAAAGGAGAAGGATGTGTAGTAAGATGTGATGAAGATGCACACGTTATAAAAACAAAAAATGGTTGTTATTTTCCAATACAAGGAGTCAATGGCGTGTATGATGGAACTATACCCAATCAGGAAGAAAATTGTATCAAATAATCTTGCAGAATTAAAGTTATGAAAATTAAGAATATAATAATAGGCTTGACACTAGGATGGTGGATGACTTTCCCATTGGTAATGGCTCAAAACATCACATACAAGCCGATGTATAGTGATGCTATCATAGATGCTACAGTCATCGATATGAGTTTGGCAACTGGTAGTACTATTGGTGAGTCTTCTGTTTCTAACGGACAAGCTGGCTATATGATACCTATGGTATTGCCACCTGGCACAGGCAATGTGATGCCAAAACTCGCACTCAATTACGGGTCAAATGGTGGCAGTTCGCACTTTGGAAGAGGCTGGGGTTTATCTGGATTGTCGGTGATCAGTAGAGTGGGCCAAAGCATACAGTATGACGGTCAAGTGACAGAAATGAACTATGACCATACGGATAGATATGTCATGGACGGCAATAGATTATTGCTCTCAGTAGGTGCTTACGGACTTCAGAATAGCCAGTATGTATTTGAAGCACAAAATTTTTCCAAAATCACCTCGTATGGCGGCACCTATGGCGATCCAGGATATTTTATCATGGAGACAAAAGAAGGCGTCAAGTATGAATATGGCAATGACAATGGGTCAAGGCATCTATCTGATTATGGCCAAGCCAAGGCATGGTATTTATCCAAGATGGTCTATCCTGATGGCAATTATATAGAGTATAAGTATAAAAGAAATCACGTCATCAATGGCTTGCCAATTGATAATGAATTGGTCATCGATGAGATCAATTATAGTGGCAACGCAGCGGCTGGTATCACGCCGTTTGCAAAGATAAAATTCAACTACAAAAAGAAACAATATTCAAATCCAGCATATATCAAGGGTCATGTATTCAATAGATCATTATTGACATCATCCATAGAGATCACGACAGAAAATATGGGTTATAGATCTTATGTGTTTGATTATGGCTTACAAAACGGAGAAGACTTCTTGGTAGAAGTGACAGAAAAAGCTGGTGATGGCTCTGCGCTCAACTCTACAAAATTTAAGTATGGCGACTATCCTACTGGCAACAATGTACAAGTTAGTACCATACCATTTACCACTACCACTGACTACTTCCCTTGCAATCTCGAAGGCGATGGCATAACAGACATATTATTGGCATCACGTGTCAGCATGACCAATGCATACCACACACAATTTGGTGGTCATTCCAACCAACCATTTACAGTCAGCTTACCATCTGCGAGCAATGTAGTGGGTGTAAGCGACTGCAATGGTGATCAAGTGGATGATGTGTTGGTACTTCAAAAAATTGGTAGAGATACATTAAATGATGATGGTACGGGCAATCCTTATTATGTGCATTATGATCTGTATCATTTCTCGATGTACCATAATCAAGATCCGAATGGTGCATTAGGTTTTGATGATGTCTATACTTTACCCGATTTGTCACAAGATACGGTTTTGAATGCAAATGCACATCTTTCTCACTTATATGGTGGCGATTTTGATGCCGATGGATTGAGTGATTACATTTTCATCAATGGCACAAAGGTTTATATCAGTTATGGACAAAGGAATATTACTGCACCATTACAAGCTTGGCAGGAAGTGACAGCTACTACAGGATCGTTTACTGGACTTGCCAACTGGGCGTCGCAGGTAGAGAGACTTTACATCATAGATTTTGATGGCGATGGCAGATCAGATATTTTCATGGTCAATGGACCACAAACTGTAGTCTTTGAGTTTGATAGTGATACACATCTCAATGTCGTCTTTTGGCAAGATGATGCAGGTTTATCCCTCCAAACCCGCTTGTTTGATCAGCAATATTTGATATGGCCTGGCGACTTCAATGGAGATGGCAAAACAGACTTCTTAAAGAAAGTAGGCCCAAATAGCAATGATTGGGGCATCACACATAGTACAGGTACAGGTTTCGTCACCACACAGATCACACTACCTACCAATCCTAGTATCTCTCAACCATCATTCGGAAGCTATCAAGGCAGTGTCGTATCTGTAGGAGACTACAATGGAGATGGTAAGAGTGATATGATACACATCGGTGGCGCTGGTACCATGTTTGTAGCATTGTACTATAGCAATGGTTACACTTTTTTGCCCCATGAATACAATTATCAATATGGATTTTTGGGTAGTTCTATGAGCTATAGCGGCCCCAGCTATACGGGTATCGATGGCAAGGCAAGGACGATATATCGGGCATATTCGGGGCTAGATCCATTAGAGGTGGGCATCGCTCCGCAATCGAAAGAAAATCTCTTGGTCAAAGTCAAAAATGGTGAGCTCCATACTACTATCTTTGACTACAAGCTCATGACAGAAAAGATAGATATCAGTGATGACTTCTATGTGCGTGGCCCACTGACCAATGCTATCACATCTGTCAGCAATGTACAAGTGCCATCTTGGTTGGTCAAGGACTACAAGGTACAAAATGGCATCAATGCGGGCAGCAACTATACCGATGGCGCTATGAAAGTGCAAAGTTTGAAATATGCTCATGCCAAGCTACATCGCTTGGGTAGAGGCATCTTGGGCTTTGGTATGCAGAGTATGGAAGATAAGTGGTCGTATCTGCGCACCAAATCTTACTATGGTGTCAATGACCAGTTTAATATCTTACTCCCTGATAGTACTATAGTAGAGTTTGTGACAGGGCAAGACTTTGTCAAGACAGACAACGATTATGAAGTCTTGCCTGTCTATCCTAATCGATACCTCACCTAAGAGCGCAAACCCATCACTACCTACAATTATCACGAAAACCGAGAGACGAGCCAGCAGTTTATCTCTTATGATGCGTATGGCAACTGTACCCAAGCCAATCTCATCACCTATTCTGGTGCAAGCCACCAGTTGATAGAGCATAAAAACACCATGACACAGTTTGGTGCCTTTGGCTCTCCAATACCTGATAAACCCACACAAATAAAATTGACCTTAACCAGACCAGGACAAGCAGCATATTCGAGTATTGCTAAGTTTACCTACACCAGTCTGGGGCAATTGGAAACAAAAAAAGAGTTTTTTGGCGAACCCAAGGAGGTGACGACTGCCTACGAATACCACCCGCATGGCGGTATCAAGAAGACGACTAAATCGGGTCCATCTATGCCTACTCAAATCCTGCATACAGACTATGAGCCCAAAGGACGCTTCATCACAGAGAAGCGCAATACAGACAACAATATAGTGTATAGTGCCACGCACTACATCCCAGCATCCAAACCACAAACTGAAACCGACGAAACAGGACTCACTACCACCTATAGTTATGACCCTTGGGGCAGAGTATTTTATATTGTGCCTCCCAATGGAAGGCCCAAAAGCATCGAATACAATTGGGATGCTGTATCAGGCATCAAGAGTGTGCGCACTTATGGGCCAGACCAACCCGACCAAAAAGTATATTACGACCAGATGGGTCGCAAGAAAAAATCTGAAGTCACAGGGTTTAACAATGAGGTGATAGAAGAAACCTTTAGTTATGATCTGGTAGGCAATCTATATCAAGGCACAGCACCTCATAAGGCAGGAGAGAGCATCCTCACCACTACCAATACTTATGATGTGGCTTATACCTCACAGCGTATCAAGGGCATGAGTACCAATGTACCAGCCTTGGGCAATACTACTTATGCCTACACCTATGACCAAGGCAATGAAATCAGGACAGTCACTGCACCAGATGGCAAGGTAAGCAGTGAGAAGATAGATGCCTCGGGCAAGGTCATACAAACGACCGATAATGCTGGCAATGTATTGGACTTTGTCTATTATGGTCATGGAGGACTGAAGGAAGTAAAACAAGGCAGCACCGTCTTGGTAGCCATTGAGTATGACGAATACAACCGCAAAAAAAAACAAACCGACCTCAGCGCAGGCATCACACAATACACTTATGATGGCTATGGCAGATTGGAAACAGAGACCAATGCTAAGGGTCAAGTCACTACCATGACATACGACCAATACGACAGGCCACATACTATCACAAGGCCTGAAGGTGTCACCACGAATGAATATTGGCCAGCTGGCAGCATTGGTAAGGCTTTTAAACTCAAAAAAGTGACAGGCCATGCTGGCGACATTGAAGAATGGGACTATAATAGCAAGGGACTATTGACATCACACACCATCAGGATAGATGTTTACTACTACACTACCAACTATTTTTATAATATAGCAGATCAATTGATCAAAAAGACACTGCCAGGCGGCATCATCTACGAGTACGAATACGATAGTCACGGCTATCTCAAGCGTATCTACAATGGCAGTACCAATTACGTCATCATAGATGAGGTCAATGGCCGAGGACAGATCACCCAATACACATCGGGCAATGGAAAGGTGAGCATCCACGACTACTTCCACGGCATACCCACTCGCTATAGGACGAGCGATCTCACCTTTGACTATCAGATGGTGTGGGACTACAAAAGTGGCAATCTCAAGAGCAGAACAGACCAATATGGCAATAAAGATACTATCACGTATGACAATCTAGATCGCATTCATACTTGGACACGATCCAATCTGATCCAGACGATAATAAGAGATACGTTGACATACGCCTCCAATGGCAATATACTCAAGAAGACCGATGTAGGCGTGTACACCTATGACCCTGTACGTGTACACGCAGTATCAGAGGTCAGCAATCCTGCCGGGGTCATCCGTGACCCCGAGCAGGATATTGTCTATAACAGTTTTTTGCAGCCAGTATCCATAGAGGAGGCCAATTTTAGGCTCGAATATACTTATGGCCATCATGGCAATCGCATCATGTCGGTGCTCAAGAAGAATGGCACCATCATACAGACAAGGCAGCACTATGGCGAGTACGAAAAAGTGACCGACAGTACAGGTACCTACTTCGTCGCCTACCTGAGTACAGATGGCCACCTCATCGTCATCATGCACAGCGATGGCACCACCGTCACGCCACACTATACCTATACCGATCATCTGGGCAGCATCGTCATGGTGACCAATGCAGCAGGGAGTATAGAAGCACAACAAAACTTCGACCCTTGGGGGCGTAGGCGGCTCCCAAGTACTTGGGAATACATGGACGAAAACTTACCCTTGAACCTACCCAAGTGGCTCTATCGCGGCTACACGGGACATGAACACTTGCCACAGTTCCACCTCATCAATATGAATGGAAGGCTCTACGACCCAGAAGTGGGTAGGATGCTGAGCCCAGACAACTATATACAAGATGGTGGTTATTTCCAAAATTATAATAGATATAGCTATGCCCTCAATAATCCACTAAAATATACCGATCCAAGTGGAGAAGTTATCTTACCTTTGCTGGTGAGTGTAGGTATCGGCTTGCTGACCAACGGGCTTAGCAATACGATGGATGGAAAACCATTCTTTCAGGGTGCCACTAGGTCGATAGCGTTTTCGATACTGACGTATGGTATCAGTTCAGGTATAGGTGATGCAGCCAAGGCAGCAGTAGAAAAAGGTTTGCTGAAAGCTTCGGAAGTATTTGTATTTCAAGCGATGGCGCATGGCTTTGCAGGTGGCCTCATATCGGCGATGCAAGGGGGCAAGTTTATGCATGGCTTCGCATCGGGTGGGCTGAGCTCATTGGCATCGAGTGCGAGTATCGCCTTGCAAGCACTCAAGGCTGGTCCAGTGCCTACCGTACTGATAGGTGGTATAGCAGGTGGCCTGGGTAGTGTGATCAGTGGAGGAGATTTTTTCAATGGCTTCAGATATGGGGCTATCTCATCGGCATTCAATCATGTTGAGCATGAGATAATTAAGCAAACTGAAGTAGCTACGATTTATTTCACAACAGATGGTGTTGGACACACATTTTTAGAAATTGACGGAACAGTTTATACTTATGGTCGTTATGGTGCTAGAACTCCAGAAAGTTCAGGTGATCTCGCACCATCAGGTGAGGGTATATTACATAAATACACTGGTAAAGCAGCTAAAAATTATATTAAATCAGTAACTTCAAAATCAGAATATTTTAGTTATAAGGTTAGTATTAAAAGTAAACAATCAGTACATGAATATTATAATTCGTTGATTAAAAATGGTCAATCTGTGGATAAATATACTTATAATGTTGATACTTATCGATTAATTTCAAATAATTGTACCACTCATTCATTAAATGCACTTAGAGCTGGTGGGGCTGAAATACCATTTATAATTACGCCATCTGGGGCTTATCAATATTTCTTTCCACCACAAAATTACGAATTAATATATTCAAAGTGGGGCCCAAAATATTAAGCAATGAACCGTAAATATTATATCATTTTTATTGTTTTTATAATTATATTTTCAGCTTTTGAGATTATCAATTTGAAGTCATTAAAACGAGATCAGGTTGATTTAGGGAGAACCTTTATTGAAATTTCTGATGAAACTGAAATCGTAAAACGACAAAAATATAACGAAATAGCAAAATTAGAAAAGCGAATTTTATTCGAAATATTATTTTTTGAAGTGCTAATATGTGTTTCAATCCTCTTATTGATATATACAGTTTCAAATAAGTTATTAAAAAAGGAATAAGAAATAAATTAAACTTAGGAGATGGTAGCTTCTTTCATTTCCTATTTTAAATTTTTTATATGATAGAATATATTAGAAAAAGGATTTTAGTTTTAGCATTGGCCTTTTTTTTGGCTTCAACTTATAGCTTCGGACAAAAAATTTTATATGGAATTGGAGCAGAAATTTGCAGAACAGATTTTGTGACAAGGTCTCCTTCAGTTTCAAGTTTTAATCTTCCATATAAGCCAAGTATTGGGTATATTGGGCAATTGGCTATTGAATACAGGATGGTGAAGTATGTCAACTTTTTATTCAAACCTAGCTTTGGAGTACATAAAATGAGCATAAATGGTTCAAAAACGGCCTTTTTGAGGATGGACTATATCAATCTTTGTGTTGGTAGTAGGTTAGATTTTGAGGGTCTTACAGCAGGCTTTGAAGTTGGGATGTCAAGATATTTATCATTGTATCTTGATTATAGTGGCAATATGCGAGATTTAGAAAATTCCATTATTAATAAAAATCTTGGGAATATTTCCTTCTTTGCTGGCTTTAATCTGATTAAAGAAAGCCTTATTTACATAAAAGCAGGGAGGCATCTGAATGATTACTTTGTGGCTGAAGGTATAGATAATGTAGGGAGAGCTGTTTCTCCAATATATGTACAACCAAAATTTGTAAGTTTGGGCATGAATTTTTATATTAACATGGAGAAGAATACCAAAGTGGCTTCAATATGATATTATATTTTTTTTAAAGCACTCAATAATTCAGTTACTAATCGCTTTAATTCAGAGCCTGATTCATTGATATTGTTATAATTTCCATTTCCGTTTAATGAATTATTTGAATTTTCAATATAATAGGTATTCGAGCTATTTAAGTTTGCAGGTAAAAGAGTGACAACAGGCACTTTAAAATACTCAGCAATGGCTTCCAATCTTGAGATAGTAATCTCCACCGTGCCATTCTCCAATCTTGAGTAAGTCGATATATCGATGCCTAAATATTCAGCTACGGCTTGTTGAGTGATGTTTTGTCTCAATCGCTCCTCTCTGATGCGGATTGCGGTTTGTTGGTTCGTAGTCATATCTTGGTCATGATGTTGATTAGTGTTATTTTGGTCAGACATGGTGCTGGATTATAAGGCAAATGTAGATAATTTGGAGGACTTATAAAACAAAACTGTGAGATAGTTTTTAACCTGATATCAAGGAGCAGTGACATTTGGTATTGGATAGATTGCACAGACCATAGGAAATACGTATCTTCGCATCGCTTTTCAAGTAGCAGCTCATGGACTGTACAACGGTATCAGTACTTTGTCTGAATTACCAAAATCTATACAAGATCCAAAACCACCATCTAATGTTCAACGGCTTTCATAAAAGCCTCCAGCAGCAGATGGATTTGGATAGTGGGAGAGTTTGCCTCAATTTCTAAAATCGTTTAAGCCATCGCCAAAAACCACTATTCTTGAAAATTTTGTTTCCATTTTTTTTGTTGAAGGACGGAAATAATACAAATCCCTTACTTACCTATCAACTGGATACCTGATCTTATGGGATAGAATAAAACTCAGCTTACTATCCAAAATCCGAAAATAAATTGATAAATTTGCACTGACAAATGCGGACGTAGGTTTTGCAAAGGATTGATATTCAATACTAAAATTTAACCTTAATCAGATTGCTTTGAGACACCTTCATTCATTGACAACCCAATAATATTTAATGTAATGAACAAAATAATCTTTTTACTACTTTTCCTTTTATTAGCTTTTGTTTCAAAAGGACAAAACAATTTGTTTGTTCCGCCTCTTCCAGAAATGTGTTATGCTCCTGTAGCTGATAAATCAAAGTTTTTGGGTGACAGATGGAGCTATATGGAATCAGGTAAGTCTGACATGCCTACTATTATTGCACTGCATGGATATGGGGGAAGTTCAGCCGACTGGCGTTATCAACTTTTTGACTTATCAGACACATATAGAGTTATTGCTTGGAATGCACCAGGTTACATGCTGTCTGACGAATTGAAAACAAATTACCCATCTGCCAAAGATTATTCAGACGCATTAAATGATTTCATCACTTCATTAAAATTGGAAAAAGTTTACTTGATAGGCAATTCGTTTGGTAGTAGAATAGCACAATGTTTTGCATATTATTATCCTGAAAAAGTAATAAAAATTGCATTGGTTGGTCCATCTGCTGGAAAAAGAAATATATCGTTTGAAGACAGAACAAAGACAATCAATATGCGGTATGATCAAATAAAAGATGGAGCCTTTGCATTTACAAACAAAAGAGTTGAAAATTTATTAGCACCAAATAGTTCACCCGAACTTATAGAATTAGCGAGAAAAGGAATGAGAGGTATAAACCCAAGTATGTTTATGAAAGGCGTAAATTTCCTTCTTTCAGAAGACCATTACCCAAAACTTATTGCCCAAAAAGTAACAATGCCTACCTTGTTAATTGCAGGCACAGATGACAAAATCTCTCCAATTGCAATCAATGCCGATTCAATCCACTTTTATTTAAAAAACTCAAAACTTGAAATACTAAAAAACATTGGACACTTACCACATTTAGAAGCACCACAAAAAGTGAATAATTCAGTAAGAGATTTTTTTGGTGCAGGAAAACCAAATCATGACAACAAATTTAATCTAAACGAATATCAACAATCTGTTTATAAAATAATTGACAGTTTAACCAAGCAAATTGAGCTGATGGTTTTGAATCAAGATACCGTTGCTATGCAAAAATTCTATCCTGACGACATGGTAATTACCAACCCATTTGGTCAAATGATTGATAAAAAAACAATGATAAAAAGAGTTAAGGATGGCATCATAAAATATAGTGAGTTTGAAAAAGTAATTGAACACTTTACAATGCCTGACGATAAAACGGCAATAGTTGTTGGCAAAGAAAATGTTACTCCGACAAAGGAGGCTAACAGAACCGATGCTGGCAAACACCATGAAAGAAGATTTACCGAAGTATGGGTTTATAGACAATCAAACTGGCTAAGAATTATTAGACATGCCAGTATATTTTAGAAATAGCAATGCCCGTGACATTAAGACAACTTTGCACAGATAGGTGATCCTAAAGGTTTTAAAGAATTTGCTACTGCTAAACAATTTGAATCATGATTATGACTGGCACCCAAAAATAAAATTAATGGTGGAAAGCTATTAAGTTCGAAAACACTAATCGAGATGGTAGCTCAACTAATCGAGATGATGCTCAAAGTAATCGAGATGATGCCTAATGTAATCGAGATGATGCCCAAAGTAGGCGAGATGATGGTAGATTTATACGATATGGCAGTTTAAGTAATAAGGTATTCAAAGATGGACACATTTTTTCAAAATCTGGAGTAGTTTTTAGACTGGATCGCAAATTTTCAAGAATTTTATTTACATCAAACTACCAAGCTGATGCGATGAACACCTGGTTGATACGATTTGCTGATCAAATATTTGACTTGATCATAATGGTGCTTATTGGATACAAAGTCAATGGTATTGAGATCGATGATCAAAATAGGGTAGGACAAAATATTTCTAAAATACTCAAAGTAGCCATTTTGTATTTGGGTCAAATATTCTGCTGAGATGTCTTTTTCGTAGTCTCGGCCGCGCCTGTCTATGTTTTGAAGCAAGATATCTACATTCCTATGGAAATATACCAATAAATCTGGTTTTGGCAGCGAATGGTTGAGTACATTAAACATCTTTTGAAATAGCCTGAACTTTTCTGGTGGTAGGTTTTTATTGGCGAAAAGCAATGTTTTTACAAAAGTATAATCTGCAATCGTAAACTCCCTGAATAGGTCTTGATTCATGAGATTGCGCTCCATCTGTTCGTGTCGCTCAGTCATGAAAAACAACTCCACTGTAAATGCAAATCGTTCTGGTTCCTTATAAAACATAGGCAAAAACGGGTTGTCGGCAAACTCCTCAAGGATCAATCTACAATTGTACTCGTCTTTCAGCATAGAGCAAAAGGTGGTCTTGCCAGCTCCTATGTTGCCTTCAATGCATATATAATTGTATGGAAATGGTGGTGAGATGTCAGGTTGAGTTTAGGCAGCAAAAGTATGATTATTTTTTGTAATGTTTTATTCTTCATAAAGAAAAACTTCGCACGTGTCGGTACATACATCGTAAAGCTCATCAATACTGACATTTTTTATCGGGTCGATATAGTCGCCAGCAATTTCCATCATCGGGATCAAAACAAAATTTCTGTTATACAATTGAGGATGTGGTAGTTTGAGTTTTTCAGTATCTATTATTTCATTATCAAAATATAAGATGTCAATATCTATAGATCGTGGGCCCCATTTTATTTGCTTTGGAAAACCAAGCGTTTGTTCTATTTCTTTGGAAATATTGAAAACTTCTTCCACAGTCAATTTTGTCTTGACTTCAATAGCCATATTTAAAAAATTGGCTTGATCCTTCAAGCCCCAAGGCTCAGTTTCATATACTGATGATTTAAGTTGGATTTTGCCTATTTTTTCGCCTATTTGACAGAACTATCATTGAGCATTTGCAAGCGGTCACCTTGGTTCGAACCAAGATGTAGATAAACTTTATGCATGATGTACCATAAAAAGCCCGCCACCGAATGCAAGTGGTGCGCCAGTTTTTAAGTTTTATTTGAAATTATTTATGACCTTTTATGGCATTTTCATACCTTGTCAATTGCGCCTTAACTACTGGGAACAGGAATAAAAGTCCTATCATATTGGGAAATACCATTGCTAATATCATGGCATCTGAAAATCCCCAAACAGAATCCATCTTGGCGGAGGCACCAATGATGATAAACAAAATGAAGATCAACTTATACACCATTTCCATTGTTTTGCTCTTACCAAACAGGTACATCCATGCTTGCTGACCATAATAAGACCAAGATATCATGGTAGATACTGCAAATAAAAAGATAGCTACAGTCAGTACATAAGGAAACCACGATATCGTCTCAGCAAATGCCACTGAAGTCAATGTAGCTCCCTCATATATTTTGCCATCGCCAAGCATTACTTTTTGAGATCCGTATTCGAATGGGTTTACATTATTAAAGATAACGATGACCAATGCAGTCAAGGTACAAATCACCACCGTATCTATAAATGGCTCCAACAGAGCGACCAAGCCTTCGGATGCTGAATATTTAGTTCTGACAGCTGAGTGAGCTATAGAAGCCGAACCAGCACCTGCTTCATTAGAAAAGGCAGCTCTTCTGAATCCTATCACCAATACACCCAATACTCCACCTAAACCTGCTTGTGGATTGAAAGCTTGAGAGAATATTTGACTAAAAGCATCATCCAATAATGAAACATGGGTACCCAACACGATCAGACAAGCTCCTATGTAAATTATAGCCATGACAGGTACCAGCATCTCAGTGACGGTGGCTATTCTCTTGATACCACCAATGATAGTAATACCCACCAATACAGCAATACACACTCCGATTATAAATCCTGAATTGCCTCCTGTCATACCGAAAAGTGAAGCTATCTGAGCTGCTGCTTGATTGGACTGTGCTGCATTGCCTCCACCAAAAGAGCCTCCTATACATAATACTGCAAAAAATCCAGCTAAAAATTTACCCAATCCAGCATATCCCTTTTCTTTTAGTCCTTTTGATAGATAATACATTGGTCCGCCATAAACCACACCATTTTTATTGATGTCTCGATACTGTACGCCCAAGGTACACTCTACAAATTTGAGCGTCATACCAAGGAGACCGCTTACGATCATCCAGAAGGTAGCGCCTGGCCCACCGATAGAGATTGCGATGGTAACACCTGCTATATTGCCAAGCCCAACGGTACCCGACACAGCTGTAGCCAAGGCTTGAAAATGGCTGACCTCACCATGATGATGTTCGTCTTTGATGGTATCTACTATATCTCCATCTCTGGTATTGAGATTGGCTTCTGGGTGTGTTTCTTTGGTATTGGTCATCTCTATGTCATCATATTTGCCTTGGACTACTTTGATAGCCAATCCAAATTTTCTGATGCTCGGAAATCCAAAATAAAATGAAAAAAACAAACCACCCAAGCTCAAGATTAAGACGATGATGGGAAATTGTGTATCTCCGACTGGAAATGAATACAATACTATTGATCCTATCAAGTTGGCAAATGGAGTAAATGCCTTGTCAATTTTTTCGTCAATACCAATTGGAGCATTAGCGACTAAGAGAGTTTGTGCATCAGATGCAGTATTTTGTACAGCTTGTTGGAGTGTATCCGCTTGACTAAAACAAAAAGTGGCAAAACAGAAAAACAAACTCAGTAAGGTAAATCTTAAGGCATTCATACTAATGGTTTTGATTTGTTGATTTGCGCCAAAAGTAATTATTTTTCTAAGATTAACAAAATGTTTACAGTTTTTATATATTTTCATGTCATGAGTTGGAGTCGTATTTTTTCAACTTAGATATTTGATCTGTTCATAATATTGGCTTATTCTTTCGTCCACAATAATGTCTCTATTCTTAAGTGCCTGTTTGAGGATGATGCCGCCCAGTGTCCTACATCTGCTCAATGCAACGTATGTTTGGCCACTCTCAAAGGCACCTTGTCCCATATCTATAATGACCTTGTCAAATGTCTTACCTTGGCTTTTGTGGATGGTGATGGCCCATGCCAATTTGATGGGATATTGCTTGAACGTACCAATGACCTTGGTCGTGATTTGCCCTTGTTTTTCGGTATCTAATTCGTATTTTAAGATTTCCCATTCTTGCTTTTCTACTTCAATGTTTTCGTGCTGTTCATGTTCGTTTTGTAGGCGTACCACTATTTTGTCGGGATTGGCTTCATGGACGATGCCTATGCTGCCATTTACATATTTTTTGTTGATGTCATTTTTAACAAACATCACCTGAGCGCCTTCTTTGAGTTCTAAATGAAATTCGGTAGGAAATAGCTGAGGGTTAAACTCTCCCACCACAGTGGCTTGGTACGAGATGGATGGCATCGATATAGCTTTTAGTTCTTGATCATTGATGCGATTGGCAATGTCATTTCTGCTGCATAGCGTGATGTAAAATTCTTTTTCGTTTGGCAAAGGTAGATGTCTCTCATTGAGAAACATAAAATCTTCATAATCAAGGCTATTTAATCTGATATTGTCTAAAAGGTTGATAAAACTTCTCTCTTCTTGCCGAAAAATTTGGTTCAATTCTACCATCTTGAATGTGATGTCTTGCATGATATGGGCGGAAAAGAAGTATGGCGTCTCATATATTGTTTGAAAATATTGTTTTTCAAATGGAGTCGCTACCACAGGAGGCAATTGAAATAAATCGCCAAAAAATATCATCTGCACACCACCAAAAGCTTGGTTTATACCACGATTCACCCTTAAAAACCAATCAATATTGTCAATCATATCCGCCCTTACCATCGATATTTCGTCGATGATGATCATGTCAAGGTTTTGAAAAATCTTAAAGTTTTTGCGCTTTTCGATTTCATTTTTATTGAGCAATCTTGGTGGAAAACCAAAAAATGAATGAATAGTTTGCCCCCGTACATTGAGGGCAGCGATGCCTGTAGGTGCCAATACAACTACTCTTTTTTTAGTGGTCGATCTAAATACTTGCAGTAAGGTGGACTTGCCAGTACCTGCTCGACCAGTTACAAAGAGGTGGTCACTCGTATATTCTAATTGGTCTAATATGCCAGAAAATTCAGGTGTCAGGGCGATAGGTAGCTTCATATCGCCATTATCTGCGCCTCCTGCCTGATCTACCATAATCTGGCCTAAACCCAATTCGTAGGCTTGCTTGCAATAATTTTGGATTGGTATCTACACCTGTAGCCGAAAACCAGTCATTGGTAGCTGTGGAGGAAAAATAATATGATATGATAGGTGTAAAGGTAAGTAAATCACTGACACCTACATCCAATCCTAAGCCTATGCCAGCTTTGAATGAAATGAAGTTTTGCTTGTGAGTTGAATTTATTGCCGTCTTAGTACTCAAATTATTATAGCTTATGCCCGATTGTAAAATGAAAGAACAATCCTTTGTTGATGGTTGTCCCTTGCTTCGAGAATGTTGGACAATTGCAATCCCCTTCCATATCGAGTGCATAAATATGCGTGTTGAAATTGAAGTGGAAGGCTGATAATGATATTCTCTCTAATTCTACAAGATTGTATGATGTCTTGGCAGATGAATAAGACAGCTCTGGCATGAACTCTATTCTGCGTTTTTTGAGTTTAAACCAATAATCCACTCCCAATTCCAAACCTGAACTTAACATATTTTTATCTGTATGGAGAATTTTATTTAGACTTTGGTCCCAGTCATTGTATTCAGCACTATTGTATTTGGCTCTTAATCCAAACTGTGCCGATACTGCGCTATAAATTATGAGCAAGTTGAAGCAGAAAAAAAGGCGTATCGTCATATTGTTAACATTGCATTATCAAACAAAAAATGATGTATAAGGTTTTTAGTTTTTGGAAGTGAGTGTGAAATTAATCATTATGTGCAAAATATTTCATTTACCATCACAGGAATGCGAAGAATTTACGCAAAAAATATGCACATACAAAAATTAATATTACATTTGTATAAAAGTATTATGATTGTTTAATAGCGAATGTCATTAACAAACTTTCGCATTTTGATATTATTTAATATGATTTGTATCAATTATTTGGGAAGTAATTTTAAAAAATGGCGTGGCGTACAACAAATTGTCATAAGCCAGCAACAAACAGATTTAAATGAGTAAACAAGTTGATATAAGTTTATTGATTAAAATAAGTGAAGAAAAGTATATTGATGAAATACAAACAAAAGGTAAATTTTATTGTAATAGTCTGAAGTACTTTAGGAATCTCGAGAATGACTATTATAAAGCTGATCCAAACGAAGGAAAACAATTCATTAAACAGATTAAAAACTTAGAAATATTTATAGGTGATAAGAAAATTGGATATGCAAGTAATGCTCAGCTCTTCCCAGATAAATTAGACAAAGGAAATATCTTTTGTTTTTACGGATTGTTAACTTCTAAACTTGACTTAAAAGCGAAACAATTACAAAAAATATTCATAGAAATTGAATCTGATAGACTAGGTAAACATGCACTAATAATTCTTGATGTACCTGAATTCAAAAAGCGAATAGAAGGCAAGTTTGCTGAACTTAAAATGGATTTTCAAATTAGTCTAGTTAAATATTTAAATTTTAGTGAATATGAAGGAGAATTAAGTCCATTTACAAAATCTCACATTTACGAAAGTCAATCAGAGGTTCGAATTTGGATTCCAAGAAAGGAAGAAGGGGAATTCATTTTTTATATTGGCGACATATCAGATATTTCATATAAATGTAAGATAGAAGATCTAAAAAAATTGGAAGTCGAAATACTAAAATAGCTGCCTTATAACAAGCTGCGCCACACCATACCTGCTATCGAAACGGCACTTCGGGTGTAGCCATGACGTTATTGATTAACCGTATTATTTTTTTAAAAGCATAGACAACTTATCATATCGAATCTTCAAGAGCATATAGAATAGAAACAGATAGGTTGGTAATTCGTTGCTATCAACCATCAGACGCATCAAAACTTAAAGAGGCAATAACTAATAGTTTAGAACATCTTTTACCTTGGATGCCATGGGCAAAAAATGAACCTGAAGATTTGGAGACGAAGATTAATAGACTAAGGCGATTTCGAGAGCAATTTGATTTAGGGAAAGACTATACTTTTGGTATTTTTGACAAAACAGAGAACCATTTAGTGGGTTCGATTGGGCTACATACAAGGTTTGATGATAATGCAAGGGAAATCGGTTACTGGATTGGCGTGAAGCATATTAATCAAGGCTTCGCTACAGAAGCAGTGAGTGCCTTGACAAAAGTAGGTTTTGAAATAGAACAACTTGCAAGAATTGAAATCCACTGTGCACCAAACAACACCATAAGCCAGAATATTCCTAAGAAACTTGGTTATCAATTAGAGGTTATTTTAAAAAATAATACTACAGACACATCTGGTAATTTTAGAGATACCATGATTTGGACAATGTTTAAATCTGACTATGAAACAAATCCTATTAATAAAATGAATTTAAAGGCTTATGATGTAATAGGAAGGAGTATTTTATTTAATTTATAAAATAGGCACTACATATTCTAAAATGGGTCTGTCAATAGTTAACAATATAAAAAATATCGAAGGGTAAATCTCGACGGATACAAAAGAAATATAAAGGGCAGATTTTAAACAATGGGAAAAGGTCATAAAAGTAAAAATTGGTATGTAAATATTTATTGTGGTTTCCGCCATTAATAGGGAATTCAATTTAGATTTTTTAGATTAGTGAAATAGTAAAGCAATCTTCAAGCATAGTCGTTTTCAATTTGAGCAAGTGCATAGTTATGTCAATTTATTTCTTCAAAAAAGGTCTGCTTTCGTTGGAAATATGATGAAAATTTTGGTGCTTTGCATATTTGTAATATTAATATGGAACAACAAAGTGGAAATATGAATAGTGCGCAATGGCCATTGTGGGCAAAAAATGCTGTTCTATACGAAGTGAATGTTAGGCAATTTACACCTGAAGGCACGCTTAAAGCTTTTATCACCCATCTGCCAAGATTAAAAGCTTTGGGCGTTGACATCCTATGGTTTATGCCTATTTTTCCTATCAGCGTAGCAAAAAGGAAAGGTAGCCTTGGTAGTTATTATGCGGTATCTGATTATACGGATGTTAATCCTGAAATTGGCACCTTAAAAGACTTTAAACAAGTGGTAGAAAAAGCCCATGAGCTTGGTCTCAAAGTCATTTTGGACTGGGTACCAAACCACACTGGATGGGATCATCCTTGGATCACCCAACATCCTGAATTTTATACCAAAGATGCTAATGGCAATATCACTGACCCAATAGATGGTAGTGGTAAATCTATGGGATGGTTAGATGTGGCAGACCTAAATTATTCCAATCAACAGATGAGAGAATTTATGATAACAGCCATGCTATTTTGGGTCAATAACCTACACATTGATGGTTTTAGACAAGATATGGCACTGCTTGTCCCCATAGATTTTTGGCAACAATCAAGCAAGAGATTGCGCGAGTGAAGTCAGATATATTTCTTCTTGCAGAATCCGAAACTCCTGAGCATGTCAATTCTGGATGTTTTCACGCCATATACAGCTGGTCATTGCACTACATTCTCAATCAAATAGCATTGGGCAAAATGAATGTCAATGCTATCACCCAATGGTATCATGATGTCAAACCAAGAGTCACTCACGGGTCTTATATGCATTTCACATCCAATCACGATGAAAACTCATGGTCTGGGTCAGAAATCGAACGTATGGGCGAAGCGCACCAGGCATTTGCTGTATTGGTCAATATACTAGATGGCATCCCATTGATCTATAGTGGTCAAGAAGAGCCTATGCCGCATAGATTGAAATTCTTCGATAAAGATGATATTGGGTTTAAGGACTTTGCTTACGAATCTTTCTATTCACAGTTGCATCAAATCAAACACAATAATGAAGCCTTGTGGAATGACAACTTTGGCGGTAAATTGACACAACTTTTCAAGCACAATGATGTATTTGCTTTCAAAAGAGAGAAAAACCATAATCAAATCATAGGATTTATAAATCTTTCGAAGCATAAAGTAAATGTAGAGCCACACCATGAATATTCAGGTATTGATGTGTTTTCCAATAAATATACCCATATCAAAAAAGGTAGCCACATCAGCTTGAAACCTTGGCATTACTTGATCATCAAGTTGCAATAAGTAGTCAAATTATCGTCATGAAAGTCTTTCTTTTTTATCTTCCAAAATAAAATAATAAAATGAAAAAGCCAATTTTATCTACAGCTGCTATTTGGAATATGAGCGTTGGTTTTTTGGGTATCCAGACAGGTTTTGCACTCCAAAATGCCAATGCATCGCGAATCTTGCAGACCTTAGGAGCTGATACACACCAATTGGGTTGGTTTTGGTTGGTAGCACCTATCACTGGTATGATCGTACAGCCCTTGATAGGTCACTATAGTGATAGGACATGGACTGGCTTGGGTAGGCGGAAACCTTATTTTTTGGCTGGTGCTATTTTGACCAGTATTGGCTTGATTTTAATGCCTAATGCTAGCTTATTTACAGCATTTCTCCCTGCGCTGTGGGTAGGAGCAGGCATGTTGATGATCATGGATGCATCCATCAATGTGGCCATGGAGCCATTTAGAGCTTTGGTTGCTGATAAGTTGGGTACTGACCAGCGTACTGCTGGATTTGCCATTCAGACCATACTCATAGGTATTGGCGCAGTCATAGGTTCTTGGCTACCAAAGGCTTTAGTATGGCTTGGTGTCTCTGGAGAAGCCGTCGGCAATTCGGTGCCAAATAATGTCGTTTATGCCTTCATCATCGGAGCTGTCATCTTGATGAGTGCAATCCTTTGGACCATCTTTACTACTACTGAATATTCTCCAGAAGAACTATCCCAATTTGATGACGCTCCGAAGGTAGAAGAAGTGCCAAATAAAAATGTCATTTCATCCATAATGTCGGACTTAACAAAAATGCCTCAGACTATGAAGCAATTGAGTTTTGTTCAGTTTTGCTCTTGGTTTGGACTCTTCGGTATGTGGGTATATAGTACGCCTGCTATTGCTGAACACGTTTATGGCTTGCAAGCCAATGATACTGCTTCGCCTTTATATCAACAAGCAGGTGATCAGGTGGGATTTATATTCGGCATTTACAATCTAGTGGCGACTTTATTTGCCTTTGCTTTGCCTATGATTGCTAAAAAAATTGGTAGAAAATATACCCATGCTGTGTCATTAGTTGCAGGCGGCATCGGATTGATTTCTATTTATTTTATCAATTCGCCAGATATGTTGGTGTACCCAATGATTGGTGTAGGAATAGCGTGGGCAAGTATTTTGGCTATGCCTTATGCAATGTTGGCAGGATCAATTCCTGCACACAAGATGGGAATTTACATGGGTATTTTCAATTTTTTTATTACCATTCCACAGATTACCAATGGTCTCATAGGCGGGCCAATGTTGAAGTACTTTTATGGCAATCATGCAGTGTATTGTCTTGTGGCGGCAGGTATTTTTTATGCTCTTGGGTGCTCTTGCGGCGACTTTTGTGAAGGATGAAGATGATAGCGCTCTCAATATAGCTTATCTCAATAAAATAATAAATTTGAACTCTAAACACCTTGAAATTATTTCCAATGCATTGGGGATATCTAAGTCTTCTGTCCAAAGTACGGCTGATCTACTGGCAGATGGTGCTACCATTCCTTTTATTGCTCGGTATAGAAAAGAAAAGACGGGTAGCATGGATGAAGTGCAAGTAGCTGACATTCAAAAGTATATAAAAAAGCTGGATGAATTGGAGCAACGCAAAGCTTCCATTTTAGAATCTATCGACGAGCAAGGCAAATTGACACCAGAACTCAAAGCCAAAATTATTGCTTCGTATGATGCCAACGAGATTGAAGATTTATATTTGCCATACAAGAGAAAGAAAAAAACAAAAGCGGACATAGCAATGGAAAATGGCTTGGAGCCTTTGGCAAAACTCATCATGAGCCAACGAAATCTTCGTATAGATGAAATGGCCAAAAAATATTTGAATGACCAAATAAAGACAGTAGGAGAGGCCATCAGTGGTGCGCAAGACATCATAGCAGAGTGGGTGAGCGAAGACCAAGATATTAGAGAGCGATTGAGGCATTCTTTCAGAAGATTTGGCACGATTCATTCTAAGGTAATTCCCAAGAAAAAAGATGAAGCTGAAAAATATCAAGATTACTTTGATTTTCAAGAATCACTATCAAGATGTCCATCTCACCGATATTTGGCTATGATGCGAGGCGATCATGAGGGCATGCTTCGAGTTTCTTTGAGTATAGACAATGAGAGGGCTTTAGAAATGATTGAGCGAAAATATCTACGTGGTCAGTGCGAAGAGACATATTTGATCAGGGATGCAATAGCAGACAGCTACAAAAGGCTGATCATACCAGGTGTAGAAACCCAAATTTTCAATGAATTTAAAGAAAAAGCTGACGATGATGCCATCAAAGTATTTAGCGAAAACTTGAGACAATTATTATTGTCAAAGCCTTTGGGTATGAAGGCAGTTATGGCGATAGACCCAGGGTTTAGGACAGGTTGCAAGGTAGTTTGTCTTGATCAAAATGGGGATTTTTTGGAGTACCAAACCATCTACCCTCATCCTCCACAAAATCAAATCATCGAAGCCAAAAACATATTGAAATCATTAGCCTACCAGCACAAGATCAAAGCAGTTGCTATAGGCAATGGTACTGCATCAAGAGAAACCCAACAATTGGTTCAATCTGTACAGTTTGAAGATAAGGTAGATATTTACATGGTCAACGAAAGTGGTGCTTCTATTTATTCTGCATCGGAAGTGGCGAGAGAAGAATTTCCAGATAAAGATATCACCGTCAGAGGCGCTATTTCTATAGGCAGACGACTGATGGATCCATTGGCAGAATTGGTCAAAATCGAACCAAAATCAATAGGAGTAGGGCAGTACCAACATGATGTTCATCAAGGCAAACTAAAAGAGAATTTGGATATTACCGTGACCAGTTGTGTCAATACCATAGGTGTAAATATCAATACTGCAAGTCAGCACATTCTTACTTATATAGCTGGCTTAGGCCCAGCATTAGCAAAAAATATTGTGGCTTATCGCCGCACCAATGGAGATTTTACTTCTATCAAAGAGTTGACAAAAGTGCCACGTTTGGGGGACAAAGCTTATGAGCAAGCAGCAGGCTTCTTGAGGATACGAGAAGGATCAAATCCACTGGACAATACTGGCGTACATCCAGAGTCATATCCAGTGGTAGCATCTATGGCTAGAGATAGTGGCATGACACTGCATGGATTTTTGGAAGATGCGACTATACGTAAGCAAATTTCATTGGATAAATATGTGACTGATCATATTGGGCTACCAACACTCCAAGACATCATGAAAGAGTTGGACAAACCAGGCATTGACCCACGTGGTGTAGCTGCACCATTTGCCTTTGATGTACGGATCAAATCAATTGAAGATGTGCATGAGGAGATGATCGTACCGGGTATTGTCACCAATCTGACCAATTTCGGAGCATTTATTGATATTGGTGCAAAGCAAGATGGTTTATTGCATATTTCGCAAATCACCAAGAAATTTATTCAATCACCAGCTGATGTGTTGAGCTTAGGTCAAGAATTAACACTCAAAGTGATGAGCGTAGATGCAGCAAGGAAGAGGGTCAATTTGACCTTGCTTTTTTAATCAAATTAAAGTTGGGGATTTATGTTTTCAAAATGTTATTCATTCTTTTTTGTCTTATGGAGCATCTTCATAATTTTTACGTCATTGGGATGCAAATCAGAGCCGCCAAAAGTTGCAAAGCTGCCTTCAAACCTTGATAGCCTTCGACAAAATGTTGGTTTTGACCTTGCCTATTTTAAAAAAGAAAATGATGCGTATATTCTAGATTGGCCACTACTAATGAGTGTAAAATTTGAAGAAAAGTATAGCGAAAAAATGGCCATGAAGGTTGAATATCCTCTATTTAGCGATACTATAAGAGCCCTAGATGGCAAGCAAGTGCAAGTAGAAGGATATTATATCCCAGTGAGCGAAACTGGTGATGACAATATAGTTATACTTTCTGCTTATCCATTTGCTCAGTGTTTTTTTTGCGGCAAAGCAGGAGTTGAATCCATCATAGACATATTATCTCCAAAAAAAGTCCCACAAATGAAATTGGATTCAAAAATAAAATTCAGAGGAAGGCTCAAATTAAATCGAGACAACTTTGACTATCTTATCTATGTCTTGGAAGAAGCTGAATTGGTTGAATAGATTCCAGTATTTGGACATTAAACGATTCGAACTAAAAGTATTGCAAACGACAAATGGTGAATGATTAGTACTATGAATGATTCGAATAATTCGAATGATGATATAAAAGATCACAAAAATTAATGGCACATATAGCGTATAGCCAAGTTCTGAAGGAACAATCTTTCAGTACAATGCAATAACCTATATTATTCTATTCCTTAGGAGCGAAACATAGGTTCATACCCAAGCTACTCCTTCACCACCTTGCCCTCGCTGATCGCTACCTTGCCATCTATCAGTCGCCACACATAGACTCCTGCTGGCAGATGCCGCATATCCACATTGTTCTGTCCATAATAGATACGCTGCGTCTTGACGATGCGGCCTGATATATCATATATCTCGATCTCGCCGTATGCTGGCACATACTCACCCAAGGTCACCAAGAGATAATCCTGCACTGGATTGGGGAAGATGCTCACATCTGCTCGCTGCGTGCTACCATCATCTGTGCTACTCGTACCAATGGTGATGGTGCGGCATGATGTGTTGCTACTATTTTCATTGCTGACGGTGAGGCAGACATTGTAAGTGCCATCCTTGGGGAAGGTATGGTATGGACTCTGGGTACTCTCTCTCGGACTGCCATCACCGTAGTCCCAACTCCAAGTCTCTGGCCTAAAGTAGCTCAAATCTGTAAATCGCAACCTATGGTACTGGATGCTATCTGCCTCGTAGCGGTACTTTGCGATGGGATGATTGTCAATGCCTAAGGTATCGCACGGTGAGCCATCGAGTGGGCCGAGGCGGTAGTGTGGGAAGTTGGGGATAATTCTAGGATTATTTGGAAGTCGAATGGCATGTTGACGAAAGGAACTATAATCTCCTTCTTCATTAGGATAATCCATCACGTGCATGTGGTAGGCAGTACCAGCACTTGACACATTGTAATGCCGACCGTCTGGCCCTTCAGCCCAGAAGCCAAAGGGTGTGAAATAAAAACTAGGATCAGGAAAACTTTGGAAGCCATCAAATACGGCCAGTTCTTGCATAGGAAAGCCTGTCTTGGTCAAATCGATCTGATATAAGATAGAATCGCTATTGGCATATAGATATTTGCCATTGGGCGAAAACACCACACTCTGACCCAATGAATATTTGGGTATGTAGATCTCTTTGTGGTGAGGATTGCTCAGTCTGCCACTACACCTATCAAAATCAAAGATGGAGATGACAGCTTGTTGAGGGATGTATCTGCCGTCTATTACGGCGTACTTGGCGCCATCATAAGAAAATGCTGCATTGCCCGAGTTGAAGCCACTTTGTTTTTTACCCAAGGTCTGGGTCCACCACAACTTCAGCCCCAAAGGATCAAGCTTATAAATATAATAACTGACATTATCGCCACTGATGAGGATGATCCACCAATCCCGACCATTGGCGTGGCGCACAGCCTTGGTCATACCGCTGCCTAAGAAGGTATGATCTATTACATTGTCTTTACTGACCACTTTTGCCCTTGACCCATCTTTATAGCCAGTGATGATGCCCCAGTACACGCCAGTCTGCACGTCATTGATGTGATCGTACTTGAGTGTCATGTAGAAAACTGAATCTCTATACCCCGGAAAAGGCAATAAAATCATGCCTTGAAAAATTCTATAACCCCTATTCAATCCTTCATAATTCCATAACTCCCAATATGGGTCATAACAAATGGTATCTCCATTGACAGCAAAGTTGTCGTTACTGTCAAAAATTGACCTACCATGACCATAACAAAATAAATTTCCATCTTTATCACATATTGATGCTAATGTTCCAGATGAGTTAGGAATCCTTTTTATTACATAATTAATATTCATAGGATCCATATTAAAATCAAAATTAAATGGAATCCAAATATAAGAACTGTCTTCCAAATCTTGTTCTAATTGTTCGATAGAACTACCGCCATTATTGCCAAGCGGCCAAATATAATCTTCATTTTGTGCATTTGACGCTGATAGTGTAATTGCACAACAAATTAATACAGTGAAATATTTAAACATAATTGATGGTTTCATTTTCCTTTTACAAAGATAATCATTTTTCCATTCGATTTAAAGAAAGATTGAATAGATTGAAAATAATAGAAATGATTGCCTTGATACCAAGATGCCATAGACTATATTTCATCCCCTACTCCTTCACCACCTTGCCCTCGCTGATCGCTACCTTGCCATCCATCAGTCGCCATACATATACACCTTGGGGCAGATGCCGCATATCTACATTGTTCTGTCCATAATATATGCGTTGCATCTTGACGATACGGCCTGATATATCATACATCATGATTTCGCCGTGTGTTGGCACATACTCACCCAAGGTCACCATGAGATAATCTTGCACAGGATTGGGGAAGATGCTCACATCGGCTCGCTGTGCAGCACCATCTTCTATTCATCAATTCCGCGCAAGTTTTTTTACTCGATTTCTTCACATTTTTATTTTCATCAAGCGAAAAGTGACCAAAATTGGTCAAGTTTTAGTATGATTGGTTGGTTTTTTTATAAAGAATTTTAGGTTCATACAGATCAGGAATTTCCTACTTTTGATAAGGTACTTTCCACTTTTTACAATTTATTTCCCATTATTTAATAGAGATTTCCTACATTTTGCAATGTATTTACTACTTTTTGCATGGTCGTTGGTTATATTAATAAGGTTGTTGGTACTTTTTGGATGGTCGTTGGTAATATTAATAAGGTTGTTTATACTTTTTGGATGGTTGTTGGTAATTTTTTCATGGTCGTTGGTAATATTAATAAGGTTGTGGATACTTTTGGCACCGTCGTTAACAATAAGAGTGTGCGCTCGGCCATTTTTGGCATTCACTCGCATACTTTAGGCACGCACTCAGATACTTTAGGCCTCATATCGGATAATTAGGGCAACATCTCGCATACTTTAGGCTTCATATCGATTAAAACAGCTCTTTTTCGAAAACTTTTAGCATTCACTCGCATTCTTTTGGCACGCACTCGGATACTTTTGGCACCATCTCGGATTTTTAAGGCATCATCTCGGATACTTTTGGCCAAGTCATTAACAATTGGGGCATGGTCTTAGATAATTGGAGCGTGGTCATCAATAATTTTACCACATTACTGTATTTCTTTGATGCCTAATAATTACTTGTTTGCTCTTTTATTCATCTACCTTGCCTCAAGTCAAGCTTGTAACTACCTAAAGATGAAAACTTTCTTTCCTTTTGATGCTTAACTATAATGGTTCTCATCAACCCAAATCTTTTCACTCAAAATCCTGACCAATTTTACCAAAAATTGTTAGCTTTTCACCATCAAATTATTCAACCCCGATGTGAAACTTGACAATTAACTATATATTGTAAATATTTTTATATAAAAAATAATTCTATATATTTTTATTTTTAATTGCTGGAAATTATATTTGCACATCTTTTTCCTGCTATTGCAAGAATTAATTCATCATTAAATGAAATTTACCATGTTCATTAGATTTTTGCTTTCAACCATTTTAGTAACTTTTTCTTTAGCTTCTGCAAGCAGCCTTGGTTTGTCCACCTGACATAACTGTGACTTTGCCATGATGACATCCTTTACTTGCCACTGGGTGGTACACCTACTGTATTTGGTGGTGTAGGCCAATTGCGTTATCAAGACGTCAGACCCAATGCTGTCTGCAATATGGGAAACATTGTGCGTACTTAGTATCTTGATGCCAATGGCAACCAAAATTATGATACAGGTGAGCATGCCTGCATTCAGAATATTTATGTCACATATATATCAGGCACTACTACCATTGATTGGCCTGCTGATGTGACCATTACCTGCAAGGATAATATACCCAATGATTCGCCTTCATGGGTAGCTGGTCCATGTGACATAGTAGGTGTGAGTCATCAAGACCAAGTATTTGAGACGGATTCAAAAGCTTGTTATAAAATATTGCGCACTTTTACAGTCATCAACTGGTGTACTTATGTGCCCAATACCAATATCGGTATATGGTCACACTCAAGTCATCAAAATCAATGATCCTATCAAACCCAGTATATTGAAATGTGGCGATGTCACATTGGGTACGGATCAAGGATGTCAGGCCAACTTTCAAGTCAGCAATGTAGCTATAGATTTTTCGCCTTGTGGCCAACAAAGCCTTTACTGGTCGGCATCAGTTGATTTGTGGTCAGATGGTAGTTTTGAATATACTTATAGTTACAATTCAAGCGATTCAACACGTTTGTTGCCAGTGGTGAAGAGTGGACAGCAAGTAGGATTCAAATTGCCTTACCCAGTGATCAGAGGCTACCATAAGGTGATTTGGACTGTCCATGACCAATGTGGCAATGTAAGTACTTGTGAGCAAAAAGTACATATAAAAGACGATAAACGCCCAACACCATATATGCACGATGTATTATTTTCATCATTTGAGGGTAACGATTTCCCACTGAAAGTACCAGCCCGCATATTTAATCTTGGGTCTTTTGATAATTGTTCTAATGCACGTTATTTGAAATATTCCTTCTCGACCAATGTCAATGACACTATCCGCATGGTCAATTGTAGCAATGCTGGCTTTCAATATTTTACTATTTATGTGACAGATTTGGAAGGCAATCAAGAGTATACTGAAGTATTTATGTTGGCTTTTGATAATGGTTCATGTCAAAATCAATTGAGGATGAAAGGCACAGTGGCAGAATCCAACAAAAGGCCTATGGCTTCTGTAGCCATGAGACTGACAAAGCCCGATAATCTGCAAATGAATCTTGTAGCCAAATCTGATGTAGATGGCCAATTTGCTTGGGAAAATATTTCTCTTTACAAAAATTTGGAAATAAGCCCTGAATATTTTGGAGGTATTAACGAAGGTAGATTGGATGTGGCAGACTTGCGATTGCTGCAAGATTATATCATGGGGCTGTACAAATTGAAAAACTTTGAATTTCTTGCAGCTGATTTGAATGATGATAAGCAAATAAGAATCAAAGACTTAGAGATATTAAGAGATCAAATACTGGAGCCTAACTTAGTGGTTGATCCTTGGCGTTTTTCTTGTGGCATGGATTCACTGACCACAGCATCTGACATCAAAAATGTGAAAGGCAAAGTGATTTTAGGCGAAATAAAAGGCCCGCTTGATTTTAAAGCCGTGTATAAAGGTGACATCTCAGACGCAAATACTTTACGATCAGGCAAAAGGTCTGTCACTCTATTAGACAGTAAGATGACTGAAGATGGAGTAGTGCAATATTTCCTAAATAATTCGGTAGCACTTTCAGGAATGCAATTGGCCATACAATTGACAGAAGAGATGAAAAATATCACCGTTGAGTCACCATATTTTGAGATCAACCCTTCTTCGATCCGTATTGATGCTGACCGTATTTTGAGAGTAATTGTTGCCAAGGATATGCAGATTAATGATCAGCAACCTTTATTTACATTACATTGCAATGATCATCTTATGAGTCAAACACCAGATATTTTAGAGGAATCAAAAATTTTATTGAAAAATTATATCACCGAAGGGCTAAGATTAAGAAAAGCGTCCGTAGTGAACGATGTCAAAATTGTACCTAATCCAGCCAGTACAAGATTTGAAATTTTAGGCCAAAATGTGACCATTCTAAACATTAGAAATACTGGCGGAGCTAACATACCTTTTACAGCACAAGGCAATTTAGTAGATTGGAATCCACCAGCAGGACTTTACATCATTACGGTACAACAAGGTGATAAGATTACGAATCATCCATTGATCAAAGCATATTGATATTAGATTAGATTTAATAACGAATTAAGGCCTTCCTGATGACAGGTGGCCTTTTTTTTGTTAATAAGTTGCTAAAATATTGATATTGGACTTGTAAAAATAAACAATGTATATTGAATGCTATTTTATTATATATTTTTGCAGATCATTTACAATTTTACTATTTTATACATTATTTATTTATAATATTTAACTAAATTATTTAATTTCAATGAATACAAAATCCATTTTGAAATATTTTATTTTGATAGCTATGCCGTTGGTATTGGCAGCTTCATGCAATGCCTTTAAAGGCACAGTGATCAATGGCAAGGTACCAGGTGCTGCCAATATGACTGTGTATGTTGATGAAATCTCTATCACCAAGCAACCAACTATTTTATTTCAGGAGCAGACCGACAAAGATGGTAATTTTAAAATCACCTTTCCAGAAGGAGCTAAGAAAGGCATTTATAGATTGAGAATCGGCCAGCAAGCGGCTGATTTGGTCATGGATGGAAGTGAAAAAAAGGTGAATTTTGAAGGTAAATTGGAAGGCCTCAACGAATTTAATTATACTGTGACTGGATCAAAACTCTCTGAAGAATACCTTAAGACAGTCAGAGAATACATCGACCAAAAAATGGATGTACCTGCTTTGACTACATATACCACACAAAAAGCTGACCCATTGGTTGCTTTTCAAATTGCAATGCGTCTCTTCACTCTTAGACCTGAATTCATTGATTTGCACAAGCAGGTTTCAGCAAAAATGACAACGACATACCCAGATTTATCTTTGTCTAAGGAGTATGCTGGTATATTAGGACAATTGGATCAACAAATGATGGCGCAAAATGCAGCCGCAAAAATCAAAGTAGGTGAGCCTGCTCCTGAAATTTCGTTGCCAGACCCTAACGGTAAAGTGCGCAAATTGAGCGATTATAAAGGTAAAGTTGTATTGATAGATTTTTGGGCATCATGGTGTGGACCATGTAGAAAAGCAAATCCTCATGTTGTTGAAGTTTATCACAAATATAAGTCCAAAGGATTTGACGTATTTAGTGTATCACTTGATGGTGTGGATAGCCGTACTGCACAAAGATTTACAGACCCAGCACAACTCAAAGAACAAATGGATGCATCCAAACAAAGATGGCTTGGAGCTATAGAACAAGATCAATTGGTATGGCCAGGTCATGTGTCTGATCTTAAAAAATGGGAATGCGCCCCAGCCAATGAGTATGGTGTACGAAGCATTCACAAACATTTTAGTAGGAAGAGATGGAAAAATAGTGGCTATCAACCCAAGAACCGATCTCGAAGCACAGGTTCAGAAGTTTTATAAATTAGGTTAATCAAGAAGCATGAAGAGTGAGCAGTTTTTTATTGTCGGCGGCTATTTTTTGGGAACGCGATTATATTTCTGCTATTGTTGACATAATAGATGTTTTTGATATATCTTCATTATTTTTAGCATCGAAAATTTCATACTTTCCCACCATTTGTTTAATTTCGAGCCGTAAATTACATTTTATCACCAAAACAACAAACCATGCGTTACGTAGGTCTATGTTTAATATTTTTTTAATCTCATCTGGTTGGCGCACAAGAAAATTTTTCGAATTCAACCTTCAGAGCCTAAAAAGGAAGATTTTAGTATCGAAAAGTCAAATCGATTATAATGCCTATTTGAAAAATGGTCAACGTTATTCAAATAGATCTTCGACTTTCACTATCCAATTGCCTATATACGGTAAAATGGAGACATTTCAAGTCACCAAAAATGATGTTTTAGACGAGGAAACTGTAAGGCAAAATCCAGATTTGTTGACATTTGATTTAACATCTGTTGACAATAAAAATATTTATGGCGCACTGACATTAAGCAATTTAGGATTGTATGCTACCATCATTCATAATGGAAAGATGGTAAGTATCTATCCTGATGATCCCAATACACCCAACTTTCATCATGTAGAGTATGGTATCCAACCAGATATACGCAAGATGAAACAATTTTGTGGTCACGATCATAGCATGCAAGACATGATCAAAAAGCCATCTCCATTTAATGGGCTAAGGACAAATCAAACCATAGAGCCAAAAGCACGTCTATGATGTCGCTATTATCTGCACTGGAAGTTTTATCTCAATAATGGCAATACAGATAGCGCTGTTAGGATAGTTATAGTCAATACTTTAAATGCGATAAGTGCTATATTCAGCTTTGAGATGTCCATCAGATTATCGACCACAGGCACTTTGATTTATATGTATAATGATCCAAGTACAGATCCTTTTATACCAGACAAACCGGCCAGTACCAATCAGCCTGATTGAGCAGGTACTGCTGTATGCAAGGTTCACGCCGAATAGTAGATATGATATAGGTCATGTATTTCATCAGCACAAAGATGGTGATGGTTGGGGCAATGGTGGCATAGCACAATTAGAATCTGTGTGTAGCAATTCAGGTACTTTTCCTGCCAAAGGTCGTGGATGGAGTGGCGCTTATACCAATGTTGGCAATGGATGGATTAATCTTGCTACCCACGAGTTTGGTCATCAGTTTGGCGCCAATCACACCTTCAACGGTATAGGTGGCAGCTGTACAGATGCTATTGCTGAACACAATTCGTATGAGATAGGAAGCGGTACTACCATCATGTCATATAATGGTATTTGTGACCCAGATCAAAATATTCCAAGCAGCGATGCAGCCGATAATTACTTTCATATCAAGAGCTTAGAAGAAATGTACGATTTTGTTTACAATCGTTCAGGAGGCCCTTGTGGCAATCCTTCCAATTCGACCAATGCCTTACCATCCGTTGTAGCCAATGATTGTGGTGCAGTATATAGGATACCTAAAAATACACCTTTCTATCTCGAAGCGAAAGGTAGTTTTACAGATTCAGATTCACACACATATTGTTGGGAGGAGATTGATGAAGATGGGCCAAATAGTACATCTACACAAGGGTGGATTGGTGCTGTAGCTGCATCCAGCACTAAGGCGCCATTATTCAGGTCTTACCCACCTACAACTGTTCCCTATAGATATTTCCCAACTTTGACAGATTTGGCAAAAAATATTGTAAACCCATTTGATGTTTTGCCAAATACTGCCAGAGAACTCAATTTTAATGTGTCAATGAGAGATAACGTCTCATCTGGTGGTGCAGTAGCCAATGATGATATTAAGATCACAGTAGAAAACAGCGGCCCATTTGTAGTCACTCGTCCTATTGGTGGCGAAACATTGGTGGCAGGCATGAGCGAGAATTTCACTTGGAATACCAATGGTAGCAATGGACTTTGCTCCAAAATCAGGATTAAACTCTCAATGGATGAAGGGAAATCATACAGTTTGGTTTTGGCTGAAAATGTTGATTATGCTTCCGGTTCATACAACTTAACTTTACCTGCTACAATCAGCGCATCCAATACAGCTCGCATCATGTTAGAATGTATGGATTATTCTTGCTTCAAAATATTTAATGTATCTAGGAGCAATTTCACTATTAATTCTACATGTATAGCTCCAGTCACATTGATTTCGCCTACTACGTCAAAATCACTTTTAGAAGGTGATCCTGGACTTTTATTAAACTTAAAGAGCAATGTTGGCAAGATTATCACAAATATTTCAGGAAGTGTTAGGTCATCTGATTTAGCTGGTAACCTTGTATATGGCAATAATACAGCAATAAATTGTGGCACTGCTGGAAACGATGTCAAGGGTGATATTATCTTTTTTACAGTTGATGTTTCAGGTAGTTATACTATTGCACATGGATATTCAGGTTCGGCAGTTTTAAACTTGTTTATTGATGGATTTACTGGCACAAATTGTACTAATTTTGTATCATCTTCAGCAGTCAAATATGCAGGCGATAATTTTATTACTACAGAAGACCGATTAACTGCAAATTTGATAGCGGGAAAGTATTATTACCTTTTTATCAGTTCATTCTCAGAAACTACACCTGCACTCCCTTTTAGCTACAACATCACTTTCCCAAACAAACCTGCGGGTGCTAATGTCTATGATGGCGTCAGTCTGCCTTTAGGATATAACTATACGTATGTAGCTGTCAATAAATTGACCAATAAGATTGAATTTCAAAGTAGTACTTCAGATTTTACTCAAATCATGGCTGGAACCTTTTGCGTATATGGTGTAGCATATAATAGCAATAATATGCCAGATACCTGGATTGGAAAAACGTTGGTCGAAATTATAAATAATGGAAATTGTTTGGTATTAAGTAGCAACTGTGTAGATATGACAGTATTGCCAGCATGTAGAATTGATGAAATAGTGGCTGTGACACAAACTCCTTGCGAGGCTGGTACTAATGATTTTACACAAACTTTGACTATTACTTATAATAGAGCCCCAACGATAGGACAGATCAGTGTCAATGGTCAATTGTTCAATATAACCACAAGCCCACAAACCATAGTGTTAACAGGCTTAGAATCTGATGGCACCTTAAGAGATGTCAATGCTTTTTTTACAGCATCTACAGATTGTAAATTGATTAAAACTGGAGTTTTTACAGCGCCTCCCAATTGTTGTCCTCTCTCATTTGAATTGGGTGCCGATATTGATTTGTGTGTAGGCGATACCTATGATTGATGCAGGAAGTGAAGGAGTTTCATATTGCACGGAGAAAAGACGGAGTAGATATGCAGGTACCCAATACGCTCAAAACTATCAACGTCACTATCTCTGGGGAATACGAGGTAGAGGTAACCCATTCATCAGGTTGTAAAAAAACAGATCGTGTCAAAGTAACATTCAATCCCTTGCCTGTTGTGGTCATTGCCGACAACCAAAGATTCTGCGAAGGTGAAACTTATACGATTTCAGCCAATGTTACTGGTCATCAATCTATAGCGTGGTATAAAGATGGTGTTTTGATACCTGGGCAATCAGGCAAAACTTTAGATATCACTACTGGCGGACTGTATAAATTAGTGGCATTGGGCGAGTTTGATTGTAAAGGGTTTGATGAGACTACCGTCACTATGGTACCGAAACCTAAAGTAGATCTCGGGCCAGATTTGGACAAATGCACTGGTGATACAGCTGTTTTGAATGCAGGATTGGAAGGTACATCTTTTGTATGGTATAGAGACAATAAAGTGATCACTGGTGCCAGTGAAAGAGAATACGAAGCCATCCAAACAGGTTTATACAAAGTTGTAGTAAAAAATGCTGACCAATGCCAATCTGATGATGAAGTGAATATCAGATTTTTACCAGTCCTGCTGTCAATGATTTCCATCAGGTGATCAATATATGCCAAGGTGAGTCAAACAAAATAACAGCCGTAGCTTTAAATTTTAATATGCCTAAAATGGTACTAGACAATAATATCATTCTGGAGCCAATACCTTATCATTCAACGTGCTTAATTCTGGACTCTATACAATAGAAGCTGCAATAATGCTGGTCTATGCAAGACGCAAATCTGTCAATGTTGAAATCAGGTCATTGCCTGTTGTCAATTTGGGTGACCCGACACTGGTATCATGCATTGGCAATCCAGTAGTGCTTGATGCTGGAGGCGATGGTACCAAGTATGTTTGGTCAAAAGATGGTGTAGTTCAATCCACTACTGATAGAATGCTGACCACATCAAATAATGGCTTGTATAAAGTGACTGTCACTAACCAGTTTAATTGCTCATCAACCGATGAAATTGCCTTATCATTCATAGTAGAGTCCCTACATTAAGTCTCAATGGCGATGCAACCATCTGCGATGGAGAAACACACAATATCGTGGCTACTACCAATGCGACCAATCCAGAAGTGAAATGGTACGATGCAGTAGGTGTGATAGCTGGAGCTAATAGTCTCATTTATGGTGCTTTCACAAGCTGGCACCTATCGCGTAGCAGTAAAGGTGGTACTCCTGCATGTGAAGTTTCGTCATCAGTTACCATCAAAGTCAATCCTCGTCCTGCATTTAATTTGGGCAATGATAGGACACTCTGCACTGGCGATACACCACCAGTGCTCAATGCGGGAGCTAATAATACTTCATATACTTGGACCCTTAATGGAGCAGCGCTGGCATCTACCCAAAGTGTCACTGCCGATAAGTCTGGATTGTATGTGGTGACGGTCAATAATTCATTCAATTGTTCGAGGACAGAACAAGTGCGAATCACCTATGCACCCAAACCTACTTTGACTATGTTGGCCAAAACGTATGATCTCTGTGCTGGCAGTACCTTGGATATCAATGTGGTCTCTGACGGCACCAAATTTGAATGGAAGAAAGGAACAAATATTATCGCTGGGCAATCTGGCAAGAGCATTAAGATCACTGAGGCTGGTACTTATTCACTTTTTGTTTCCAATGCAATGGATTGTAAAACAGATTCTACGTTCGTTGTGACATCGCGGGCATTGCCTGTTGTAGATTTGGGAACAGATTTCAATCTTTGTCCAAGTCAAAGTAAAGTTTTGAATGCAGGATCACACACCAAGTATGTTTGGTCAGACAATACCACTGCTGCAACTTTGACAGTAAAGAATGATCAAACAACAGTACTGACCAATAATACATACAAGGTAACTGTAACCAATCAATATAGCTGTACTGCACAAGATAGTGTCAAAGGTAATCTATATCCTATTGTAGTATCAAAAATCGTAGCAGACCAACCTGGAGTTTGTAATGGCGAACCAGTAAAATTGACAGCAAGCGGTGGCCAAAATTATGCATGGACAGATCCAGGTGGCAGTACATTGTCAACACTAACTGGTGCAGAAACCATTGCAAGCCCAACAACTACTACCACCTATAGTGTCATAGCTTCAGATGGTATTTGTCCGTCCAATAAAGATACAAGTACTATTGAAATCAAGGTTTTTGAAGCTGTCAATATCAGCGCTGGCAAAGATACATGTGTGGTAGAAGGTAGGACAATAAGGTTAAATGCTGTTGGCGGCGTATCTTATCGATGGAATAATACAAGCTTGATCGTAGGGGCAAGTAATATTGCTAATCCTGAGGTAAAGCCCATTGATGCCACAACATTTGTTGTCACTATCACAGATTTGAATGGTTGTGAATTTACAGATAGTGTGTCAGTCTGTGTTAAAAAAGATAATTTCAAACCAATCAGCATCATTACGCCAAATGGAGATGGCATGAATGACGAATTGTATTTTGGTAACTTGAACGAATATCCAGACAATCAACTCAAGATTTTCAATAGATGGGGCAATGTTATATTTGAAGCAGATGGGTATCAAGTACAAGGAGCACTCTTCAATGGCACTAAAAATGGTGAAAAATTGCCTCCAGACACTTATTATTACATTCTCACCTTTGGAGACAGAGTCATCAAAAGTGCCCTCACCATTATGTGGGATTAATTGATTAATTAAAAAAGAAATCAAAATGAAATATATCATTTCTACATCAATATTTTATGCCATTTGCATCAATGTTTTGCTTAGTCAACAAGTGGCAAATAGCAGCTTCATCTCCGAAACAAGAACCATTTGGAATCCTGCATATACGGCCATAGGCAATAATATGGTAGTAGATGGATTTTTTCGGATGCAATGGTTAGGTTTTTCTGGTGCACCGGTATCAGGCTTTATCTCAGCTCAATACCCATTGGCTGATTATAATATGAGTGGCGGCGCTATCATCAATTTTGACAAGACTGGGCCAGTCAGCAAGATGGGTGTACAACTGAATTATGCTTACAAGTTGAAAGAAGTACTCAGCAGATATGGTCAATTTTCTTTGGGTGTTTCTGCCAATTTCCAACAATATGCATACAATGGAACTTCAGAAATTTTCAATCAAAATAATGATCCTTTAGTTTTGGGCAATAGAGCTAGTGCTTTTTTACCATCTGTAGGTGGAGGCTTCTTCTATACCAGCAATATTCGTGAATATAAGGGCAATACATTTTATGTAGGTGCAGCTATGAATCACATTTACGCATCAGAAGTTTTGGTCAATAATTTTAATCAAGAAAGACAAAAACACTTCCATTTCAATGTTGGTGGTAGATTTTACAATTACGATACTTACCTGGAGCCAATGATCATTGGCAACATTGTTAATCCAGATATTATAGATGTATTGTATGGACTGAAATTTGAAAAACAAGATGCTTTTTGGGCTGGTTTGGGATATTCTGGCACTGGTATCATGGCTATGCAAGGTGGTGTCATCTTGGATAAATTTGGCAGTAGATATGGCCAACTTAAAATAGGCGTTTTGGGCAATTATGGAGTGTCGTCATCCGTTGCCAAGGCTGGGCCAAGTGTAGAGTTTTACATTGGATATTTTTTGGATACTAAATAAACAGTTATCATTTTTCTGAACATTTTTCAACAGAACACACTTGTATTATGGGACAAGGACCGACATTTGCACGATTTTCTATCCATCCCAATGTCATCAGGCAGATATTATTTATTGGTATTCTGGTATTTTTAGGCATCACCATCATCAAAGAATTGTACTTCATGATGGGTTCGTTTTTGGGTGCTGTTACACTTTATGTTATTCTGATGTATCCTATGAAATACTTGACGATCTACAAAAAATGGCCAGCTTGGGTAGCTGCATTGAGCCTAATGTTATTGTCATTGATCATCATGATTATTCCTATTGGATACCTTGCATCGGTGGTCATAGACAAGCTTAATCCTGTCATCCAAAACCCAACCGTGATCAATGATTCAGTAACAAAGATCACCAATTACATCAATACTGAGTACAACGTGGATATCATCAAAACAGAAAACATTGCCAAGTTTGGTGAGCAGGTAGTGCCCATCGCTCAAAAGGCTTTAGGCGGCACTTTTTCTACCTTGGGCAATATGTTTTTGATGTATTTGGTCTTGTATTTTATGCTCATACAGACGCAGCAATTAGAAAGATGGTTGCGAAAAAATCTACCATTCAAGACAGCCAATGTACGTCGTATCATCAATGGAGTACGCAATTTGGTATACAGCAATGCCTTAAAATTATTCCGATAGTAGCCATCATCCGGGATTCGTAGGTGGACTTGGATATTGGATTTTGGTGTTGAAAGAATTTATTTTGATATAATTTTTGACAGCTATTAGTAGTGTAATACCTATTGTTGGTACTTTAGTGGTTTATTTACCATTGGCCATTTATCAATATATCACAGCGGGGGCATTCAGGTATCGTAGCAGTTTGGGGATTTGTGGTGATTGGTTCAGTAGATAATGTCGCAAGATTTTTAGTGCAAAAAGTTGGCCGATGTCCATCCTCTCATCACACTGTTGGGTGTTATCATTGGTATCAATATGTTTGGATTTATTGGAGTAGTATTTGAGTAAATTACTTTTGTCTGTGTTTTATGTTGTTTCAAGTTTATATTGATGAATTTGGAAAAGCAGATGCCAATAAATTAGCTTCAAGCTAAAACCTAAAACCTACAAGCTAAAACCTACAAGCTAAAAGCTAAAACCTACAAGCTAAAAGCTATGAGTTATCTCTGCCCAGAAAACAAAGTGTTAGCATTTCTTTGACCATAGTCATATTTCAAGAAGTTGAGCGCAGATGATTTAACACCTACATAAAAATTATACACATTGTTGGTAGGTGACCAGTTAAAATTCATTGTCCAACAATGCGGTCTCTACTGAATCCAAGATAAGGGTATGGGAATGCTTTATTTAAAAAGTCATAAGATATATTGCCTATCGTCAAATTCCAGTTTTTGGTCAGCGGTATGCTTCCATTAAGACTGATGGAGTGATTGGATATGTAAAAAGTGTCAGTTTTGTTGACAGCATAAGTATAATTGATAGAGTGGGTAAGATTGAAGTTTTCAAACCAGTCTGCCAATGAAATATCTCCTATTGGCTTAGGTGTAGTATCAGTGTCTTTGGTATCATCTGATTTTTTTCTGATTATTGTCTTTCTTTTTCCCTGTCAAAAATTGTCTTACAGCAGAAAAAGATAAACTGGTAAACAAGCCACCAGTCATATTTCTAAATTCTGGTAAGATCTTGCCATTGTCCCAAACGGTTTTTTTAGTGATCTTACCATTATTATCATAGACATAAGGACTGTATGATGCTCTGAAATTAAAATTGGAAAGTCCTTTGAAAAATGTGGTATTACCACTCACTGCTATGGGTGACCATTGGAAAGAATCAGCGGCAAAATTATAGTTGCCGTTGATATTTGAGGATTGTCAAAAGATCCTAACCTTTTTTCGATGGTGTCTTTTTTTGAATAGAGAATTTGGCTTCAATGATATTGGTGATGCCATAGCCCAATGCCAGTTGTTGTTGATTTCCTGACAAAGTGCCAAATGCACCGTTGGAGAGTATATTGTAGGTTTGGCGCTTGTTGTATGCTTCCCGAGTATCTGTATCAACTACGGCTTGGTATTTTGATTGGTTTTCTGGCGAGTACCCAAAGCTAAGGTTTGGCTTCATCACGTGCCTCAAGCCCCTGAAAAATCCCTTTCCGCCTTTGAGTGTTCCGAATATCTGGGTATTGAGGGTAATACTTGAATTAAAATTTCTAAAGCTATTAAACCCATTGACAAATGATTCTGTCGGTGCTTTAAAACCTAAGGTATCTCCAGTAACTTTATCAATGATGACGCTGTCTGGGTTGAAAGTCAATTGATATTTTTTGAGCAACCAGGTCTCTTCATAGCTGATATTGGGAGATAAGTTGAGGTATTTCAATACCTTAAAATTGGTACTCACACTTGCTCTTTGTTGCAGTCCTGTTTGGAAGTTTTTGAGTGTTTCAGCCTTGAAAAGGGTAGTATCTGTTGTTTTTACGAAGTTTCTAAATTGTGAATTGTACGACACAGCTATATTATCCGACCAGACTTCTTTGGTACTATTTTTTCTCTTGAATGGGTAGATCGTATTCATATTCAAGGTGATATTGGGCAAGGTCAGATCCACAATCCTTGTAGTTGTATTTTGACTATGTCTGAAGTCAGCGGCAAATCTGAAAGGTGTGCCTGGCATATCGTGTTGGAAAGAGAAAGTAGAAGTGTATTGATTGGTCAAAGCTGCCCGCACATTTTCATATACTCTTTGGTCATATCTGTTGGATTGGATATTAACAGATCCATTGAGTCGCCGATATGGATGAGCCTTTGAATCTTGCCGGTGATTGATATTGATAATGTATGAAATTGCTGGGCTCTTAGTGGCATCTTTGGTACTCTCGATCACATTTTTTGAATATCCAAAAGCAATATTTCCTTCATAACCATAGCGCTTTTTGTACCGAGTATTCACGCGTACGCCCCAAGAGCCCCTAGTGTATATATCACCTGTTAGCTTCATATCGACATTATTACTGATAGGCCAATAATAACCAATCTCTCTGAATCCAAGACCTAATTGGGCATTATACTCATAACTGGCTGGGAATATCAAACCCGAAGATTTACCCTTTGCCAATGGGAAAAATCCAAAGGGCAAAAAGAGTGGAGTAGGTATCTTGGCTATCTCAAGATTGGCCACACTCATGACTGCCAATTTATTGGGGACAAATTTCAATTTTCCTGTGCGAATACCGAAATGTGGTGGATCATGGGTGCAAGTTGTGATGATGGCATCTTCATTATATACTCGATCGTCTTCTTTAGTACCTAAACTATCAGTAGCGCCACCTATAAACTTGGTGGTGGAGCCTACCAAATTAAATTCGCCTTGCTGTGAGATGGCATGCTGGACGATACCTTTTTTACTTTTGAAGTTATATTTTAATTCATTGTATGTAAATGTGTTTTGGTCGTCGCTAAAACTCGGCTTAGGCCCTTTGATCTTTAAACTGTCCACTTGGTCAAAACCTTGGATGATATTATTGGCAAAGTCAATCACAGCATAGTTGGCTGTCAATTTTATTTTTTGATATTCTATTTGTGCACCACCAAAAAGATGAATTTTTTTATTGATGATATCAATCCAAGAGGAATCTTTGGCATCATATTTGACTTCATCTTCTATAGCGTCTTTCGCCAGTTTATAATCCAATCCTTTCGCAACAGTAGTATCCGTCCCAATGACATTATTTATTTGGTTGGGAATGGTATCTACCAATAAGTTATTAGTTTGTTTGAAAATCTTTAAGGTATCGTTACCTACAGATATATCAATGCTTGAAGCTTCTGTTTTTTGACAAATCCCTAAAGCATTATAACATATTATAATTAAAAATACTATGTAATATTTTATTTTCAAACGATTTAGTAATATATATTATAAAAATTTATTATATTTGCGTCATAAAAATCACAAAAATACGTCAATGGTCTCAGATTTTATTCAAAAGCACGTCACAATCTTAAGAATCATCTTATTATTAACGTTCATAACGTATTATGTATCATCTACGTTGCAAGCATCAGGTGTTAAAGTTTTACTAAATGATTCAAAGCTAGTCCAAAGTAAAAATATTGACATTCAAGCACAATATGATCAAATTTCTAATGCAATCATGCATTTGGATACTAAATCTAAGACTTTCAAAATCATCATAGATGCAGGTCACGGAGGACACGATCCAGGTGCAGTAGGTAAAAATTCAAAGGAGAAGGATTTGACACTGAGCATGGCAGTAAAATTGGGTGAAA
>JAXLUT010000017.1:0-49873 GCA_046329385.1 Saprospiraceae bacterium
TAATGATAAGATGAAGATGATCCATGGCAATTTGGCGCTTTCTGCTGCATTCGGTCAGGCTGATGATATATTGACTACTGCTGCCAAAGGAATAGCCGAAATCATCACTGTTCCTGGTTACATCAATGTGGACTTTGAAGATGTCAATACTGTGATGCGAAACAGCGGTGTTGCTATCATGGGTAGCGCTATGGCTGATGGTGACGATCGTGCTAGAAAAGCGATCACAAATGCTCTCGCATCACCACTTTTGGAGGATAATGACATCCGTGGCGCCCAACATATTTTGCTCAATATCACATCTGGTACCAAAGAGGTGACCATGGATGAGATAGGCGAAATCACGGAGCATGTACAAGAAGAAGCTGGATATGGCACTGACTTGATTTGGGGCAATTGTAAAGATGAGTCTCTTGGTGAAAAGATCATGATTACGTTGATAGCTACAGGATTCAGAGAAGGCGGTACCAAGCGCAAAGAGCAAGAGCCAGAAAAGGTCAAAGTCTCTCTTGAAAGCGAAAGAATGCACGAGATGATGGTGGAGGAAGACTATGTGGTCATCGATTTTGATAAAGCATATTCTGACAATGTGGTAGATTTTGATACCGACGATGTCAAAAAGACCATCAATATGCTAGGCGTAAAATCTGAAGATGCTTTTGCTTCAAGAAAAAATCATCTTAGTGAAGAATTGAGAAAGAAAAGTGAAGCTGATGCAGCCAGAAGAGAGTATTTGCGCAAGACCAATAGCAAGCCATTGGACAATCCAAAGATCATCTCTGACATGGAAAATGTTCCTGCTTATGCTCGTAGAAATGTTTTGCTTGACGAAACCAATAAGACAAATGGTAAGCAAAATTCAACCTACATGGTCAATATGGACGATGACAATAACATCTTCATTTCTAACAATTCTTTTTTGTATGATAATGTAGATTAATAATGATACAATGAAGGGCGAGTCTCAATTTTATCGCCCTTCATTACTTTTCCCCCAACATTTTCAGATTTATTTTACTTGTAAACAATCAACAAAAACCGACCACCAATTATCATTTAAAGAAGTGAATTTTTTCGCAACCTGAAGTGGATAGAATCCGAAAGAAAAAATTTCCCGATAAGGAAAGTTTGACAGCTTATAATGGCTGCAATAATTTTGGATTTTCGTCTTTATTTATAAACTTTTTTAATGAGATTGGTTTATTAATTACAGGTCCACGGCTCCCCGCCTGGACCTTTTTTTATTGAATACAGCATCATTCAAACATATAACAAACCATGCTGTCGAAGTTGATTGAATACCTCAGAATTGATCCATTGATCCCATTTTTTATTAGTTGCATTTTCATAACTTTCTTTCATTTCGCGAATAGGAATAGAAATGTCATCATCGAATTTTTCGCACATACTTAGCCACCATTCAGCATCATTTTTTTCCATCATCAAGCTGTATGTTGTTTGATAATTTACAAAATCAATTGCTGTATAAGGTAAATTTTGTGGGTGCTTAGACGCTTTTTTAATTTTCAACTCTGATATTGAGATTGGTCTGCCTCCCAGCCAGATAGCTTTGTCATTATCTCTGATAGCTGGGTAAGCAAGCTGAGTCTTTATGTAATGTTGGATAGTATCGGGCTGTACGGTAGTCTTTGGAGTCTTAAAATCAAACCATTCATTGACGGTATAATCAAACCCAAGGCCTTGCATAAAATTGAATAGCGAAACTTTAAGCCCTCTTGAAAATTTTTCATGCATGGTGCCATTTGGATCATCATGGTAATAATCATTTTCGGCAAATCCACCAAAATCTGGACCATTATGAGACACTCCATACTCATGTGGTGCTATGCCAACAGGACTGTGTGCTGTCATAGCGAATAAATGCCAAAATCCTGACTGAATGATGCCCTCTTCAAACATCTGACGCACCATTTCCAAGCTGTCGATGGTCTCTTGAGCAGTTTGAGTAGGAAAACCATACATCAAGTAAGCATGTACCATGATACCAGCATCTGACATCGCTTTGGTCACCTGACTTACCTGTGATACTGTGACTCCTTTTTTCATCTTGGCCAATAGTCTGTCTGATGCTACCTCCAAGCCTCCCGAGAATGCTATGCAGCCTGCAGCGCTGAGCAATCGACATAGGTCAGAAGTGAAGCTCTTTTCAAATCTGATATTGGCCCACCAGGTGACGCTCAACTTCCTTCTTAAAATCTCGATGGAGAGATCTCGTAAGAGCGCTGGTGGAGCAGCTTCATCTACAAAATGGAATCCTGTATGACCTGTCTGAATAATGATGGCTTCTATTCGGTCACAAAGTAATGATGCACTGAGTGGCTCGTATCTTTTGATATAATCTAAGGTGACGTCACAAAAGGAACATTTGCCCCAATAGCAGCCGTGAGCGAGTGTAAGTTTGTTCCACCAACCATCGCTCCATAGCCTATGCATAGGATTGACGACTTCTATCACAGATAAGTATTCATTTATCTTGAGATCAGTATAATCGGGTGTACCCACTTCTCGCTGTGGTATATCTAATTGAGTACTATTGTTGATGTAAGTTACGCTTTGATGTGCAAGAAGAAATGTCCTTTTTAGTGTATCTTTGGTTCTTTGACCTTGCAAGTATTCGATAAGATGCTGCAACGGAGCTTCGCCATCATCCAGTGTAATAAAATCTACAAATTCAAACACTCTTCGATCATACACTTTTCGCAGTTCTGTATTGACATAGCCACCACCAATGGTTATATTTATTTTTGGAAAGCATGACTTGATCAATTGTCCGCATTTGAATGCTGCAAAAACATTGCCTGGAAATGGGATGGTAATACACACCAAATCAGGTTTTGAAACATCGATTTTTGATGACAATATTTTTTTCATTTTCGAAATGATGAGACTATCATCTTGCTTCAAATGGGCATATAATTCATCAAAGTGGGTAGCTGTCCTTCCTAACCTTTCTGCATACCTGCTAAATCCAAAATCAGGGTCTATCACTTCCGTAATAAAATCACCCAAATCTTCCAAAAATAAAGTGGCCAAGTGTCTTGCTTTGTCATGGATACCCATGGCACCAAAAGCCCACTCTAGATCACCAATTTCTGCAAATCTTGATGCTTGCGGCAAATATTTTCCTGTATTGATACTATGCGCTAAAGTTGGATTTTTATTTTGTAAAAAAGAGATGACTGCATCGATGGTAGCAATATATCGGTCTTGATTGGCCAGTATGTGTAAAGCATTACTGCTAAGATCTGTTTCGTCTATAGATACATGATGTAAAATTTCTTCTAAACCTGATTTGTTGAAAATATCTAAAACAACTTCGATACTAAGGTCAATCTGTTGAGTTTCAATGCCAATTGAGTTGAGAAATCCTTTGAGATAAGCAGTAGCAGGATATGCCGTATTGAGTTGTGTGAAAGGTGGTGTAACGAGGAGTACTTTCAATTTGCTAAGTATATTGCCAAGCAAAGATAATCAATAATGTGTGTGATGTGGCTTGGTCAGTTGCCAAAAAACTTAAATTTATTGATGGCTTCAGTTTTGTTATTGACTTGGAGCTTTTCGTAGATTTTATGAATGTGTTGCTTGACAGTTCCAACAGTGATATTCATTTTGTCAGCTATCTCTTTGTATAGTAAGCCTTTAGCCAAAAGATTGAGCAAGTCAATTTCACGAGGAGTTAAAGGCAAATCATGGTTTTGCATTTGCAGTTTTGATGCATTAAAGATGTCAATTATTTTTCGAGCTATCGTTGGACTCATCGGAGAGCCTCCTTCAGCCAACTCTCTAAGTGCGATGACGATTTTTTCTTTGGATGCACCTTTAAGGATGTAACCTTTGGCGCCCGCTTGCAATGACTTGAATATTTTTTCGTCGTCTTCATAGACGGTAAACATACAAAATAAGATGTGGGGACAGCAGCCCTTGATAGCTTGGATGGCATCAATTCCACTGGCACGGGGCAATCCTATGTCCACCAATACCAAGTTGATGTCGGTTTTAGGTATGAAAGCGATGGCGTCTTCAGCATTGTGGTAGATGTGTTGACATTCCATATCTTCTTCCAAATTGATGTAGGTCTGGAGCGACATAGCTACTTCTTTCAAATCTTCAATGATGGCAATTTTATGTTTGAAATCTTTCATATTATGGATTTTTTGAGGTTTGGAGGGCATCTTTTATAGGCAAACTAATGGTAAATGTCATGCCTTGACCAGTATTTGAAATTTCTAAGGTACCTTCAGAATTTTTAATTCTTTTTTTCATATTGAAAATACCATTACCATGTCCATTGATAGTTTGTGGATCAAACCCTTTTCCACCAATTTCGCTTATTTCAATGACTAAATGATGGTTGATTCTAATCTTGATTTGCATGGATATTGCACCTGAATATTTGATACTATTGTGTAAGATTTCTTTGACAATAAGCAAAATATTTCTTCTGTCTTCACCACTGATGTAAAGTACTTCATTATAATCATTGACATTAAAATCGAAATCCATTTTTTGGTCATCTAGATATTCTACCACATACCTTCTGATATAACTGATCAGTCCTTCGGCACTATCAAATCTACTGTTCATGGCCCAGATGATTTCTGACATATTTTGTACCAAAGTGGTAGCATTTTGAGCAATCTTTGAAACGTTTTCTTTGATTTCTTCAGATACATTTCTATTTAGAATATCATCGCTCAGGTACCTGATGGTAGTTAAACCAGAACCTAAATCATCGTGCATTTCACCTGCGATTCTCGTGCGTTCTACTTCCAGTAAAGAGTGCTTTTCGATGATCAATGCTTGCTCCCTGAGTAGGATTTCATTCATTTCGGTTTGATGGATAAACTTTCTCTTTTGGTATGACAGAAAAAACCATACCAAGAGCGCTACCAAACCAATAGGTATTATGGATGCAACAATAATAACTTTATTTAATGTTTCTTCGAGCATAATACAACGCCTAAATAAGCCAAACTTATAAAAATATTTCCGAAACGTATAATTAAAGTATAAGATTCATCCTTTTTCTGATCCATTACTAATTCACCAAAAAATAACATGATTGGATAAGTTGTAAAGATAAATGTAATTAATCCTAATGAAAGATAGAATAGTGGCTCATACCTAATGCTTCTGTAGGCATCAATGTAAACAATATCATAAAAATATTTGAAAATTAATATGGATGTCAATCCCATGCCAATCAGATAAGGCAATATTTCAAAATCCTTTTGTGTTGTAGTCAATATGTAAATTGAAAAAATAATATAGATAATTATGCTTGATAATAAGTAGGACTTCCATATTTTATGCGAAAAATGATGATAGTATTGAAATAAGTAAAATAAAGCACAACTAAAGGAATAATAGCTTATTAATTTGCCATTGTTTTGATATTTAATTCCAAAATAATGATTTACTGGAACCTCACAGATAAAACAAAATATAAGAAAAGGGAGAAAATATGGCAATGTGCTTTTTCTCCCTTTCAAGGCATAGTAAATTCCTAAAATTAATGCAAAAGTTAAAATAATAGTATATGGCGTTATTAAATAGTTCATTGTTTACAAAATTATTTTAGCATTTGCAAATATAACTCAATTAATTGTCATTTTGGACAATATCTTGGGCAAGGAAAGCCAAGGTCATCAGCTACAACTGCATCGTTTACTTTTAATAGTAAGGTATCTCCTCCAACAATTTTAGTGTATTTTAATATAGCGGTTGTTCTATTACTAAAGTTTTCATTATAAAAATTTGGGTCAACATTCATTGTATCAGGTTTTTCTGATGGATAAGCCCCAAACTCAACATACAAACCATAGTCTGGCAAGGTAAGGTCAAAAAGTTCATCTGAACTAAATTCGGATTCATTACTTTGACATAATATCATTGAATTGATAATTGAAGCAAATTGAAAATTAACTCCTTGTGATTGGATAACATCTGATTCATTTAATCTTGCAGTTGATTTAGATATTTTATTTGTGATCTGATCTTGAAGAGAGACAGGTATGCGAGTATTTCGAGCAGCTTCTAATTCTTTTTGCAACCTTGCTGAAAACTCCACAGATTTCAAAATATACTCTTCAGGATTTTCTTTGTACTTTTCAGGTACCGCTGCCAAAATCTTATCGGCATTAGGAAATCCTTTGCTGCCACAACTGCTTAAAAAAACACTTATGGCTAAAATAAAAATGCAAAAACCAAGTCCTATCGACTTAGGCTCATACCTTAGGGTTGATTTGTTTCTCATTGGTGTGAATTTTGTTGTTATTAATGTTGATTAAATTAGGACAAAAATAATGCACTCCTTAATGGGTTGGTATATAACTTTTGTTAGGTATGCTGTTGGGACATTTCTCATCTTTATTTCGTTATTGAATCAAATTAAACTTTTACTGAACTAACATCTTTATACAAAGATAACTCCTTTTGTTTTGATACAAACCTATTTTGGATTTTTTGGGTTAAGATTGGATACTAAAATTGCATAAAACAAAAACTTTTGAGCATAGCACAGCAATTTTAAAATAATTGAAGGTATTTTAAATTAAGTAGAATTATGAATCTTTGTCTGTAAGTTTTTTCATTCTTTGGTCTAACAACTTTTCGTACTTCTCCTTCATTTCCATAGGCATAAAGCTTTTATAAAGTACATCTTTCATCTCTAGCCTGCAATAGTAAAAATTCTCTATTGTTTGGTTTAGAACTTTTGGTGATAGCTTGCTTGTATTAAATGCAGCCAAAAAATCAGCATATCCCAATTTTGATTTTTTTGCATTGAGGGTGAGTGCCAGTTCTTCCATGTCTGTTGGATTTACAAGCTTTGTATTAAGTAAATCATAAGCTGGCGACAACATATAAGTATCCTGCTCACTTTCTAACAGTGAGAAATTTTTTAAATGCATATCAGCATTGCCAGTCAGGAAGCTAAAGATAACGTATTCATAGAAATTGGTTACGTCAAGCATAGGATTAGCAGAGTACTTCATGATAAGTTTGCTACCTGTTCATGGCTGCCTTTATATTTATCTTCAGTTTGCCTTTCTGACAATTGGCACATATCCTCCATGTGGAGTTTGGTATTCTTTGTTCTATCTACTCGTTTGGTGAGAAAACACTTCTCGCCATCTGCCAAAACAAAAAGTGTATGAGGCACTACCTTCAAACCACACACTTGAGCAAGATGCAGTGTACAATCTTCAATTTCTGGTAAATATGGATAAAAATCTGATGGAGGCTTCAATATATAATCGCCATAAAGCCCTACTATTGTTAACTTTTTTACCCTATTGTCTTCAGCTTTCTTACGCCAACTCAAACTTATCTTTGGTTGCACGCCTGTAACTCCCTGATGGCTTGCTATGATTTTTGAAGCCAAGGCATTCATATCATCTTTGTTATATGCAAAAATAGGCTGATAAGGCTGCCCAAAAAACTTCTTGCAACATGCTACATGGTAATGTGCATCTTCATATAACTCACCATAGCAATACAGACATCGACGAGTCTGGTATAGCGGCACCATTGGTTCTCCAGCATAGTTGCCTATTGCTAATGATGAATATTCCGGATTTTTCTTTTTATAATTTTTCATTTTATTTCTCAATTAAATTAATGACTGATACGGCACCTATACAGTCTTCGCAGCACATTAGCAATAAACCAAACCTGTCCTTAGATGAGAGTTTCCAATTCTTTTCTGCTACTTCCAATAACCATCCCTCTGGTATCAAGCCATCAAAAAATGGAAACAATACTCTAGTTTCATAAGTCTTAGATTGGAGCGGTAACGTTTTACTAATTGGTTTGGCTTTTGTATCATCCAAATACACCTTGTCATACTGAAAGCTATAACCCATATCCGTTTCGCTGATGACTCCAGCAAAAACTTCGTGGAAATAAACTTTGGCTGATCTATTCATGGATATCTATTTTTATAGGGCCAAGTGCAGAGCCGAATAGTATGAGTACATCATTTACTTTGTCCATTCGCAAAGATGTCTTGCCTTGCTCCAGATCTCGGACAAATCTGAGCCCAACTCCAGCTTTCTCGGCCAACTCTACTTGCGTGATATGCGCTAACTTTCTCTTTTGTTTTACAAATTTTGAGAGGGCATTATTTTCATTCATTTTATACCATTTAGGGTACAAATATACATTATTTTTTTATATTTGTATTATATAGGGTATAATTTAACAATATTTTTACGCTATTATACCTTATCTGATATATTATTTTGAAATTATTTTTTATTGTTTCCATTATTGTGGTTGTTTTAACTGTAACCTGCATTTCATAATGAGATAGTTATGTCATCAGATAGCGGATTTACTCATATCTAATGATGCAAGTTTTTTCCTCTCCTGTCTTTATATTTGTCATCATAAATCTATTTGTGATGGCGGAATTGTTATAAGAAATAAATCTCGGAGTAAGATAATAATCTTGTAAACTATCTTCGTTAACAAATCTGTCTATCAAGCAGTTTGGGTTTGAACTAAAATCAATTCTATCTTTCTTTGAATCGTCAAATATGTTTGTTATGGCTATGTCATAAATAGAATATTTGGAAATGGTAATATTGGTGACTAAAAACGAATCCAATTCAGGGCATGTACCAGATTTTAAAGTCTTGTTTAATGGCAAAGAAGGGAAACAGTCATCAAATTCTGAATTTTTGACAATGAGGTCAAAGGGTAAGCTAGCCAACACTTCTTTGCTTGTTTTGAATTCTAGTGTTAAAGGATATTTTTTGGGTGCCACAACTGTTGAAGTACTTTTCATACCTAAAAATGAACTTGGCTCCAAAACTCCATCGAAAATAGTATCAACTTTAGATTTATTTACTTTGGTAGAAGATAGACCAAATCCTCCTATTGCGTTTGTATATATGTAAATATCATCAGGTAGGCCTTTGAACTCTACATATACATTCTCTGGATTTCCATGTATCCAATTATAATTATAAGTAATATATCCTTGTCCATTGAAAGTGCTACCGTTAATGACAACAGCTGGTCTATAAACAGGATTTGGCCTTACATTGATTTTTGGTTTTACTGTCAAAGCTTCATTGGCTAGGAGTGCGTAGGGTACGCTGAGGATTTGAGTAGCTCCTACAAAAGTGAAGTCAGAACCATTTGTCAGATCAATGGAGACTGAAATATATATAGGGCTTGGAGACCAATCTATTGATGAAAAGGTACCTAAGATTGCTTGCCCTCTACCAATTGACAATGAATAAACACCGTTATTGTTGGTTTTAGGTTGATGATTTTCGGTATATATTTTTTGTCCACCCACGCTGCCTCTGATGATACTTATTTGAACACTCACAGTTTTATCTTTAACTGGGTTTCCGTCTGAGTCGGCAGCCATTCCTTGAAAACTAAAAGCCTGAGGCACTTGCGCATCTAAATGACAAGAACAAAATATCAATATGTACAAAATTGTATAAGCTTTCATGGCATTATTTATTTAGAGTTTTATCAATTTAAATGCTTTTGTGCGATTTATTACAACATAATATATTCCAGGCAGTAAGTGTCCAACATCATACTTATGTGTAGGTGTCCAATTAGCTACAATTCGGCCATTTTCATCAATGATGTCTATGTTTGTTATGTCAATTGCATTGATATTTTTGATATAAAATTCATCAGTAACAGGATTTGGAAAAATTTTATAATTATCACCCTCATTGACATCTTGAATACTAACAGAATTGCCACTAATGGTATATATTATGCCTATATTGCCTGTGGATCCATTAATATAAATATCACCTAAGGTGTAAGGGCTTTCTGAAGATAACGTTGCTGAAAGTATTTTACCGGCATTTTGTGAATGGCACACAATAAGATAAAAACTAAAAACAACAACTCCGTAATATTTTTTGATAGACATCTACTTTAAATTGTTTAGCAAATTTAGAAGTATATTGCTAAATCTATCAATTAGTAGTAAAAGTTTTTAAATAATTTTACTTTTTAGGTAATAAATACAAGATGTTGTGACTGTTGATATTTCATCTGCTTGTAATGTTTGATACTATCACAGCTATGTTATTTTTTCGTACCTTTGATCTTAAAAATTTTCCGTACAATGACAAATATTTTTATCACTGGCGTATCCACGGGTATTGGTTATGATGCCACGGAGGCACTCATCACAAAAGGATATCACGTCATTGGTACAGTACGCAATGAGAATGATGCTGAGCGATTGAAAAATAAGTTTGGCGCTTCTTGTACCATCCTTGTTTTTGATGTAGTAGATACTGACAAATGCCACACTGAAATATCGAATGTAGCTCCCTTATTGGAATTGAATGGCCTCCATGCACTCATCAATAATGCAGGCGTTGCTGTACCTGGTCCTTTACAATATTTGACTGATGATGAGTTTTTGATGCAAATGCAGGTCAATGTCATGGCTGTACGTCGTATTACCAATTTGCTCTTACCTTACCTCGGTACTGACAAGCGATTTGCACCTGGGCGCATCATCAATATTAGTTCAGTTTCAGGGCTTTTCAACTCTCCATTCAATGGTGCTTATTGCATTTCGAAGCACGCTTTGGAGAGTATGACAGACGTGTATAGGAGAGAGTTGGCTATGTTTGGTATCAAAGTGGTGGCCATCGAGCCAGGACCCATTAAGACTGAAATTTGGAGAAAGAGCAAAGGCACTTTAGATAGATTTAAGGATACTCAGTATGGCGACATCTTGAGCTCAGCCGATAAAATGATAGAAAACTCGGAAAAATCTGCATTAGAAGTGAGTGTCATATCCAATATTATATGTAATATAGTAGAAGATCGCAGCAATAAAACAAGGTATTTGGTGCATCGCAAATCCTTGTTATTCAAGCTACTTGCATATTACCTACCTGACAAATGGGCTGACAAGTTGATTGCAAAAACATTGGCTAAAAAGGACAATTACCGACCAATATGACTTCACTTATTTTTAAATTTAAATTTAACAAATTTTAAATGGAGCATTAACGCAACCTTAACCGTAAAGCAAATGTCATTTTCGTTATATCTTCAAATATTATTCAGATGAAACCTTTATTGACACTTGTTATCTTAGTTTTTGGACTTGGTTTTTTGCAGGCAGATGATCATCCACTGAGAAGATTGGACGGTCTTTGGTACAATCAGTATAAAAATAAGACTATTGAGATCCATGCTTATCAGGATGGTTTAAAGGTACGTGGCTTGCGAGCTGGCAATAGATGGGTTTGGTTTGAAAGGACTAATCCTAACACCTATCATGACCAATATGGCAATAGATTGAAAGTATATAATCATTACATCAGGTATAATGCTCGACATTTCAGAGGGAAACTTACTTTTATCAAGATGGGAGGAAATGATCGAAATGACGACCACTATAGAAATTCTGATCGCTCACGAAACGATAGTCGTTCTCGAGACAGGCAAAAACAGGGTAGATGGGCTGATGACGATTTTGAAGATGTAGATGACTACAATTATTATGATGAGACAAGTAAGAATTGGAACAAAAGGAATGATGATGCCCGGACAACTAATGGAGACAGAATATCCAAAAATGAAGATAGAGCCAATGATATCGAAGGTACTTGGTCGGTAGATCACCTTGGGAAAAAGGTTTTTATTACAGAAACCAGAGATGGTTTTAAGGCACGATTTAATGACGAAACCAAATGGTACTCATTTACCAAACAAGCTTCGGGTACATATATGGATGAAAATAGAAATAAATATTACTTCGAAAATGGACAATTAATTTGGGAAGACGGCAAAGGAAGCCGAAAGTACAATTTGACTAAAATATCAGATGAATATGGCAATGAGTAGTGTTATTATTTAGTATCTTATATTTTTTAGAAATCTTGATGACCATAGCTCATAGCCTATACAAGTGAAAAGCAAAACATACTCCAACCCAATCCAGTACATATTTTCGTAATATACTGTGTAACTATAATTAATATATGAAATAAAAATTAAAAATGACCAAGTTAAGACCAATTTGTATCTCGAGAAGGAAGCTAACCAAACTATTGTAATCACGTACCAAGGATGCACCGTAGTAGCCAAGATCAAATAACACGTCCAGGCTACCACGCCAAAATGGATGAAGACTGGAAAGGAGAAATTTTTGGTCCTTTTTGCCCACCAAAATACTGCGATTATTGTAGTCAAGCCCAAGACTGGGCCAAGGTATTTGATCAAATTGTACGAGGTGATTTCCATTCCAATATATCTCAATACATAATAAATACTGGCATTAAACTCAAAACTTCTAAAATATAAATCAATGCTTCGCATGAAGGTGGATAACTGAATACTTCCAAATACTGGTATGAAAATAATCATGAGAAATGTTGAAAGTGTACCAAAGAATATCCACTTTGATCTACCTTTCAAATGAAACCAAAAATAGGGTAGGAGCATCAACGGAAGTAACTTAACGCCTATACTAAAGGCAAAAAAGAAGCTGCCATATATTAATTTATTATTAAATATATAATATAAAGATATACATATAAATGAGATCATTACTACTTCATAATGTAAATTGCCAATGCCTTCAATGATACCAATGGATTGAGAAACCATAAGGCCAGTGTAGATGGCTTGTATCCAAATTTTTTGACTAATTTGAGCATAAACAAGTAGCCAGAGCTCTCGGTGATCAAAAAGAGAATTTTCATGACAATGACAGTATGCACGATGTCTTGTCCAACCCACTTACTGATTACAAAATACAATTGGCTGATAGGTGGATAGATAGTGAAATACTGTGGTGAGTTGAGTAATTGGTACAATGACTCGTTCAAGCCTTCTACATTCAATTTTACAGCTTCACTTGGTAAGATACCATAAGGCGAAATACCATGATAAGCAAGGCTGCCATCCCAAAAAAATCTATATATATCATCAGATAATGCTGGAAATGCCATCAATAAGCCAAGTCTTGTCAACAACCCAATTAAAAAGATCTGCCTCCCTGATAATGGAGATTTGAACAAAATTGCCCAACCCAAAAATGATAAGCCATAAAATGGCCAAAACGAGAAAAAATCTTTTTGCCCAAAATGGTATGAAAGATGCCAAATGCTCGCCACTAAAGCGATTGCGGCAAATATGGTTATCAGCTTATTATTGTAGGCTTTATTTGGCAATTTTGCTCTGAATTGTATAGGAAAAAAGAATAAAATATCCTACCGTGAGCATGATATGGAATGCCATAAAATCTTTTAAATTAAATAAATAACCAACATAGACTGCTGTACCAAAATACAAACATAAGATGCCTTCACCAATTGATATCCAATTGATTTTGTTGGAGATGTAATGGGTTTTGTTGATTTTGGTTTTATCAATGGCAATCCCATATTTAGGAGTACGTACGAATGCTGTTTTCTTGCCTAAAAATCCTTGAATGACGGCATAAGAATTATGAAACGCTAATCCCATTGATAAGGCAAGAAATATTGGAAATAGCAAAAGAAATTTGATAACCATCTTTAGTTTATTTTCTTTAGGCCAGGCAACACCGACATTGGCTATAAAATACACTATGATGATGCCCAATAGCGTGAGCATAAATATGGCTAACTTGCCTGTATCTATACCCAAAGGATTGACCAGAAATAACAATGGTACAGAAAGTACTCCCATTAAGAATACAAATATAAATACTGCACTCGATAGCAAATGTACCGTAGCTTGCGTAACTTTTGCATCCATTTGATGTGTGATTTCCAAACCTTGGGCAATAGTTTTTTGGCTGTCTCCGCGCCACCTTTCATCCACCTGAATTGTTGTGACTTCAGACCATTTATTTCGGCAGGTAATTCTGCGGGAGCGATGACTTCTTCAAGGTACTTGATTTTCCAGTTTTTCATTTGTGCCCGATAGCTGAGGTCGAGGTCTTCTGTCAAGGTATCAGCTTCCCAGCTACCTGCATCGAGGATACACTCTTTGCGCCATAAGCCAGCAGTACCATTGAATTGTAAGAAGTAACCTGCATTATATCTACCTTTTTGTTCAATGGTAAAATGTACATTGAGCTGGAAAGCTTGCATCTCCGTCAACAATGAAAATTTTTGATTGATATGTTCCCATCTTGTTTGCACTACACCAATAGTTGGATCATCAAATGCAGGAAGCGTTTGGATTAAGAAATCTCGCTTTGGTAAGAAGTCTGCGTCGAATATTGCAATGAAGTCTCCGTTTGCAAATGTCATGCCTTCTTTGAGCGCACCAGCTTTGAATCCAGATCGGTCCTTCCTGTTGTGGCATAAGATGTTGAAACCTAATAGTTTGTATTCTTCTACTTTTCGTTTTGTGATATTCAATGTGTCGTCTGTCGAATCATCCAATACATGGATTTCTAATCTATCCTTTGGGTAATCCAAGAGTACAATATTATCAATCAAGCGCTCCACAACGTACTTTTCATTATAAAGTGGAAGTTGGATAGTGATGAATGGTAGTTGGTCATTTCTTTTATTATGTTTGTTTTGAAAGTTTGACTTAGGAATACTCATTTTATAGTGATACAAAAGATGCAACTGCATTAAACAAAAGATGGTCACCCATATCAAGGTGATAAGATACGTCCCAAAAATTAAATAGCCAATGATCATCCCAACTGTCATCATATCAATTTGAATATGGTCCATAAAATTTTATGTCCTGCCAATATAGTTCCTTTGACTGTTCCAGAGACTTTTGATACACCAATCCTTTTGCGGTATCGCACTGGAACTTCCATTGTCTTCATCTTATGTTTTGCTGCCTTTACTTGCATTTCTACTGTCCAGCCGAATGTTTTGTCTTGCATATCCATTTTCAATAAGCTATCATATCGTACAGCTCTGAAAGGACCCAAATCTGTAAAATGGTAGTTATAGATCAATTTTATGAGATTAGTCGCCAGCCAATTGCCAAAAATTTGTTGAGGCATCATCGCTCCATTTTCCATTTTGCCCAATGCCCTAGAACCAATGACAAGATCACATTCATCTTTAAGTATTGGAGCAACGATGGAAGGCAATTCTTCAGGATAATCAGAATAATCACCATCCAAAAATACCACAATATCTGGCTTGATGTCTTGCTTAGCTATCCAAGACATACCTTTCAAGCATGCATTTCCGTAACCTTTTTGCATTTCATCCACAACAATAGCACCTCGTTTTTCGGCATTTTGCTTAGTAAGATCGCTGCTACCATTATTGCAGACGATGATGAGACGAACTTGGTCTTTGGGTATCTCTTGGATGACGTGACCAATAGCATCTTCTTCATTATACACAGGAATGATGACATCAATTATAGGCGACAATACAATGTATTTTTGGTTTACGGGTCAAAAATAGTAAATTTGCCATCCAAAACAGGAAGCTTATTTATTTTTTAAGGATGAATTAGCCTGTAACCTTTTCCAATAAAGTTGGAATATTAATCGTTTATATTAAATAATTTATAATTGATGAATCTTAAAACGCTGTATTTTAGTGTGTTAATAATCTTGGGTATTTGGGCATGCAGACGAGATGATTATTATGAAGGTGCTGATGTAAAGCTTACCTTTTCTGAAGATACGCTGAGAATAGATACTGTATTTACTACTTTAGGATCGGCTACTAGATGGATCAAAGTTTACAATACCAAAGATCAACCCATCTTGGTGGATGTTAAAATACGAAACGAAAGCAATACATATTTCCGAATCAATGCAGATGGTGTCAAAGGGCCAGCTGTTTCTAATATTGAAATCAACGCATTGGACAGTATGTACATCTTTGTCGAGGTGACCATTGATCCCAACCAACCACTCAGCATTTCGCCATTTGTTGTCACTGACTACATTGATGTGACTTCCAATGGCAATACCTTCACTGCAGTGGTAGAAGCTTGGGGCCAGAATGCAAATTATATCACTCCGACCAACGGAAAGGGAAAATCATATCTATATTCTTGCGATTTTGAAAAACGAACCTGGGATGACCCGAAGCCTTATGTTATCTACGGCATTTTGTATATTGATAGTTGTACGATAGAGCTACCAGCCGGCACACATGTTTATGTGCATGGAGGTATTGTGAGAGATTCTCAGTCCATATACAATGATGGTCTATTGGTTTTTTTGAAAGATGGAAAATTGAAATCCTTAGGTACTGTAGAGCAACCAGTGGTCATTCAAGGCGATAGATTAGAAAAAGAATATCAAGACGTCAAATCGCAATGGGTAGGTATTTTGTTTTGGCATGAAAGTCGAGCAAATTTGATGCAACATACAATAATAAAAAATTCTCAGATAGGTATTCGAGTAGATTCTTTGGCAAGTGTCAAGATGGATGGATGTCAAATCAGCAATACTAGTGGCCCAGCAGTGATAGGAAGGCATGCTACAGTTATTGGCGAAAATTGTTTGTTTTATGATAACTCGTCTTATGCACTGCAATTGACCTATGGTGGTAATTATCGCTTTGATTTCTGTACTATTGGCAGTTATGAAGGACAAAAAGAAGCATTGGCATTGACTGATTTTTACTGTCAAGACCCAGTATTTTGTTCTACAGGTGTGCAAATCAATAGGCTTGATGCCAGCTTTACCAATTGTATATTTGCAGGTAGTGACCGAGACGAAATCGTCTTAGTGACGAAATCTCAGAATGCATCTGATTTCAAATATCGATTTGACCATTGTGCGTTTAGAGTAAATGAATTGCTTGATGCGAAGAATTTCCCAAATTTCTTTGACCAATGTACTGATTGTATCAATTTAAATTCAAATGATAGAATCTTCCTTGATCAAAGGAAGAATGATTATCGATTGGATACCATGTCAGTTGCTCTGGGCAAGGCCAAGCCGTTAACATACATCACTAATGACATCATCAATAAGGCAAGGAAAGCAGTACCAGATTTGGGTTGTTATGAGTTTTGATGGGTATTTCACCAACTTTTTTACACAAACTAAAATGTGTCTTGACATTTTTCAATTAACCCATTACCTTTGTATTCAAATTTGAAAATAATGGAAACCATCATCATAGAGAGTGTCGATAGCACGACCACCGAGAAAATAAAAGACTTTCTCAAAAAGCTAAATGTCACTTTCAAAACCAAAAAGAAAAAGGAAGAAAAACCTTATGATCCAGCATTTGTAAAAATGATTTTGGAGAGGGCAGAAAGTGCCAAGCAAGGAAATGTAGTAGATATTGATCCAAATGATCTATGGGGAAGTTTAGGCTTAAAATAGAAAAGAAAGCGAAATATGATTTTGAAGTAATTTTTAAATCTGGAGATAAATCCACTATTAAAAAACTTGAGAAAATCATCATCGAGCTAACCGAAACTCCATATACTGGCATTGGCCAGCCAGAGCCACTCAGGCATCACCTTTCAGGATATTGGAGTCGCCGCTTGAATCAAAAAGACCGTATCATCTATCAAGTCATTGAATATCCAGAAGGTGCTGTAGTCATAGTATCTGCTTTGGGTCATTATTAAAACTTACAAGACTCCAATTATTGAATATACAACAGGCTTGAAAATTTATGTTAAACCCATTATCTTTGTATTCATAATCGAAAAAATGGAAACCATCATCATAGAGAGTGTGGATAGCACGACCACCGAGAAAATCAAAGACTTTCTCAAAAAGCTAAATGTCACCTTCAAAACCAAAAAAGAAAAAAGAAGAAAAACCCTATGATCCAGCATTTGTAGAAATGGTGCTGAGTGCCAATCAAGAAAAAGGTGGAAAAATTATAGATCCAAATAATCTATGGGAAAGTATCAAATCATAGTTAAACCTAAGGCAGAACAAGATTTCTTAAAAATTGAAAAATCTGGAGACAAATCTTACAATTAAAAAACTTGAAAAAATCACCATCGAGCTTACCGAATCTCCATATACTGGCATTGGCCAGCCAGAGCAACTCAAACATCACCTTACAGGATATTGGAGTCGCCGCTTGAATCAAAAAGACCGTATCATCTATCAAGTCATTGAATATCCAGAAGGTGCTGTAGTCATAGTTTCTGCTTTGGGACATTATTAAAAATAAAGCCCATGCCAAAATCTACTTTACTTTAGATATCCTTGACATGGGCTGATATTCATTGCGATATTTATAAAGACAACTTTGCGACAATTAGTCTTCTAAGTATCCAAATCGACCTTTATTGAAGTCTTCAAATGCCTGCTCTATCTCTTGTCTGGTATTCATCACAAAAGGTCCGTGTGCTGCGATCGGCTCATCTATCGGCTCACCACTAAGTACCAAAACTACCGCATCATCTTGTGCCTTTATGTTGAAATCTTCACCATCATTAGCCATCAAAACAAAATTGTCTGTAGGTGCTTTTTCACTACCATTAACTATGATTGAACCTTCTATGACGAGCAATGCAGTGTTATAATTTTTCGGAAAACTAAACTCAACATTTGCTCCGCTTTTCAATTTTGCATTCAAGAGATTCACTGGTGTAAACGTACTAGCACTACCTTTGAGATCTTTGTATGCACCAGCTATGACCTCAATTTCTCCATGGTTTTGACCGAGATTATATTTGGCAATCTGGTTATTTTGTAAAGCTTGGTATTTAGGTGCACTCATCTTGTCTTTAGCTGGTAGGTTGACCCAAAGTTGCACCATTTGGAAATCTCCTCCTTTTTTACTCCATTCTTTTTCGTGGTATTCTTTATGGAGTACACCTGATGCAGCAGTCATCCACTGTACGTCACCTTCACTGATCACGCCTCCGCCTCCGCCACTGTCATGATGCTGCACTTTGCCTTTATAAGCTATGGTCACTGTCTCAAAGCCTCGATGTGGATGTACGCCGACACCACGTGGTTTGTCAGTACCTGAAAAATGAAATTTTGAATTATAATCTAGCATGATAAAAGGAGACATACGTTGCATGCTTGTCCTATAAAAACTTGGAATGAAATTATGTACTCTAAAGCCATCACCCACATAATGCGGCTCCCTAGGACTTACTACTAATTCTACTGATTTTGTTGACATATTTTTTAATTTTTATGCAAAGTTATGTCACAAACTATACCTCATGCATTGATCTATGTTAAGAAGCTATTTTCTGAAGTTTTTAGCGGCCAATTCTTTTCTGACACGACTTAGACTCTCTGGAGCGATCCCAAGATAAGATGCCACCATAGTTTGGGGTACTCTCATCAGTATATCTGGATAAGTTTTGATAAAATCAAGGTATCGTTCTTCCGCAGTACCACTCAGTAACTGTACAATTCTCTTTTGCAATTGTCTAATATGATTGTGAAGCAACTTATGGTTTAACGCTAAGAAATTTGGGTTTTCTCTTGACAATTTATTAATCAGCTCCTCATTGACCATCAAGACTAAGGTGTCTTCTAATGCTTGGATAAAATATTTGGAAGGCTCGTTAAAGTACACAGAATCTCTATCTGTCACAAACCAATTTTCGGGACCAAATTGCAATATGTGTTCCTTGCCACGATCATCTATATAATATTGCTTCAGAAGTCCTTGCTCTACGTAAAAACTCACTTCGCATTTTTCGCCTTCTTGCAGTAGAAACTCTCCTTTGGTAAATTGCTTCGTTTTACAATGAGTAAACAACTCATCCAAGCTTGACCTATCCATATCAATATTGGAAGTGAGAAAAGTTATGAATTTAAAATTTTTCAAAGGGGTCAATATTTTATTACAGGAAAGGTGACAAATTGAAGTATTGTGCTAAGATCCATTACCGAGATTATATTAGGCTATAAAATTAGCTTTTTGACAAATGGTTTAAATATCTGCTTTCGTCCCTGACACCCATAGTTGCCATGATTTCTTTTTGATTCATCATGATGATATGTCTTCATTTATGCATCTGAGCTTCTAAATCCAATTGTCTTTTTGGGCATCAACTCACTGTCATGGGTGGTAGAAATATTAGCAATATCTTCTGGTGAGATAAGATGATATTGGTTTTTTTTGCGGTCGGAAGATGGAATAGAAGAAAATCGTAGGTTTTGGTTTTTGATGATATCTAAAATGATCTTTCTGACTGTGCGCGCATTGCCAAAGTATTTGTCACGTTTGGTATAGAGGTCTTTTAGTATTTGCTCCAGCAGAGGAAGAGATTTTAGTGATACTTTATAGCCTTCATTTTCTATCATTTTGATGGCTATAAGTTGTAATTGTTCTGGCGTATAGTCATGAAATTGAAGTGTCTTATCAAAACGAGAACTCAAGCCTGGATTTGCTTTCAAAAAGGTCTCCATATTGTCTGGATAACCAGCTACAAATACAAAAAATTGACCCCTTAGGTCTTCCATTCGCTTTAGGATGGTTTGAATGGCTTCATTGCCAAAATCTCCTTGCATACCATTAAAATTGCTAAGTGCGTATGCCTCATCAACAAACAAAATACCACCAAGGGCTTCTTCTATACGCTCACTGGTTTTAATGGCTGTTTGTCCCACAAAACCTGCCACTAAGCCTTGTCTGTCCGTCTCAACGATATGACCACGCTCCAAGATGCCCAAGGCCTTGTAGATACGAGCCAAAATCCTCGCTATTGTGGTCTTGCCGGTACCAGGATTGCCCACCAATACTGTGTGCAGCGAGAAGCCTGATAGTACATTTTTTCCTGTTTCTCTATAGTATTTCACGATATTGACCATTTCATGGATTTGTAGCTTAATGTTGTCCATCCCTATCAAGCCATCGAGCTCTGCCAATGTCTCTTGTAATAATGACATATCAATAGGTATTTCTGGCAGCACGATGTTTCTTTTGGGTTGTAGGCTGACTACATCTGAGAGTTGCACTTCTGCCAGCTCAGACTTAGATATTTTTTGTGGGTTTTTGCGAGACATCAGTCTTAGAGCCATATTCATTTTTGACTTTTCAAGCAGGTCAGTAACGTACCTTGCATTTCCAAATGTCTTATCTCGTTCGCGGTATGCTTGAGTGATGATATCTTTGATACAAGCAAAGCTTTCGGGTGTAAATATGATCTCCTTTTGGTGAGCCACCGTTTCGGCTATCTTGATAAGGTCTTGTGGCAAATAATCTGGGAAATCAAAAAAGTGTTTGAACCTAGAGCGCAATCCAGGATTAGATTGGATGAAGTGCTTCATCTCCTTTGGATACCCAGCTACTATGACAGCAAGATCTCCTTTGCCGTTGGATAACTCCTTGATCAAAATTTCTATCACTTCTCGACCAAAATCTTTGGAGTCGTCATTGCTCCTTGCCAGTGCGTAGGCTTCGTCTATAAATAAGACGCCACCTCTAGCTTTCTCTATGACTTCTTTGACCTTTGGCGCTGTCTGACCTATGTATTCGCCTACCAAATCTACTCTATCCACCTCGAGTACATGACCCTTGGATAGTAAGCCCATCTTGCGATATAGCTGACCCATCATTTTGGCAACTGTTGTCTTGCCAGTGCCAGGATTGCCCATGAATACTGAATGCAAATCTATCTTGTCTGCTTCCCTGAATCCCTTAGCTTTGCGCAATTTTAAAAACTCCAAGTACTTGGCATGTTCTTTTATCTTTTGTTTTATCTCTACCAGTCCTGTGAGTACATTAAGTTTTTCGAATACATCATCAAAGCTTTCGTTATTATCATTTTCGGGGGCAGAAACACCTATGCTCTTGTCGGGCAGGATGACAGTGGCATTACCTTCTACAAATTCATTGCCAACTTCAAATTCTACAATACCCAGTAGTTGATCCATAAAAATCACTTCAATGCTGTATGGCCCATTTTTCCAAGAACCTTTGGCATTGGCGCCCCATCCAGCTGTGATCTGAATCCATTCTTCATCCTTTTTTACATTATAAAGTCTAGTGACTTGCCCTTTCAGTTCCCTACTTTGATTATAGAATTTTATAAACAACTCGCAATGCCAATTGTCAGCCAGAACTTTATTTTTTAGTGTGATTTCTGTATATACATATCGAGTGGCATGAGAAGAAAATGCACTGAAATATTGGCGTTCTACCTCTATGACATCATCATACTGTCCTTCATATAGTCGTAAGCTTTGCAAATTGAGGTAGGGATTTTGCTCATCTCTATGGTTTCCTACATCTTCTACATAAAAATATTTGGTACTTACTTTTTCACCGTCAAGAAAAGCCTCCCAGTAGTAAGTGCCTTTCTTCCAAAAAAAGCCTTCCTTTTTGTTTCCCCAACCTTCACGAATATAAACGGTATCATCAAATTTGCTGATTTTTTTTTTGAAAGACAGATTGCAAAGTTGCTTCCTTGTAGTTTTGACTTCATAACATTTCAATTCGATCTCTACATCCCAACTATCACGATCAAACATTTTGTTGTAAAATGATAGTTCAGCATAAATATATGCCGTCTCATACCTATCAAAAACCTGTCGATATTTCTTTTTATTGTCGGCGAGCCATTCTGTTGAAGAATAAACTCGCAACTCCTTGAATTTGAAATTCTTATTTTCGCTACTAGATGATTGGTCTTCCATTTTTGGAATATTTTGGCAATACGAAGTTAATAAATTATTTTTAATATTCAATATTTCTTCGATTATTTATAATAATTGTTACAATCTAATTGCAAGTCTCAATAAGATTTTAATGATGTCATTTTTTGTTTTTGTACTTCTTTAGCCTTAAAATAAAGTACCTTGCGCTTTCTTCTTGGCTTTTAGATAATCAATTCCAGCCTTTCCTTGCATGCCACCCGTATGGATATATATTATTTTTGTTCCTGGTTCAAATTTGTCGGAGGCGATCATTTGCATCAATCCAAACATGGCTTTGCCATTATATACGTGGTCTAGAGGTACGCCTGTTTCTATTTCAAAAACATCAATAAACTGTAGTAACTGATCATTCCATTTTGCATATCCTCCAAAATGAAAATCCGTGTTGACTTCTAGCAATTGCGCATTTTTATGATAGGACATTTGCATGATTTCATTTTTCAAATGGTCGCTTTTCAAGGCTGAAAATGAAATGACCTTGGATTTGAGCTTGTCTGATATCAGCAAACCTGCTGTGGTTCCTCCTGTGCCACACGCCAATACTACGTGGCTGATGCTATTTAATAAATCATTGTCCAATTCATCCAAAATTTCTGATACGCCTTTCAGTGCCAAGTCATTGGTGCCACCTTCTGGTATGATGGTATGCTTAGGCAATGAACTCAGATATTGAGCTATGCGAGGATCATTTTCTTTTTGTCGATAAGCTTCTCTACTCACTGCCACCAATTGCATTCCATTTGCAATACAGAAATTTAGGGTTGGATTTTGAAGGTCTATTTCTCCTCGGATGAAGGCAAGACTTGGCAAATTCAACCCAGCACAGGCTGCCGCTAATGCATGAATATGATTGGAAAATGCTCCGCCAAATGTCACCACCATAGTAGGTGTTTCAAATGACAGAATTTCCAATAAATTGTACTTCAATTTTCGGTACTTATTCCCTGAAATGAGAGGATGTATCAAATCATCTCTCTTGATGAACAGATCCACCATTTTGTTTTTAGTGAGTTTATTTTCAATCTTTTGCAAAGGGCTGGGAAGACAAAAATCAACCATATCTATAGATACTTCAGTCTTATCATAACAGCCATACCTTTGGCATTTTCGCTCATAATATTGATATTGCCATGCATATAGTTGACACGCGATTTGATGTTTTTCAAGACCCATGCCTTTCTTTTAAGATTATTTTGGTCAAAACCTACACCATCATCTTCGTAGCCACTGACCAATTCATTGTCTTCAGAGTTGATTTGGATCCAATATTTCCTTGGCTTGCGCATGTTTTCAAGCTGTTATTGAGTAATTCTTGGATGATTCTATAGATGGAGAGCAGGAGATCATTTTATCGAGCTTTTCCGGTTATGTTGTAATAATAATGAATCATATCGAGGATTATTTCTCGCCTTCAATCAATGCGACAAGATCCTTTTGATAACGGTATCAATCCCAAAATACTGGCATGATATGATTGCAAATCCTTTGAGGTGATGGCATTTCTTCTACTGTATCGAGCAGTTGGTATGCTTTGCCGTATTCTTTCATATTGTATGAGTTTCATTTTTTTGAACTGACCTGATCAAATTGAAGTTTTATGGTACTCAGCAAACCACCTAGACTATCATGTAGGTCTTTGGCAATGCGCTCTCTTTCAGTTTCTTGTCCCTCGATGACCGATCTCATGCTATTCATCTTCATATTGTCTTCAAGCTCTCTGATTTTTTGTTGATTGATCTCTTCTTTTTGCTCAGTGATGATATTGGCACTAGAGATACGTTGGTCATAAAACTTGATGATAAAATATATAGATGTCAATACTATAAATAAACCAATTGCCAAAATATACAGTGTCCTCCTCTGAGCATTGTTTTTTGATATTTCATATTCCTTTTCAATTTTCAAAAGCTCGATGCTGGTTTGCTTTTCTTTTGTACCGTATTTCAAAGCCAAATTTGCAAAGGATGATTGTCTGTTTTTATTCAAAATACTATCATTGAGCAAGGTATATTGCCTGAGGTATTGGTAGGCTTTATTGGGATGACCTATTTTTGAATACACGTCAGCCAGCTCTTTATAGATATTTTTTCTAATTTCGCTATATGGTTGATAGGGTAGGATATATTGGCTTTTGCTTAGGTATTTGATAGATTTTTGATAATCATTTTTGAGCTTGTTGATATAGCCGATGTGAAACAAACTCTTGGCAGCAATCTCTCTATTGTTGGTTGTTGTACTGATATTAAATGCCTTATAGGCCGTAATCAATGCGCTATCCAATTCATAATTGACTTCAAATGATTGAATATTATCAAACAACAAAGCAATCTGTAAGGTGGTATCTTTCAAAATTTGGTTGATATCCATAGCTTTTCTAAGATATTCTATCGATGTCTCATGGTCACCTCTAGCCTTGAATGTTTGATTGAGATCAAAATAAACCCTTGCTAGTTTATTGGGCTTATTATGGGTATCATAAATCTTCGCTAATCCCTGTAAGATTTGAATAGATTCATTGTAAAGTCCAGCGTCTTTGTATCTTCGGGCTATGGCATGATTGGTTTCGATTATGCCAATACTATCTTTGGTCGCTTTGAAATGATCGAGAGCCCAGTTGTAATATTTAAGTGATTTTTCGTATTCTGCAAATATATCTCCTTCATAATCACCGAGTTTGACATAGACTTCTGCCATGGTCTTATTGTCGTTGTTATTTCGGGCAAGATCCAATAGTTTATTCAATTCTTGATAAGTATAGGCACTGTCTTTGCTGTATTGAGCAAAAAGTGAAGTACAACTTAGCGCAAATAAAACGATAATTGGTAAAAGTCTCAAGTCTAATGGATTGTATAAAGTGCGAAAATAATGGTTTTTGGCTTTAAAAATCAAAATAAAAAAAAGAAAAGCTCTCAACTTTTTGAGAGCTTTTCTTTTAATGCAACAGTCAAATCCCAATGAGTATTTACATCTTTATATTGACAGGCGATGCCTGAAAAATTGCTTATAAGGTGACCAATATTTGAGTTGGGTAAGTTTTTTGGGGTATAATTTAAGGAACTTTAGATTTGAAACAAACCAAAAACCTATACCCAACTCGCCTATTGCTCATTCCGTAAAACCTAAAAAGAGAAAATTTATAGAGGATATTTTCTTTAAAATATCACATTTATATCATTTGAAAAGAAGAGTGTGGTTTGGTGATATTTCCTCATCACACACTTCTTGACCAAGACTTCTATTTGTGGTCAAAGATGCAATGAAGTTAAGATTTTGGGCATCAGAGCTTATATCGTTGGTTGGTTTCCATTTTTGTCCCCATAGACTGGTACAAATCAGCATGATGGTTATAAGGGTTCTGATATCCAAAACCTCCTTCTTCATTTTTTATATTTTATACCTGCTTTCAGGTGGTATTTTTAATATCTTTTGACATTACAAAGGTGCGATGATTGAAGTTGATAGACATCGTTGGAAACACCGATTTTTATTTTTGGGGGTAAACCCGAAGTTTTATAGGTAAAAACACAGTAACTTTGTTTCCTGAAAAGTTTAATAATCAAACTGTTTAATATAGCATTTATGATAAATATATTGATCGCAGATGACCACACTATGTTTGTAGATGGCATGGAGTCTATTTTGAAAACCGAAGCAGATTTGTTTGTAACTGGTAGAAGCTATGATGGTCCTTCAGTCATCAAGTTCTTAAAATCAAACAAAGTGGATCTTGTCTTGCTAGATGTCAATCTGCCTGGTATGAGTGGTATCGAAGTATGCAAAGAAATCAATGCCAATCACTCAGATGTAAAGGTGCTGGCTATCTCTATGTTTAATGAAGAGAGCTTTGTATCAGAAATTCTCAACCATGGTGCCAAAGGTTACATATTAAAAAATACTGGTAGAGAAGAATTGCTGCGAGCTATCCGCACCGTTGCTGGGGGCGAATCATATTTCTCCAAAGATGTGACAGAAACAATCATGAAAGGACTTATGAATCAGCGCAAAGCTTCGGCCAAAAGCGCTGCATTCTTTCCTAAATTGTCAAGAAGAGAAAAAGAAGTTCTCAAATTAATAGCTCAAGAGTTCACTACTCAAGAGATCGCCGATAATCTATATATCAGCCTCAAAACAGTAGAGTCACACAGGAGCAGCCTCTTGTCAAAACTCAATGCCCGCAATAGTGTAGGTTTGGTTCGTATTGCTTTAGAAAACCATTTGTTGGATTAATCCTATTTTGACAACTTTAAGTTCTTTTCAAATTATCACTATATTAGAAAATTTCATTTTTTATTAGGATAGTGTGAGCTTTACAGCTTTAATGAACAAGTACATAATATTTACTATATTGCCTTAGGTTTGACCATAAATCAATAACTTTAATCATAAATGGTAGTCCGATTTGCGCTAAAAAATCAGAAACAAAGTTATAAAGCTGTTAGCATGATCATTCGGTAGATGTAAATTATTGTATTTAACAAAATGCGAATAGTACCAATACATTGCCCATGTTGAAAGTAGCATCAATCAAAAGCTACATTCTCAACAATTTCTAATCCATATCCAATGAGGCCTATACGTTTTTTAGAATGATTAGTGATCAATTTAATTTTAGCAACACCAAGCTCTCTCAAAATTTGTGCACCTGTACCAAAATCTCTTTGTTCTTCAGATTCGTTATGGTGTGTTTTGGATGATACGCTCAAATCTTTCATTTTCTCGAGGATGGCATCGTTTTTTTCGCCATGACGCATATATAGCAAGACACCTTTTTTTTCTTTAGCTATCATCTGCAGCGATCGGGATAGCTGATCTGCATAACCATCAAATAAAATCCCTAAAATATCTCCTGTCTCTGTACTTGAATGTACTCTCACTAATGCAGGTATGCCGTCGCTCAGTGTACCCATTGTAAATGCCAAATGTACATCTCCTGTGGTAATTTGTCTGAAAGCGGTCAAATTAAATTTTCCATAAGGACTCTCAATTACCGTTTCTAACTCTTTGGTGACCAATCTCTCGGTTCGCATCCTATAAGCTACCAAATCTTTAATGGAGATAATCTTGATACCCAATTGCTTGCTGATGTCCAATAATTGTGGCAACCTAGCCATTGATCCGTCTTCGTTCAGGATTTCAACCAAGACACCCGCTGGGTAGCAACCAGCAAGTCTTGCTAAATCTACAGCCGCCTCTGTATGGCCAGTTCTCCTTAGTACGCCACCATTTTTAGCTATCAATGGGAATATATGGCCCGGCCTTGCAAAATCTTCAGCTTTTGTATCAGGATTTATAATAGCTTTGATACCAGTTGCTCTATCATAGGCAGATATGCCCGTAGTACAACCTTGACCTATCAAATCAATTGACACTGTAAATGCCGTATTGTGCATGGCTGTATTAGACTTGACCATTAGATCCAAATCTAGCTCTTTGGCTCTCTTTTCAAGGATAGGCGTGCAGATGAGTCCTCGACCAAATTTTGCCATAAAATTGATAAGTTCTGGACTTATCTTTTCTGCTGCACAAATGAAATCACCTTCGTTTTCACGGTCTTCGTCATCTACCACAATGAGAATTTTACCATTTTTGATGTCTTCAATGGCTTCTTCTATGGTATTCAGTCTGATATCTTGATCTATATCTGCGGCAATGAGCATGGCGCTAACTATTTATTTTGCTGCAAAAATAGAACTTAATAACTTACTTTGTTGATTCCAATCAAAATTTTGTCTCACATATTGCATGGAGTTCATACTGATGCTATCGTATAGTAGGTCGTCAGCAAGGATTTTTTCTATTGCTTTTGCAAATTCGTGAGCATTTTCAGCCAAAAGTATTTCTTTACCGTCTTGTGCACCTATTGCATTATTGACCAAAGATGTCGTAATACATGGCACACCCAAAGCCATGGCTTCGAGGATCTTGTTTTGTTGGCCTGTACCTGACCACATTGGCGCAACAAAAATTTTGGCATTAGTGTAAGCAGAACGTATATCATCTATCCATCCACTCACGATGACATTTTTTTCTGCCAACTTTTGGATTCTTGGTGCGGGACATGTACCTGCGATGAGAATTTTTAGTGGTTTGCTCAAAAGTGGGACAACTTGAGTTATCAAATATTCTACTGATTCGATATTGGGAAGATAACTCATATTTCCTACAAAAATAATGTCATATTCAGGATCATGATTTTTAAGATAATCAAAAAAAAGTGTACTGATACCGTTGGATATGACTTGGATGTGCTTTGCATTTTCAAAAGAAAATTGATTTTTATCCTGTTCAGAAATGATAGTAAGGTGGTCAAATTTGTTGGAGATTTTTTCTTCATAATGGATCATTCTTTCAGCTTCATTTCTGTACATTGGAGCCAACAATCCTCGGGCCACTTGTGCTCTGCGATACATACCTACTCCAAAACAATCCATATAATCCAATGTCTTGGGATAAGGTAGGTGCATGGCATATTCTGCCATCCTCGGCAACTGACAAAAAACATGGTCAGGCGTTATATCATTTATTATTTGTCTTATTTGATCATCAGCATAGCGGCTATAAAACCAAGCTATTTGATAAGGAATACCTGTAGTAAATGCTCTTAGTATTGATGTAAATCTTTCAAATGGTGTTATAGTTACCAAGTGAATTGAAGCTGTGATGGGTCTTAGTTTTTCGAGATCAGCTTTTTTAATTTCTGCATCATGGATGCTGATCAAATGTATTTCATGGTCTGATGCCAATGACTCAATTTGATAATAAGCACGCAACTTATCACCTTTTTCCAAAGGATATGGAAATCTTGATGTAAGATAAACTATTTTCAAGGTTGAAATCTCAAAATTTATTGCTGATATTGCAAAGAAATAGCTGGTGTATTGCCCAATGAGTGATTGACCGATATGGCAGAACTTACCTTATAAGTATCTTTAAACTTCAACATGATACCAAAGCTATATGTGTTTAATTTTGGATCCATACCAACTCTCAACTGCATCAAATCAATAAGTTGATAGCCTATGCCAAGTTTATAATCTATATCCCTGTCTATGACTTTGTCCAATTCTGCCAATACAAACACCTTGGCAGATGGTGCATACTTGACACCGATTCTGAATCTCGTGCCTATTTCAGTACCATCTGTAACCTCGATATTACCTGGACTAAAGATATGTGTGGCCACGCTAAAGTCTTTATTTAATCTCAGTTGAATACCCAACTCAAATGAAACTAGATGGATGCTGCCTACTGAAGCTACATTATATCTCAACATATCAAATTGGCCACCGATAGATATGTTGGAGTTCAATTTTCGTGCATAGGCAAATCCTAATTTTTGCTCATTGTACTCTGTGATACCAAAGCTTGAAAACATAAGCCCCATTGTACCAAATTTAAAACTTTTTGCTAATGCTATCGAACCATTAGACAAGTCTGCTAAGTTGAATCTCTTTTCAACACTAAGGTCAACAGCAAAATTTTTTACACCTACCAATCCAGCTTGATTGAGGTAAATAGATTCAATGCCTGCAAGGTTTACACCAGCTCTACTATATCCCAAAAAATTAGCGCCACCCAATGATGTAAAACCCGATTGTCCATTTAGTAAAATGCTCCAAATGGCTGTGATTATAATAATACTTAAGCGGTTTACATTCATGGTAAAACCCTTTATTTGGTCATAAAAGTAATCATTCATATTTAAAATATAGTACGCAACCGCAATTATTTTTTGAGAATGAAATTCTCAGATAAGTTTAAAACTTTAATAAGAGCTTCAAAGGGACTCCAAAAATGCACAAACCCAAGGATTGAGCTGTTGCATTTTTGCGTTTTAAAAATGTGATTTTAAAGTTTCACTTGTCCATTTTTTGGTTTGAAAGTGATCATAGTGCAGTTTTTTATATTTATTTTAACATATAATTTATTTGGTAAACAATGTACAATGTTGTTGAAAACATTATTTTTGCCATCTATTTTGATTGAATTGAGATAAATAATTGGTTTTGTCCTATTTTTTGAGGTTATATTGTGTTGGATTTTTCTTGTTGGTGAGCCACCTTCAGGCTGTATTTGCCAATAATCATACAATTATATCTCAAAATCAGAAGGTCAGCGTACATGCCGTTGATGGAGACGGTTTTTGGTTGGCTTGTGATTTGGATGGATTTACGCATTATTTTGAACAAGTAGAAGTAACAGAGCAGAGAGAAGACATCGAAGATGAAGACGCTCTCAGTTACATTTATGGAGGTATTTTGGTGGAGGCTATGCCACATCATTTTGACATCAAATGCTCGTCCAAGCTCAATCATTTCGATAATTTTAAATTTGGGGCTAACCCATTTGCCCTTTTCATTATCTTCCATAGCTGGAAGTATCATATTTAATTGATTTTAGATAATTGATTTCTGTCTGCACCTGATCTTTTATGGTTGGTTGCTTTGTGTTATTTTATTTAAAATTTTATTAAATCGAAAAGTGATGAATAATGAAAAATTGGTAAAACCTAAAGACGGTTTTGCAGGATTAAAAGAAAATTTTTCAGCAGATGCTACATCTGGTTTTATAGTATTTTTATTGGCGTTGCCTTTGAGTTTGGGCATTGCCAAAGCATCAGAATTTCCACCTATTATGGGCTTGATCACGGCCATAATAGGCGGTATTGTGGTAAGCTTGATCATGGGTAGTAGGCTCACTATCAAAGGGCCAGCTGCAGGTTTGATTGTCATTGTAGCCGGATCGGTGACTGACTTTGGTGGTGGTGAGACTGGTTGGCATCTAGCCTTGGGTGCCATGTTTGTAGCTGCGATTGTTCAAATATTATTTGGAGTCTTGAAGTTTGGCAAATTGGCAGATTTCTTTCCTCTATCGGCTATCCATGGTATGTTGGCAGCTATTGGTATCATCATCATTGCAAAGCAATTGCCAGTCATGCTCAATGTAGATCCAGCTATTGTAAAGGGGAAAGGCCCACTACAGATCTTGGGATCATTGCCTGAAGTGTTTTCAAATCTTGATCCACGTGGTGCATTGATTGGTGTAGTTAGCTTGAGTATCATGATGGCAGCCAGCCCATATTTAAGACAAGGCATTGGCAAGGTGTGGCTCATTAGTAGTACTTTTGATAGCAGTGCCAGCTGAACTATTGATGGATTTCCAACACACAGAGCCACCTTATGCTTTGGTGCATATCGGCAATCTCATAGAGAATCTTCACTTGAATGTGAACTTTGGTGGTTTTGCTACACCAGGCATATTTATCAAGTATGTCATTATGTTTGCCTTGGTAGGTACACTAGAGTCTTTATTGACTGTAAAAGCAATAGATATGATGGATCCGTACAAACGTAAATCTAATTACAACAAAGACCTTATAGCTGTTGGAGTAGGCAATAGTATCACTGCCATTTTAGGTGGTTTGCCAATGATTTCAGAGGTAGCTCGTAGCTCATCCAATGTCAACAATGGCGCAAAAACACGTTGGGCCAACTTCTTCCATGGTTTCTTTATTTTGATTTTCGTTTTGATTGCATCAAGATACATAGAGATGATACCCAATGCTGCTCTAGCTGCTATGTTGATATCAGTCGGTATCAAACTGGCTCATCCTAAAGAGTTTGTGCATACATTCCATATTGGCAGAGAACAATTGGCTATATTTTTGGTTACAATTTTCTTTACCTTGTTTGAAGATTTATTGGTAGGTATTGCAGCAGGTATGCTATTAAAAATTATTATTCACTTGGTCAATGGTGCACCTTTAAAATCACTCTTTAAAGTCCCAGTGGAGATTTCGTTTAATGATAATGATTATTATGTGAAAATCAAAAAGTCAGCTCTATTTACCAATTTTATTGGCATTAAAAATAAATTAGAAAGTATTCCTTTAGGATTTAATGTGACCATTGACTTGGGCGAAACAAAATTGACAGATCATTCGGTGATGGAAAATTTAAATCATTTCAAGCATGACTACGAAGCATCTGGTGGTCATGTCAATATTACAGGATTGGACGATCATAAAGCGCTCTCAAAACACGAACTGGCATCTCGCAAAAAAGTTAAAAATTAAGCATGATAGCACATCAAAGTTTGTTTAGAATAGATAATGTTTTGCATCATTTGAAGCATTACTTACCAGCACAGGCTTCTTTGAAGGATTTCATTCATCATAACACACTCCATGCATTCCAAGATAGACTGTTTTTTACAGCTTTGACAGAGTCGAGTGCCATATTTGGGTACAAAACAAGCTTGTCATTGGTTGAATACAGAGATCTTTATCAGCAAAATAAAATTTCTGAAAAAATACTTGATAAAGTCATCATTGACAAAAAGGGTAAAGACAATTTAGGGATTTGGAAAGATAAGATGCTCCAAGGCAAGTATATTGACAATTTTGGTGGAAGAAGAAGTCATCTGCGCAATAATTGGAAGGATATATATTCCATTGATTTGGATCTAGCGATTCAGCCATTTCTGTTTAGATTTGTATGCAGTTATTTAGATCAAGGTATTGCTATTTGGGGCTTTCCGGTTTGGAACAAGGGCTTCCTTACCACTATAAGAGAGATGGAAAGGAATACATATACCAGTTTTTTTAAAACTCCACGTGCCAAGAGACTTTTGATGGATCGCAAATGCGAAATTGTAGATTTGTTGGACATTCTAGTAGGTGATGAAAAGCTGTACGAACATTATCTTTTTGATCAGCAATTTGCGCATCCAGGATGGTCTGGTTTTATTTCAGTTGTTGAAGACATGCCACAAACTCTTTTGGATACTCGAAGGATATCATTGCAAGATTTTATTATCTTCGAATTGCTTCTAGAAATCGATAATCTTGACGAAAAATTTGGTGAAAATTGGTTGCCTTTGGCTAAAAGATTGAATAAAGAATCCAAGCCATTATTTGCAAAGGTTGAAGTCCTGCCGAGTATCATGAGGTATTGCACTTATGGCAAGAAGCTTTCCGAATATGGTCATTTTTATGATCAAGTATTGGCTGGTATTCAAGGCAATCCTGCGAAAATGAGTGCTGCAAAGCAAACAGGATTTCAAGCTTTGTTCTGTATCGATGATAGAATTTGCTCATTGCGTAGATACATTGAAGAAATAGAACCATCAGCACAGACTTATGGTACATAAAAGGTTTTTGGAGTTGCTTTTTATTATAAGCCTATGAATGGTAAGTTCTCCATGAAGTTTGTCCAGCACCAATGGATCCACCATACATGATCAAGGAAGAGATGGTCAATAAGAAAAACAATAAAGATTTTCATTTTGCTGACTACACGCACTCTTTGTTTTTTGGTTGGTTGATCACGCATACTATTGGTTTTTGGTCGGCCATCAGATTGTTTATCAATATTTTTACGCCTAGACTCAGTCCAGCTACCACTCTGTCTTTTAGGCACATGGACAAATTTTCAAAATTGACCATCGAAAATCAACCAAACGCAGAAAAAGAAGATGGAAAGCAAGTTGGTTTCACGATCGATGAGATGGCAGATAGAGTAGAAGGCTTGCTAAAGAGCATTGGCTTGGTCAAAGATTTTGCACCAATTGTGTATGTCGTAGGTCATGGCGCAAGTAGTGTCAATAATACACATTATGCAGGTTATGATTGGCAATTTTCTGGCAGCGAATATGGATCTGTCAATGCGAGAGTCATTTGTTATATGGCCAATAATGCTGAAGTACGAACAATACTTAGATCGAGAGGCTTGGACATACCCACTTCTACATTATTTTTGGGTGGCTTGCACGATACTACAAGAGATGAGGTCGAATTTTATGATGATATATTTGTAGATGTAGCCAAGACCGAATATCACAAGCATAATAAGATAGTATTTCAGAAAGCATTAGACATGAATGCAAGAGAGCGTGCAAGAAGGTTTATGACTACAAGCAAAAAAAATGATATTGAAAAATTACGCCCGAGGCTGCCGAAGCAGGAGTCGGTTTGTTATTTGAACCAAGACCTGAATTCAAATCATGCTACCAGTGTTTGTGTATAGTCGGAAGAGAGGAATGACCAAACAATTGTTTCTAGATAGAAGGGCGTTTCTCGCTCATGACTATGCTATCGATCGGAAGGGAAATTATCTTTTTAGTATTCTCTCGGCTGCTGCACCAGAAGTTTGTGGTGGGATCAATTTGGAGTATTATTTTTCAAGGGTAGATAATTTAAAGCTTGGAGCTGGTACAAAGCTTCCTCACAATGTCCTGGGCTTGATCGGTGTGGCCAATGGTATTGATGGAGATTTGCGTCCTGGCTTACCTAATCAAATGGTGGAAGTACACGATCCTTTGAGATTGTTGATGATTGTAGAGCATTATGAAGATGTGGTACTCAAGACCATACAGCGTACACCACAACTATACGAGTGGTTTATCAATGAATGGATCCACTTGGTGGTAGTACATCCTGAGTCAAGGCAAATTTCTAGATTTTCTGAAGGAACATTTGTACCATATCATGTATCATACAAGCCAGAAACAGTAAGTGATTTGGCCCCGATATTCAAGTCTGAGATAGACAATCTACCAGTTTATTACCTAAATCATTAACATCATGGAGAAAGTACTTGAATTATTAATCGTATGGCCATTTCTTTCTTTTTTTGCATCTTTATTGATACCAAAGGAAAATGAAAAACTCATATCTGGGTTTACCTTTACAGTGGTTGGACTGCATTTTTTTACGATTTTGGGCTTAATCTTTTTTTGGGGCTTCAATGGCTTTGGATATATTGATATCAAAGAGTTTTCATTATATCAGAGTCAAGGTATGAATTTTTTCATTGATTTTTACTTTGATTATGTGACGGCAGTATATTGCTTGATCGGCGCTATGCTTACCTTCTTAGTGACTACATATAGTCGTATTTATTTGCATAGAGAGTCAGGGTACAAGAGATTTTTTAATACTATACTCTTGTTTTATTCTGGATACAACCTGACCGTATTTGCGGGCAATCTCGAAACACTCTTTATAGGATGGGAAATATTAGGATTGACTTCGTTTTTGCTGGTTGCTTTCTATCGCGAGAGGTATTTACCAGTTAAGAATGCTTATAAAGTATTTTCTATATATAGAATTGGTGATGTAGGTATCATTTTAGCAATGTGGGCAAGTCACCATCTTTGGCATGAGAACATCACATTTTTAAAAATCCAAAACTATGAGTTGGTCCATGACCACCTGGCTTCTCATACTTTGTTTGGATTATTCATATCTATGATGTTATTGACAGCCGCATGTGCCAAGTCAGCGCAGTTTCCATATTCATCTTGGTTGCCAAGAGCTATGGAAGGCCCTACGCCATCTAGTGCTATCTTTTATGGATCACTATCAGTGCATCTTGGTTTATTTTTACTGATAAGGACGATGCCATTTTGGGAACATCAGATCATTGCAAGAATTATGATTGGTTTGGTAGGTGTAGTGACTGCAGCTATTGGAGCCTCTATAGGTCGGGTACAATCTTCAGTGAAAAGTCAGATTGCTTATGCATCAGTTGCTCAAATTGGTTTGATGTTTTTAGAAATTTCATTGGGCTTCGAAAAATTTGCCTTATTTCACTTTGCAGGTAATGCATTTTTGCGCACTTACCAATTGTTGGTTTCTCCATCAGCGGTAAGCTATTTGATAAAAGAGCAATTTTACCATTTTGAACCAAAACACGAAAATATTGAGACTCATTTTAGTAAAAAGATCGAGTATTCACTTTTCATTTTGAGTATCAAAGAATACAACATGGATGAGATCTTGGATAAGTTTATGTGGAAGCCATTGAAAAATTTGGGCAACGTTTTTAGATTTATCAATATACGCAATATTTATTATATTGTCATTCCAACATATATCATAGGTGTCATCATCTTGCTGACAAAGTATAATTTACCTCCTTTTATTGTCAATGTACTGCCAGAGTTTTTTGCAATGATTGGCTTGTTTTTGGTTTTTAGAGCCTATTCGGGTCGCAGAAATGTCTTTGTTGTTTGGACTTTGTTGTTTATGAATCATTTATGGGTTGTCTTGGCTATCTCTTTTAACGAAGCTTTGACGCTTCATGAAATTTTCTTTCATCTGGCTGGTATCATTCCTTCGGCCATCTTAGGGTATGTTATCTTATGGCAATTGAAGAAAAAAGAACCCAGTGTCGATCTCAACAGATTTCAAGGACATGTATATGAATATCCAAAAATGGCAGGTTTATTTTTGTTGGCTTGTCTCGGTATGGCGGGTTTTCCTATTACCAGTGCATTTGTAGGAGAAGACATCCTATTTTCACATATTGAATATGATCAAGTATTTTTAGCCTTTTTCTTGGCATTAGGATTTGTGTTGTCTGGTATAGCTTTGATAAGAATGTATGCAAGGATCTTTTTGGGGCCACATATCAAAAGGTACCATGCTATAGCTCAAAGGTCTTCATAAGTCATTGCTTGCCATCACGATTTAAGTAATCTGCATGATATTCACCTATTTGTACTATCTTTGTGTCTCAATTTGTAGGAACAATGAGCAAAAAAGGCAGAGTATTGGTAGCGATGAGTGGCGGTATAGACAGTACTGTCGCAGCTATGATGCTCCACGAAGAAGGATACGAAGTTGTAGGTATTACAATGAAGACTTGGGATTATGCTAGTGCTGGCGGATCCAAAAAGGAAACTGGTTGTTGCTCTCTGGATTCAATAAATGACGCGAGGCAAGTAGCAGTCAATATGGGTTTTCACCATTTTATCGTTGACATTAGGGATGAGTTTGGTGATTATGTCATTGACAATTTTGTAGAAGAATATATAGCTGGCCGTACGCCCAATCCTTGCGTCCTGTGCAATACACACATCAAATGGTCGGCCTTGCTCAAGAGGGCCGATGCTATGGATTGTGAATTTATAGCCACTGGACATTATGCCATCATAAAAGAGGATAATGGACGTAGATTTATTTCGAAAGGGAAAGATGATCGCAAAGACCAATCTTATGTACTTTGGGGGCTTGATCAAGCATGCTTGGAGCGCAGCAATTTCCCATTAGGTGCCTATTCAAAAACCGAAATCAGGCAAATGGCTAAGGATTTTGGTTACGAAGAATTGTCCAAAAAAGCAGAGAGTTATGAGATATGCTTCGTGCCAGACAATGATTATCGGGGCTTCCTCCAAGCGAAGAGTGCCTGACCTTGAGGCTCGTGTCAAAGGTGGCACATTTGTCGATGCGCATGGCAAAGAATTGGGCAAACATGATGGATATCCTTTTTACACCATTGGTCAACGAAAAGGCTTAGGTGGCGGATTTCTCAAGCCAATGTTTGTGACAGCCATCCATCCTGAAACAAATACTGTAGTATTGGGAGAAGTTGACGACCTCATTAGGAATGGCATGTCAGTAGGCAAACTCAACATGATGAAATACGCCGAAATTTGGGAAGGAATGGAAGCCACTACCCAAATCAGGTACAATGATCGAGGGGTATTGGCATCGCTGCATCCAGTTGGTACAGAGGTACGCGTCAATTTTTTTGCTAATGTACGAGGTATTGCTCCTGGACAGTCAGCAGTTTTTTATGAAAATGATGATGTAATAGGTGGCGGAATTATTCTGGGCAGCAGTGCCAATTAATTAGAGACAATATTTTAATTTTTATAACGTTATGTTGTTCTAATTTATCAATTAATATATTATGAATAAATTTAATTTGATTTTGTGTTTTGTAACCAGTATGGTAATATTGGGCCTGACATCATGCAGTGATGAAGTGGAGACCATTGATGCAGCTAATTTTGGTTACGAATTTTATCCTTTAGCTACAGGAAAGACATGGATTTACGCTTCAGATAGTATCATCATATATAATGGAGGATCGCGAAAGGACACCGTACATTCGTTGATCAAAGAAGAAGTAGGAGACAGCTTTTCGGACATCAACGGAGATACATTGTACAATCTGCATCGATACTTCAAACGCAACGAGACCGATGAATGGCAAAGGATAAACACCTGGACCACTTCAAAAGACAAAAATCGTGTCGTGCGTACTGAAGAAAACATAAGATTTATAAAAATGGTTTTTCCGGTAAAGAGTGGTTTGCGTTTTGATGCCAATGCCTTCGTAGATGAAGACCAAAAAGTGCAAGTAGCCGGTGAGCTTATCGAGCCTTACGACAATTGGAATCCAAGGATGGAAGCCACCGATCTGGAGTGGCAGTACAAAGATGCAAAAGTGAAATCGCTGTTTATCAATTTGGTAGATGATTCATCCATCATTGATAGACGAAAAGTGCATGAGTTTTATGGTCATGGCATCGGATTATTGAAGAAAGAAATGATCGTCCTTGACTTAGACGGCAACAGACCCAATGATCCTTGGCAAACCAAAGCACAAAAAGGATTCATCCATACCTTGACCTTGATTGATCATAATTGATGACTTTTACTCCTACCAATTATACTAAAGTAGCCAGTTTTTTAAAACCTCAAGGCACCAACGGTGAGCTCAAGATAGAGATTGATGAGGTCTATTGGGACGATGTCATGCGAAATGACCATCTTTTTGTCCAGAAAAATGGTGCTTTTTTGCCTTATTTTATAGAATCATTCAGGGAGCATAATCATATCCTTGTCAAGTTGGAAGAAGTGGATTCACCCGAAGAAGCGGCTGGTTTTTCGCTCAAGGCTGCATTTTTGAGGAGTAAGGATATCAAATCTAAAACTGCTCTGGACACAAAAGAAAAAATGGGTTGGGAAGGATATTCTATCATTCATGAAGGCCAAAACATTGGTCAAATCAGTGAAATCGTAGCCTACCCAAGCCAAATCATGGCTTTTGTCAATGTAAGAGATACGAGTTTTATGATACCATTGGTGGACGAATGGATTACCAATGTGGACGAAGTCCATCAACAAATAATGATGGCATTGCCCGATGGCCTTTTGGCAATGTAAGATGTCTTAAATTTTACATTTTCGCTTTTATTGAGTAGTTTAATATTCCATGAAAAGAAAATGTGTTAGCTTTGCCTTATAAAGTTGTGATTGCTTTTATTTCGCCCCAACGAACTAATCTTTAGCATTCTTTCAACCGACCTAAAAATAGATTTGTGCAGCAACTCATGAGACTGGCTTTTTCACTTTTGTTCGTTATATTATGGGTAAAAGCAAACAGTCAGGTTTTTTACTTGAAATCACACGTGGGAGCTTTATATTATCAAGGTGACCTAGCACCCAAACCCTTGGATCTTAGCTTTGGCCCAGGCAATCTGTGTTGGGGTATTTCTGCTGGATACGGTGTGAATGATTGGGCTACATTGTACTCAAGATTCATGATAGGCAGACTTACAGGTGATGATGCATTTGCCAGCGACCCAGCACGTAAATTAAGAAACTTGAGTTTTGCTTCTCCATTGTACGAATATGGTGTTTATACCGACTTAAATATCAATCAATTATGGCGTGGGTTAAATAAATATAAGATAAAGTTATACCTTACACTTGGGGTCAATTTGATCCAATTTGATCCTCATGCATTTTACAAAGGAAAGTGGATACCATTGCAGCCTTTGGGCACCGAAGGCCAGACCTTGCCCAATAGCGGAAAGAGTAAATATTCGCTTACTAATATTTCAAGACTGACAGGAATAATTATAGAGTTTGATTTTTCTCGCCAATGGTCATTTGGTATGGAAGTGAGTCCTCGCAAGACCTACACAGATTATCTAGATGATGTCAGCACTACTTATGCCAATTATGAAGAAATGCTCGCTAATGGCAATGCGCTTGGTGCTGCGTTGACCAACAGAACAGGTGAATACATAGGTACAACACCGATTTCAGTGCCATCAGGTACACCTAGAGGTAGGTCTGACAAAAAAGACTGGTACACATATTTTGGGCTATCATTCAAGTACAAATTTGGGAAAGGATTGATTAAAACATCTTTTCAAATTCCTGACGACTCTATGTCGGAAGAAGAGTGGAAGTCTGCACCATGAGTCTTTAGTATTAAATGATGCTTAATTTTGAAAGTTTTGATTCGATAAGATAAATAATATATTTTTTTGGCGTTTGGACCAATATTACATTTCAAGATTTTTTGCCATTTCTGGCATTTCAATAACTTTTACCTTTTTATTCGCTTTTGCCATAAATTGAAAAGTGATAAACGTTTCTGCACCAATATAAAGGTAAGAATGATGCTGAAAATTATAGTGCAAATATGGATGTTGGTAAAATGATGAGTATTGGAATAAAAACACCTTCGGCCATAAGAAATACAATATAACCAAAGGATTTGCTACCTTTGCACTATGAAACAAGATAGAAATATTTTCGAAGGTTTGAGTGTCATTTATGAAGATAATCACCTCATCGCTATCAACAAGCCAGCTGGTGCATTGGTACACGGTGATGAAACAGGTGACGAACCACTCGCAGATGCGGTCAAAAAATATATTAAAATCAGATATAAAAAGCCTGGAGACGTTTTTTTGGGTGTCATCCATCGATTGGATCGACCGGTAAGTGGAGTAGTCATCTTTGCAAGGACATCAAAGGCTTTGGCCCGTATGAATAAGATGCTGCAAGAAAAGAAAATCGTCAAAAAATACTTAGCTATGGTGTCTGATAGACCAGAAGAACTCAGCGGTACACTCACGCACTACTTGTCAAAAGATGAAACAAAAAACATAGTCAAAGCATACGCAAGCAAAAAACCCAATAGCAAAATAGCTATGCTCAATTACCAACAAAAAGGTGAGCTTGACGGCAAAATCCTCCTTGAGGTCGAGCCTTTGACTGGTCGCCCACATCAGATCAGAGTACAATTGTCAAAAATAGGATGCCCGATCATTGGTGACTTAAAATACGGAGCAACTTATCCGCTACAAGATAAGTCGATAGCCTTGCACTGCCAAGAGATGAGTTTTTTGCATCCTGTAGGAAACGAACCAGTCACCATCAAAGCTGATGTGCCATCGATTTTTCCTTGGAATACCTTCCAATTGTAATCAATACATAAAGATCAGATAAATAATACCAAGGGCGATCCTGTAATAGCCAAATGGTTTGAAGCCATATTTATCTACGATGTTTAAAAATATTTTGACGGCAATCCACGCAGAAATGCCTGCTATGGTCAGACCGATGGTGAGTAGTTTCCATTGTTCTGATGTGAAATCAATTGGCGTTTTGAGTAAATCGTATCCTGTGGCAGCAAACATTGTCGGTATTGCCAAGAGAAATGAAAATTCAGTAGCTTGTCTCTTATCCAGCTTATTCAATACACCACCGACGATGGTGGCTGCTGCTCTTGATGTACCAGGTATCATCGACAAACACTGAAATAAACCAATTTTAAAAGCATTTTTGTATGGTATTTGGTCTAAGTCAGCTACTTCAGATTCCTTACTTTTGATATATGAATCTATCCAAATCAAAATAATGCCTCCAATGATGAGAGACACAGAGACTACTATGGCATTGAATAAGTAGTGCTTTATAATGTCGTAGGCCAAAAACCCTATGATAGCAGTAGGTAAAAATGCCACCAAGAGTTTCAGGTAGATGTCGATGCTCTTAAAAAATCGCTGCATGTACATCAAAGCAATGGCTAAGATAGCACCCAATTGTATGCAGATTTCAAATGTTTTGACAAATTCATCTTCATGGATGCCCATTGCAGAAGATGCCAAGATCATGTGTCCTGTAGAGGAGATCGGCAAAAACTCAGTCAGTCCCTCAATAATGGCAAGGATGATGGCATTGAAAATACTCATATTACAATTATTTTAGATATAAATGGAGGACAAAAATAAGAAAAATCGGACAGATAGGGTGGGTTTATAAGGTTGTATTTCAAACTGATTTTATGAATATATACGGTCTTAATCCTAAACCATAATTTCAATACAAATTTAGTCTGAAATGCTATGTTTGAATCATGAAAATGTAGTTGGACAAAATAATTATTTAACTTTCCATAGTGATGAGTTTAAATTCTCTGTTCGACCATCTTCTGCTTTAAAAACTTCCTTTTAATTGATGACATATTTTAAATATTTTGAATGTGTTAAAATAATATTTATTTTAACCATACTCACTGTCCACTATTTCGGGGAAGTCAATTTCTGATACTTATCTTGTTAGTTTATATAGGACTCCTAAAAACCATGAAATATGGGTGCAATTTGAACATACAAAGCATGTGGCTGATTTATTTGCCCAATCTAAATTAAAAAAAGTAGCAACAGATGTATTTAATTGTGCACTTCGAGTCCAAAATAGATTGTTTCTGCAAATAGGGCATTTAAGTTCCTCACCCATCACTTCGATGGTTTGCGGTTCAGCTTTTTTAAATAATCCCATAATGTGCTATTTATTTGATATTTTTAACAGAATTTTCAAAATTTATAAAAAGGGTTGAAAGAAGTTTGGCATTTTTCATATCCCTAAAAAAACAAAAGATTTTGCATCATCAAGACGCAAAACCTTTAATTTTATGGTACCGAAGGCGGGACTCGAACCCGCACACTATTGCTAGCACTGGATTTTGAGTCCAGCGTGTCTACCAATTCCACCACTTCGGCATCTTTGCTTGCTGTCAAGCAATGCTCTCTTCTTAAGAGTGCGCAAATGTACCAAGATTTTCTTGAATACGCAAAAGATATTTCGATTTAAAATAATAATCTTTTATTTTTTCTAATGCGATGTTCGTATTCCTTTGATTATCAAAATCATCTGAATATCTCTCATAAACCTGATCCAAGTCACTTTTCATTTCCAAGAGGTTTTGATTTAATTTTACAAGGCTGCTTTGGTCATTTTTTGTCTTGGCATCATCTATTTGCTCATTGAATTCCATCATCTCCATCAAGAAATCTGGCGACAGCATCTGCTTGCCTTCGTCTATCATTATATCATTTAGTTCTAAGATATGTTTGATGCGCGACATATCGTCTGCCAATACCTTGTATGCCAAATTGATAGCGCCAGTCATAGCCAATGCTTCGTCTTGCTTATCTTGACTCTCTAGGGTAAAATGGTCAGGATGGTAAGTACGACTCAGGACATAAAACTTTTTCTTTAAAGCAGAATGATCTACCTTTAGCGATATAGGCAATGAAAAAACTTCAAAATGATTGACCACTTACCTTGCTTTAAAACCAACGAGATACATCGAGCCCAATGGCAAACACCATCAAACCCATCAAGATAATAAATCCTACATAATTTACGATTTCCATAAATCTATCACTTGGCACTTTACCTGTTATCATCTCGTACAGCAAAAAGATGACGTAGCCACCATCGAGCGCTGGTATCGGCAGCATATTCATGAAGGCCAAAAGGATAGAAAGTGATGCAGTGATATTCCAAAATACACGCCAATCCCATCCAGTATCAAACATGGTCGCAATTGAAAATACGCTACCCAATGAGTCTTTTGCCTTGATCTTTCCAGTGAAAATCTGGCCAAAGGCTTTGAGTTGGCTACCCAAGAAATTGACAGCCATATTCCATCCTTTAGGCAAAGATTCAAACAAACCGTATTTTTGTGTTGAAATATTTAATACTTCCAATTCTATGCCTATCTTGCCTTGATCGGAGATGGCCACTGGCTTTGTCATAGTATCTTGACCTACTACGTATTTGATTGAAGCTGTTTTACCTTTATTCTCTTGCAGTACTTTGATAAACTGGTGTTGATAAATTGTTGGCACATCATTTACACTTATGATCTCACTGATCTCATGAATACCAGCTTTGGCTGCTGGGCCATCTTCACTTACCTTTTTCACTGCCAGTTTTACTCTAGGATGATAGAGAGATTTACCTCTATTCTCATACTTTGTCAGCTCAGATACAAAACCCGTAGGTACCGTGAGATTCATCTTTTGACCATTTCTCTCAATCTCAAGTTCTTTGGCTTGATTGATGACTATTTCATTGCTTACAAGGCCTGCATTAAATTTGGGCATTGGTACACCACCGACAGAAAGAACTTTGTCACCATCTTGTAGCCCAAGCTGCATACCAAGTGAATCAGCTACCATACCATATTTAGCATCTTCTGTCTTGATGTAACTTTCGCCCCATACAAACATCATCATAGCATATATCAATACACCCAAAACGAAATTGACTGTGACGCCTCCAATCATGATGATAAGTCGTTGCCAAGCAGGCTTTGATCTGAATTCCCAAGGTTGAGGTGGCTGCTTCATCTGCTCCTTATCCATGCTTTCGTCGATCATGCCAGCTATCTTGACATAGCCACCAAATGGAATCCATCCAATGCCCCATTCGGTCTCTCCAATTTTCTTTTTGAAAAGTGAAAAATATGGATCAAAAAACAAATAAAATTTCTCCACTCTTGTCTTAAACCACTTGGCAGGGAGATAGTGCCCAAATTCATGTAGTACTACTAATATAGAAAGACTTAATATAAGTTGTAATGCTAAACTGACTTTATCCATTTTGGAATTTTATTTCAAAAAAATACTTTTATAACTTTCATTAACGAATATTATTTCGAAAATGTTTTTTAAATGAAAGGGTAAATTTAGTGGATTATTCTTCATTCCTACCATCATTCCACAAATAATCCATAACTTTATGGTTAAATTTTATATATGTTTTTATTTTTTACCGACCAAATTCATGACAATACACTGATTTTAGTCGGGGACGAACACCAACATTGCACTACAGTATTAAGAAAAAAACTAGGTGACCAGCTTTTCATAACTGAAGGCAAGGGTCGTATTTATACTGCAGAAATTTCAAACATTTCAAAAAATCAAACAGAATGTAACATTCTAAGCGTTGAAAGTAAAGCTCCGCCTACTACAGCATTAGCCATCGCCATTGCACCTACCAAAAATGCATCAAGAATAGAATGGTTTGTTGAGAAGGCCATCGAAATTGGTATTTCTGGCTTATATTTTATCCATACAGCCCGCACAGAGAAAAAAAATATCAACCTTAATAGGATCCATAAGATCGCCATTGCCGCAATGAAACAATCTCTCAATGTCCATCTACCCCAAATCATGGTTTTTGATAAATTGAAGGACTTCTATTTATATTCAGCGTCAAAATATGAAGAAAAATTCATTGCACATTGCGATCTACCAGGCCAAATGCTTCCTATTTCGATTGAAAAAAATGCGATTTTGATGATTGGCCCTGAAGGAGATTTCACACCACAAGAAATTTCTGATGCAATTCAAAAAAATTACATAGCTGTCTCCTTAGGCTCATCAAGATTGCGAACAGAAACAGCTGGCTTGGTGGGCTTGATGAGGATGAAATTGAATTAAAATGGAAATTTACTTCTCCCTTGTTGCCAATAGTTGTGGACAATCTGACGTATTTCTCCACCAGGATTGAAATAATACATCAAACCGCCAAAAATAGTGGTAGTTAAAGTACATTTTATAATGATACTTATGATAGGATGCCAAGGTAATGACACAAAGTACATCATGCCAAAACAAATCAATCCAGAAATGACTATTTTTAAATGTGGCGAAAAATCAATAAAATAACCAAATCTGCGCTTTACAAAGTAATTCTTCAACAAATTGAAAGTGATGAATGATATAGCTGTTGCCAATGCTGCCCCGATAATACCTATTTTCATTAATAAATAATAGTTAAGTATGACATTTACTGCTGCCAATACCAATAGGAAATACATGTGGTATCTATAATAATTAGAATATATAATGATCACGGAGTTGACACCTGTCATCAGATCGATTATTTTGGCCAAACTCAACAGGGTAAAAATCCACAACACAGTCGGTAATTCAGCATGAAAACTACTTCCCATCAAAGTCAATAATTCTGGCCATATAAAAAACAAAATTAAAAACAAAAAAATACCTCCACCCAAGCCGAAAACCGACGACTTTTGATACACATCCTGGATATTAGCGTGGTTTTTATTGGCCCAATTGCTGGAAATGACAGGACTTGCTATCTGATTGATGGCTTTGGCTGGTATCTCCATGACATTAGATATTGTATTGATGATAGCATAAACTGCCACTGCTTCAAGGCTAAGCATAGAACCAATCATGATATTGTCTAGCCTAAGAGCCAAAGATGCTCCCAATCCATTGAGCATGGCAAAAGTGATGAAAGCAAAAAATTGCCGATATTCCTTCCGATCAAGGGTCTCTACTTGGGGATTCAAAGATTGTTTGCTGATAGACAAAAGGTACCAAATCAAGGCAATCAAGACAAAGGCAAAATATACTAAAATGATGATCAAAAAATTTCCTCTATTCCATATACCCCAATAAGTCATCAGAATAGCAAATGGCAAAAATATTTTTAGCAATGATGTATTGATGATCTCCGGTACTACTATGCGAAACCTGGCAACAGCATGATACAAAAACACTGAACCATACATCAGCAAGTAACTTAAAATGAGGATGTACACTTTATTATCATCAATGTCTTTGAAATTGTCAAAGATTTCAAACATTTTACTTCTAAATAGATAGTAGATTCCGATTGCTATAGGAGTAGTGATGAGTACAATACCTGTAGTCATGAGCAGGGTAAAAGATAGAAAATTTTTTTCTCTTCCTTTTAGAGTAAAAATTGGAAAATACTTAACTATTCCACCATGAATACCAAGTGTCAATATAGGAACCAATAACGCAGCGTAACTAAAAACCACTTGGAACAAACCATACAGTTTCTGGTCCAATGGATATATAAATATTACACTTAAGAAACCTATGAAGGTGACTAAAAAATTGATTGCAGTAAATTTGAGGCTTTGCCTCTGAATTATTCCCAAGATAAACTTTGAATGATTATACCCGTAAAAGTAAGAATAAAACTAAAAACGAAGAGTCTGATCATCAAATTGCTTTTTAAAATAGTGCTAAAATGAATATTTGTTAAAATTTTATGATTTTTGTAACATTTTAAACCATCAACCCGTCATCCTTCCGTGTATGAGCACAGACAAAATGAAAGCCCTGGAGTGACCCTTTAAAGACAAGGTGTATCGGTTCGCTTTGAATATAGTTGGCAATACCTTTGATGCTGAAGACATTATGCAAGAGTTGATGATCAAGATATGGAATCGGATGGATCAATATACTCTCCTTGAAAACAAAGAGGCTTGGTGTATGACAGTGACTCGAAACATGTGTATAGACAAGGTGAGGAGTAAAAAAGTGAGCGCTCAAGACATATCTGATTATCATCACTTGAGAGACAGTTCGCCTACTGTTGATAAGGCATTGGAAGATGCAGAGCGTTTTGGAAATATCCTTGCTTTGGTCAACCAATTGCCCGAAAAACAAAAAATGATTGTCCACTTGCGAGATGTAGAGGGTTATACCTATCAGGAAATAGCAGATATTACCGAAACATCGGTAGATTTTGTAAAAGTCAGTCTCCACAGAGCCAGAAAAGCCCTTAAAGAGGAATTGTTAAGACGTAATATCAAAAAATATGAAGCATAATATTGACGATCTTTTGGATAAATATTGGAATGGCGAATCTTCCATCCAAGACGAACAACAATTGAATGCATACTTCAGGAGCAATAATGTTGATGAAGCACATATTTCTTTTGCACCATTATTTGAATACATCTCTGAAGCTTCAAAAGTGAAGAGTCCAGATTTTGATGATGTCAACTTATTGTTAGAAAAATATTGGGAAGGAGATACCACCGTTCAAGAGGAGAATCATCTCAAAGCTTATTTTAATAGTGGTCAAGTCATCGATAAGCATCAAGCATTCATGCCATTATTTGCTTATTTTGATGACCAATCAAAGATCAAATTTCCCGAATTAGCCAGTCATGCAAATGTTGAAAAATCAACTGTGCAAGTTAGGCAATTGCATATGAAAAAGTGGGTATATGCCAGCGCAGCATCTTTAGCTTTAGTTTTAGGTTCTATTTTCGTAGTCAAAAACTTGCAACCTGAAGAGCCTGTACAAAAATATGCTCATATCCAAGAAATAGAAGATCCAAAGGAAGCATTGAGAGTGACAAAAGAAGCATTGGCATTAGTTTCAAAAAAGTTTAGGAAAAGTCAGGAAACCATCAAAGAAAACTTAGGTGCTCTGGATAAGGCCACAGTTTTCAAATAAAACCTAAATATCTAAAATGGTTTCCGTTATAAAGGTCAAAAGTGCAATAAAATCAGGATTTTTGGCGACAAATCGTAGCATCGCTACGGTGCCAAGTCAAAAGTCAACGCAGTGAATGATTTTGCAGCAATTTTGGGCTGTAATAGGTATTCATTTTAGATCTTTAGGTTAAAAACAAAAACAATTTTCAGTATTTACCACAGTAGTAAGTATTTAATTCAAATTATTCACATTTTAAAAAATCAGTCAAATCATGAAAAGTATTTTTTCATTCGCATTCGCTTTGTTTATTAGTATCTCAATGTCGGCGCAGTCAGATGCCATAGAGCGTTTTTTCAAAGATTACCAAGAAAACAAAGACTTTACAGTAGTCTATGTGGCCCCAAAAATGTTCCAAATGGTTAGCAAAATTACCACTGATGGAGAAGATAAAGAACTTGCATCCATCGTCAAAGATCTTAAAGGCTTAAGGATATTGACATCTAAGGTCAACCCGAACAAGGTATATGCAGAGGCCAATAGAAGGCTCAATATCAAAGAGTATGAAGAATTGGTCACCGTCAGAGAAAAGGATTCAAATATCAGATTTGTTACTAAAGAGACTGGAGGTACTATTTCAGAGTTACTATTATTGGTCGGTGGCAAAGATGAGTTTGTGATGATGAGTTTTGTTGGCAATATTGACTTAAACAAGATTTCAAAATTAGCCAAAAAATTGGATTTGGATGGTGCTGAGCACCTTGATAAAGTCAATAAAAAGAAGTAATTTTTTGTAATTCAATTAATTAACAATAATCATGTACACAAAAATAATCAGTGCAATAGTTTTAGCATTCGCCATCAACATATTGGCAGCACAAAAAAATATCGACCAAGTTTTTAGAAAATACAAGAATGATGAAGGCGTGGCTTATATGAATTTTACTGGAGATGTGCTTAAAGCGATGAATGATGCTAAGGGTGACATCAGAAGCACAGTAGAAAATGTGGAAATCATCATCTTCAAAAAAGGTGATGACATTAGCAAGGATGACCAACCAAAGATTGCATCTGTTTTGACTAGAGATAAATTTGATTTGCTGCTCGATATCAAAAACGAAGGTCAAAAGGTCAAATTGTATGCAGTAGATAGTGGCGCTTTTTTAAACAAAGTA
>JAXLUT010000018.1:0-47007 GCA_046329385.1 Saprospiraceae bacterium
TAATTTACGAATTAGGGGGATTAAAAATTTCAATGTTGTTGTTTTATTGGAATTCAATTCAATATAAGTTTGTATAATTATTAAAGTTTATATCTTTACACGCAAATGATGATTATGGCGTTAAAATTGACAAAAATAGCACCTAAAAAAGCACTTAATAAAGCATTCCTTAAATTGAGACCTCTAAGAAGTGAAACCACTGCCCTTGAAGCAGCAATAGATAAGATGGTATATGAGTTGTTTGGATTGACAGAAGATGAGATCAAAGTGGTGGAAGGTGGATAAATGGATAAAAAAGTAAAGAAATGACTTTTGGAATATTTAAATTAGAATCGGAGCAGTTATTTGGTCAAATAGCTGAAAGAATTAAATATAAAAATGCTGCTGGATATACTGATTTAAATAAAGATTTAGAAGGTTGGTTAGGCCCAATATTTAATATATATTTTGAAGCCGAATTCGTGACTGAAAAAAGTATTAATGCTCCTGCAATCGATTTAGCAGATAGGAAAAAGGCAATTGCTATTCAAATTACTAGTACATCAAGTAATAATAAAATTAAAAAAACACTAATTCAAGTTTATAAAAATAACTACCATAGAGAATTTAATAACATCTATTTATTATTCTTAAAACTTGATAGTTCTGATGTAACTTTTAATTTACAATCATTTAGAAGTTCTCCAGATTTTAAAAAATTAGCAAAAGAAAATGAATGGAATGATGAAATATTTAATCCTTCTACACATATATTAGACTTTCGGAAAATAATTGATAAATTAGGCTCTCATGAATACTGTAATCTCTGGGACGACATAATTTCAAAATTAAAAAAAATTACTGGATATGTAGAAAGCGAGCATAATGAATTGAAAAACTACTTGGCAAAAGGTGATAGTATCAATGAAATTTTGAATCCTAATGATGTAACACAATCTTTAAAGATAATAAAAGATTATTTTGGTCCTTTTATAAAATTACCAGACTATATTTTTTTAAAGCTTCAATTATATGGCAATCAAATCGGAAGTAGTTTAATTGATGGTTGTTTAGATACGAGTAATACTCAGTTAATTGATAAAGTAAAAACTGACATTGATAAAAATATCGTATCGCCTATAATTGAATTTTTAATTCAGAATGGCGTTTCTTATATTTATGATATATCAAAAAAAGATATTACTAATTTAAAGATTGCCAATGCCAATATTAATGATAACTGCAAAATATGTGCATACCGTAAACTTGAAGTTATAGATATTCCAAAAATAAATGAAGAGAGTATAGAAGAAAATTTATTGCTTTTGATAGAAAACCTTTACCTTTTAGTGGAATACGGGAAGTATGAAGATTCTATCTTACTTTTTCAAAAGTTGCTAAATTTTACTAAAAAAGAAGAAAAATATGGTCTCACTCATTTTCATTTGGCATATAACTTTAAGAGGTTTTATGAAAACTACTTACCTTCATCATTTATTGAGAAAAAGAAAGTTTTATTTAAAAATTTGACCAATTACATAAACGGAGACTTATGGGTAATAAGTTTTGAAAGAATTAAAAACAAAGAAACAAGATTGATTGCTGAGCATTGCATCAATTTGCTACACATAGAAAATCAATTGAAAACTTTAAGATTAATTAAAACAGTTGATGAAATAATAGATATTGATATAAAAGGAGGAAATTCTAGTTCAATGGTCAAAAAACTTGAAAACGAAATCTATCATTATATTTGGGATATTTTTAGCAATACAGCACATAATAAAATACTATTCGATACACAATACACTAATGCATCGATGGTTTTATTCAAATCATTCGAAATATTATTAAAATTATCATCTCTAAAGAACCAACGATCCTATACTGTTAAGTATCTGAATATTCAATATTTGGAAATACTTATTATTCAATTAAATTATTCTGATTTAGGGAAATTATTACAAAATTTTAAGAATAAAGCTGAAATTCTGCAAAATAAAGAGAGTCTAAGCAGTATAAACAATACTTGTATCCAATATTTAAAAACATTAAGCAAAACCAAAGTAAAAAAATTGGTTTATATAAAAGAAATGAAGCTTCTTTTGCGGGATTAAATATGAGAATAAATAAGGTAGTTCAAAATATAACTACAATATATAGTCAATTAAAATTTTCTATTGAAGATACTCAACAAGTCTCTAATATTCTTATTTCTTTATTCCCTAGAAATGGAGTATTATTCCCCAGATCTTATAATATAGTAAATGAAATGTTTCATATGAAGCAAAAGCAATTATCATTAAAATTGATTAATAAAATTAGAACTTACTATGTTAAATACCCTAATTATTTTGAAGAAATGAATTTTATAGAATTAAATAATACCAATGAATACGATGAGGAAAACACACTTGATGAATTAACGGATGTTCTTATTCATCAAGAGTCCAAAATACCAAGAGATAAATTTCGGCAATTAATGGAAGCTAAATTAGACCAAAAATTTAATTTTTATTATTTTAGAATTGGTGTATTGTTTAATGTTGTAACTTTTAGTAAATATGAAAGTAAAGCTATTGAATTCTTAACTGAAGCTTTGAAAGAAGAAATAAGATATAAAGATCCAATTTGGTCAAGCTATGAAAGTAAATTAGTGGAATTCATAGAAATGCTCTTCAAAGAGAAAATAAATCCTAAAGTTGAGGCTTACAAATTATTAATACCAGAGGGTAATGATTATATAGAATGGTTAATGAATTTGAGTGATTATCCAAAGGAAAAATTTGAGCCATATTGGGTAATATTGAATTATAGTTCTTTCTTTTATAAAGAATTTGCTAAGTATCCATATATAAAGATTGGAGTTGCAGAATATCTCAAAACTAATGAACAACCTAGATTAACTCAAATATATTTTCAGTATTTTCATGAATCCGATAAAAAAATAATGTAATGAGCAACTTATTAGAGAAATTTAAAAACATGCATCCTGACGACTGGGATTATTATTTTGGTCCTCAATTGAACAATCCCTTTTATTTCATCGAAAATGGAAGTTTTGATGTTTTTATTAACGACTATTTTGGTAAATCTGGGAAAAGAGAAATGGTGGATGAGTTTATGAAGAGTGCTGTATTCACACCATCAAGAGCAATTCATACTGTAAGTGTTTTCTTTTTAGGAATACATATTTGGAAAAACACAAACATTCATCCTATTTTCCTTAATGATACTACCAACATTAGAGGCAACCCTACATTTCAATTTATTTGGTTTCTGAGCATCCTATTTCATGATTTTGCAGAATCTATCGAAAGTGATGTTAATTGCGATGATCTAGATGAATTATTCAATAAATATAATATTGAAAATAGACTAACAGACTATAAAGGGGTAGAGCATATTGACAAAACTCTATTTGGATTAATTAAGAAATACTTTTATTACAGAAGGTACTCTATGAAAAGTATAGATCATGGGATTTTAGCAGGTATCTATATGTATGACAGACTCATCAAAATAAGAAGACAAAAGGTGTCAGATGGTAAAGCAGAAAATGATAATGGATTAAATTGGCATGAAAGATTAGAACCTTCGTATGCAACTGCAGCAGGTGCCATTGCTTGCCATAATATGTGGACAACAAAAAAGCGCTCTAAAGAACATAGTGATTATATTAAGTTTGAATTAGATGCATTGGTTAGACCTACATTTAAAAGAATCAAAATTGAAAGTAATGCTTTACTTTTCTTATTTGGGCTAGTAGATACAATTGACCCAATTAAATATTTTATGAAGAAAGGTTTTGCCCCTGAGTCTATTCTAAAAAGTTTGGACATAGAATGTTCAGATGATTTTATTACAATAATTAATAAGGAGTTCACACCAGAAATTTTTAATCAATATAGGGATGATAATGCAAGGAATTTTGAAGGGTGGCTGGACTTGATTGTTGAAAAGATTGAAGGTGAAAGATTTAGGATTAGATTTAACAATTAAATAGTTTTTATTTATAAAATATTTTATGATATGTCAAGATTTATAGTTTTTACAGTTTTGTTTTTTTTATTCACTTCAAGCGGTGCAACTCAAGCATTTATTTCACATAGATATTCACCTACAGTTTTCAACAATGGATATACTGCTGTAGCTGACTTTGATCGTGATGGCAATATTGATATATTGAATATTACAAGTTTTACTTTTAAGGAGTTTTATATTCATTATCATGACGGCACTTTGCCATTAAATATGAATGCAAAGCAAATTCTGCCTACAGGATCGTATGCAGCAGAATTTTCTACTGTTGACAAAGACAACGATGGAGATATGGATATTTTGACAGTAAAAGACGATAAACTAGCTTTTCTAATCAATAAAAGTACATCGGGAAATTTTCAGTTCGAATTAGAAACATTACCCATTTCGTTTGTAACAAAATTCCAATATTATTAGCTGTTGATTTTGATAAGGATGGAAGACTTGATATTTTAGTAGGAGATCGGACAGGCAAAATAAAGGTTTTTTATAATAAGTGACAATGGATATGTGGAGTATGACATTGACTTTATACAACCATTGCCGGTCGAAGCAAATTTGAAAGTAATAAGGTTATCTGATTTAAATAATGATGGGTTGCTAGATATAGTTATTGGATCACTTAATAGTGAAAAGAAAGGCTTAATGACTTATATGAACCAAGGGAATGTTTTTAAACCATTTGTAATTTTAGATAAAATCACAGTTTGGGATATAAAATTGGTAGATTTTGATAAAGATGGGATGATCGACATACTCACAAGTGGTAAAATTGGAAATAAAAGATCAATTTCGTTGTGGAAAAATGACTTAAATAGTTCTAATAAATTTGTGCCCAGCGTACTTATAAATAGAAGTTATGATATACAAGGGGTAAATACATTAGATATAAATAAAGATGGAGCTATGGATATTGTGGCAACGGTCGAACAATGGTCAGGAGATACTTTGGGAGGCTTGTCAGTTTATATTTCTAATGGGAATCAAGAAAACCTGTCTTTTAGTGAAATTAATATTCCCGACTTTCCAAAAGATTTATTGATAGAATCTATCTTTATATCTGACTTGGATAATGATGGAGACCAAGATTTCATTACATATACAATGGAGTATTGGGTAGAAAATAGACTGAACACATCCAATGTTGTTGAAGATAATTTGCCTGAATCACTATTACTTTATCCCAATCCAGCCTCAGATTATATCGAGTTTAATATTAATGAAAAATCAAATCTAAAGATTAGTACAGTGACTGGTATTCCACTTATGGAGCTGGACATTTATCCTGATGAAATCGTTGATATTCATCATTTGTCTCCAGGCATTTATTATGCTATCACTACATCACCATCCATGCCACCAAAGACCATATCGTTTATCAAACAATAATTACATTTAATCAATTTAATAAACCAAACACATTCACAAAGCATTTCTACGCGCACCAAAATCAAATCCATCCTTCATTAACAAATAATTTAAAAAGGTACCGAACATGATTCCATTTAAAAATCATATCTTTGCAAGATGAAATCTTTGGTAGCAAAGTTATTGATCGTTGTTTGCCTATTTTCCATGACACCCATGAAGGAAATAGCTAAGGTACCTTTGTTATATCTGCACTTTTTAGAACACATCAATGAAAGCCCTGAATTAAGTTTTTCTAAGTTTTTGAATATTCATTATTTGCATGGCATTGTGTTTGACGAAGATTACGAAAGAGATATGCAACTGCCTTTCAAGACGGTAGATTTCAATTTATTGCCAATGATTGTTTTTCATGAAAACAATGACGCGACTTTGCCATTGATAATCAATATTTTTGAAGATCATTCCAATATTAAGATTGGTCATGATACCTACATCTCAGAAGCCAAACTAAAAGGCATCTTCCATCCTCCAAAAATGTCCTGATTACATCTACCTAACTTTATAGGTTCTGGTGTGTATTTTTATTGCGAATATTCCAATCGCTGAATTGGGCTATTCAATTATTTCAGGACATAATATTTACATTTACAAGTATGTTAAATAAAATCATAGCTTTTTCAATCAAAAATAAGCTAATCATTGCGCTAATGACCTTTGCGCTCATCTGTATAGGTGTGTACGAAGCGACCAAACTACCAATAGACGCAGTGCCAGATATCACCAACAATCAAGTTTTGGTGATCACACAAGCACCGTCGTTTGGTGCACAAGACATTGAGCGATTGGTGACATTTCCTATCGAACAAGCTAATTCCAATATTTCGGGCTTGAAAGAAATTAGAAGCTTTTCTAGGTTTGGGCTCTCCTTGGTGACTATGGTCTTCAATGATGATGTGGACGTTTATTGGGCAAGACAACAAGTAGCTGAAAGGCTTCAACAAATACAAGCCCAGATACCTGCTGGTATCGGAACACCTGAATTGGGGCCAGTGGCTACAGGTTTGGGTGAGATATATCAATATGTGGTCAAACCCAAAAAAGGTTACGAATCTCAATATGATGCTACATCGCTTCGTACTATTCAAGACTGGGTAGTGAAGCGACAACTTTTGGGTGTGAAAGGGATTGCTGAAGTGTCATCATTTGGCGGTAAACTCAAGCAATATCAGGTAGTAGTGGATCCTGATAGATTGAATGCCGCCGGAGTGACCATATATGATGTTTTTGATGCATTAGAAGCCAACAACCAAAATACTGGTGGAGGATACATCGAAAAAAATGCAACAGCGCTGTATGTCCGCACGGAAGGGCTCATAGGTTCAAAGCCTGATATTGAAAACATTGCTGTCAAATCTGTCACAGGCACACCATTGCTCATCAAAGATATAGCAGAAGTCGTAGAGGGCAATGCCACAAGATATGGCGCTGTCACTTATAATGATCAAGGCGAAGTAGCTGGCGCAGTAGTCATGATGCTCAAAGGAGCCAATAGCAGCGAAGTGATCAAAAACGTAAAAGATCGCATCGAACAGATCAAAAAAACATTGCCAGAAGGCATAGAAATCGAACCATTTCTCGATAGAACAAAGATGGTCAACAATGCCATCAGTACTGTAGAAACCAACTTGCTCGAAGGTGCTTTGATTGTTGTATTTATCTTGGTCATTTTTTTGGGTAATTTGAGAGCAGGTCTGTTAGTGGCTTCGGTCATACCATTAGCTATGTTATTTGCTATCATCATGATGAATCTTTTTGGTGTGAGCGGCAACCTGATGAGCTTGGGTGCTTTAGATTTTGGGTTGATAGTAGATGGTGCAGTCATCATCGTAGAGGCTGTCATGCACCAACTTGGTCACAGCAAACACTTCAAGCATCTTAATAAACTTACCTCGGCTCAGATGGATGGAGAGGTCAAAACCGTGGCAGGCAAGATGATGAATAGTGCTGTATTTGGCCAAGTGATTATATTAATAGTGTATTTGCCTATTTTTACTTTGGAAGGTATAGAAGGTAAAATGTTCATGCCTATGGCTCAAACAGTAGCTTTTGCTTTATTAGGAGCATTTATATTGTCGATCACTTATATACCTATGATGTGTACCATCGCATTGAGCAAAAATATAAGTCACAAGACCAATCTTTCTGACAAAGTAATGATTATCATAGAGAGATTTTTCCAAAAAAGTCTTAGATTTTTCTTGCAAATTCCAAAATTGACAATTTCAGCAGTTGTGTTGACCTTTATGGTGGCTATTTTTGTGTTGACCAGATTGGGTGGCGAATTTATACCTGCATTAGAAGAAGGTGACTTTGCTGTAGATACAAGAGTTTTGACCGGAAGTAATCTCAATACTACTGTTGACTTTACGCAAAAGGCTGCCCATATCTTATTGACAAAATTTCCTGAGGTAGAAAAAGTCGTCACCAAGATAGGAAGCGGCGAGGTACCTACAGACCCTATGCCTATGGAAGCCAGTGATATGATGGTGATTATGAAGGATAAAAAAGAGTGGACAAATGCCAAATCCTTTGATGAAATGGCTGAAAAAATGGGTAAAGAACTCGAAGACGTACCAGGCATCACTGCTGGATTCCAATATCCTGTCCAAATGCGATTTAATGAGTTGATGACAGGAGCAAGACAAGATGTAGTGTGTAAAATATTTGGCGAAAACTTGGACACATTGGCGAAATATGCTGAAAAATTGGGTCAATTGGTCAATCAAGTTTCTGGCACACAAAATCTATATGTAGAAGCTGTCACTGGAGTACCTCAAGTCATTATACATTACGATAGGAATGCATTGGCTCAATATCAAGTGAGTATCGCAGACGTCAATAAAGCTGTCAACATGGCTTTTGCCGGTCAAACCACTGGCATGGTCTTCGAAGGTGAAAAAAGATTTGATCTGGTCGTCCGATTGAAATCAAACAAACGGCAAAATCTTGAAGACGCACAAAACTTATTGATTACTCTCAAAAATGGCCAACAAATCTCCTTATCTAAGCTCGCAAACGTGGCGATAGAAGATGGTCCAAATCAAATTCAGCGCGAAGATGCCAAACGTAGGATTGTCGTCGGATTTAATGTCAGGGGTAGAGATGTACAAACCATCGTACAGGAGTTGCAAGGTAAGGTAGCCAAAGAAATCAACTTTCCCACAGGCTATTTTGTCACTTATGGTGGCGCTTTCGAAAATCTAAATCAAGCCAAAAATAGATTGATGATAGCGGTACCTGTATCATTAGTCATGATATTTCTTTTGTTGTATTTCGCATTCAACTCTATCAGGCATAGCTTACTCATTTACTCTGCTATACCCTTGTCAGCGATGGGTGGTATCTTTTTTTTGGCTCTGAGAGGCATGCCATTTAGTATCAGTGCAGGAGTAGGATTTATCGCTTTGTTTGGTGTTGCTGTTTTGAATGGTATTGTGCTGATCGCTGAATTCAACAGATTAAAAAGTGAAGGCTGGAAAGACCTGAGACAAATAGTCTTGATGGGAACAAAGATAAGGTTGAGACCTGTGTTGATGACAGCTTTGGTGGCTTCGCTAGGATTTTTGCCTATGGCTCTCAGCAATGGAGCTGGTGCTGAAGTACAAAGACCATTGGCTACTGTAGTCATTGGTGGACTGATGATTGCAACATTTTTAACATTAGTGGTGCTGCCTATCTTGTATATGATGTTTGAAAACAGGCATTTCTTGACAGATGATACAGCAGACAATCACTAAAACTCTTATTACAGATTTTAATCATAACAATACTATTATCATGTTAAATACAATAAAATGGATCCAAACATTTTTGTTGATAGCAGCATTTTATGGAGCTATAGGTCAGACAAAAATATCAGCGGATCAAGCAAAATCAATCATCAAATCTTCCAATATAAAATTGAAAGGAGATGCTCTTCAGGTAGCATATAGCAAAGCCATTGTTCATACTGCCAGTGTCCTATCGCCTACGCAATTCAATGGCGAATTTGGCCAATTCAACAGTGCTTTTTTTGACATTGGTGTTGGTATCAATCAGTCATTCGCTTTACCAAAAGTATATCGAACCAAATTGGCTGTCAACCAACAAAATGTGAAAACTGCTCAAGTATATGCTGCTCTTAGCGAGAAAGAAATCATGCAACAGTTGGACATTTTGTTTCAAAATTTTGCGCTGCTCAGTGCCAAGGAAAAATTATTGTCATATCAAGATAGCCTTTTCAATATCTTTGTACAAAAGAATGTATTGAGATGGCAAAATGGCGAATCAGATATATTGGCCAAAGCAAGCGCTGAGCAACAGAAAGCAAGCATCAATAGACAACTTGATTGGGTCAAGAGCTTAAAGCAAAGCTTGTTAGTTGATTTGAACGGTTTATTATCTAGTGATCAGCTATATGTGCCAGATGAGCTATTATTTGGTCTTATTCCATTGCCACTGACCTATCAAGGTATTATCAATCTCCAACATCCAAGTTTACTGATAGTCGAAAACGAGATGCAAGCAGCACGTCTCAATACTCAATTGCAAAAAGCAGCCAAATTGCCTACTTTATCGGTAGGGTATAAAAATGTCAGTTTCAGAGGTTTAGGCCCTGACAATGTTTACTACAATAGCAGCGATAGATTCAGCAGTTTTCAATTGGGTGTAGCAGCTCCTATTTTCGGTAAAAGTTATAATGCCGCCATCGAAGCTGCAAGAGTGCAAGAAGATTTTTCATCCAATCAATATCTTCTAAAAAAGATAGAATTGGATAATCAGATCAGGCAAAAGTCCATTTTAAGGCAGGAATTGGTATCCAAGTATGAATCATTCCAAAAAGAGTCAATACCCAATGCAAAATTGGTCAAACAAGTCTCATCCAAACAATTTGAATCAGGTGAAATCAATTATTTGGATTATGTGCTACTCAACAATCAAGCCATCGGTATCGAAATGGAATTATTGGATCTCATAGCTGCTGCCAACGTTTTGACCATTGAGTTGCAATATTTAACAAACAATCTTTAAATTGAAATTAAAATGAAAACATTCATCATAAAAACACTTTTTATTTTGGCTGCTATGTCCACGTTGGTCCATTTTACTGCTTGCAAAAATGCTCCTACTGAAGAAGCCATGCCTGGAGAAGATTCTCAAGCAGAAAACACTGTTAAATTGACAGAAAATCAATTGAAAAACTCCGAAATCATCACATCAGAACTCAAGCCTATGGAAATGAGTCGCCTGGTACAATTGAAGGGAAAAGTAGAAGTCATGCCAGAGTATGCCACCACTGTTAGTGCACCTATGGCGGGATTTGTAAAACAGATCAAATGGATGCCTGGCATGAACGTAGCCAAAGGGCAAACAGTAGTACGTATTGAAAACCAAGATTTCATACAACTGCAAGAAGATTATCTTCGTGAAAAGAGTGCTGCTCATTTTGCACAAATCGAATACGATAGGCAACTGGTCTTGAGCAAAGGTCAAGCATCCAGTGACAAAGTACTAATAGCAGCAGAAGAAAAATTGAAACAACATCAACTGGCTGCAAAATCAATGGCTGAAAAACTAAAACTCATCTATATCAATCCCGCCAGTCTTACTACCGATGCAATGACTGCTCAAATCTCTATCCCAGCGCCAGTATCTGGAGCCATCACTGATGTTTTGGTCAATAATGGGAAATATTGTCAAGAGGGCGATCCTTTGGTGCAAATCATCAATACAGCAGGCGTTAGATTGGTTATAAAAGCGTTTGAAAAGGACTTATCAAGCATCAACATTGGCCAAAAGTTGCTCGCCTACACCAATGAAGCACCAACAAAAAAACTAAACGGACGAGTGGAATACATTGTAAAAAATGTGAATAACGAAGGATTTACCAATATAATATGTACATTTGACCAAGTGAATATCAGCTTGATGCAGGGTCAATATATGAATGCAGAAATTGAATCTCAAAATCGTGATGCTTGGGCCATTGCCAATGATGCCATAGTGCGTTTTGAAGGCAAAGAATATATCTTTGTCAAGAAAGAAAATGGTGAATATGAAATGACAAAAGTAGAAATTGGAAATAGGGTAGGAGATTTTACGCAAATCATTGATTATCAAATTTATAAAAACAAAAAAATCGTCACTACGGGTGCATATACCCTTCTGATGAAAATGAAAAACGTAGCCGAATAAAAAAAAGAAATAAAATGAATATCAAAAGCATACAAACAGAAGTTGACGCTGGTTATTTGTACGGCGTCTTGGCTGATAACGAACAAGATCCTAATGTTGCCCACATTTTTCGGCAAATGAGCGAAATAGAGCGTGGACATGCCTTGGCATTTATGGCAAAATATCAACTACCCAAAGAGCAATATCCTGCACCATCAATGCGCGCCAAAATCTTGCATACTATAGGCAAGGTCATGGGTTATGATTATGTTTTGGGTGTATTGATGGATACCGAAAAGAGCCTATCATCTTCCATTACAAAAGAAAGGAGTAGGTTGGGTAACAAAGAAACGTCTATCTCTGATACATCTCATGTCGCCATATTGAAGAATATTTTGGTCAACCAAGATAAAGTATCTGGCGAAAATTTAGCACGATTTGAAAAAAAGCATAGGTCTGTAGGTGGCAATGCATTGCGTGCGGCTGTGTTGGGTGGTAATGATGGTTTGGTGTCCAATTTCAGCTTGGTCATGGGTATAGCAGGTGCTACGAGTGGAAGTGACGAAGTACTATTGGCTGGTTTGGCAGGACTATTGGCTGGTGCCTTATCTATGGCATTGGGCGAATGGATTTCTGTCAAAAGTTCTCAGGAACTTTATGAAAACCAAATGGAACTCGAAATGGAAGAACTTGAAATCAATCCTGCTGGAGAAGAAATGGAGTTGGCGTTGATTTATATGGCGAAAGGCATACCAGAACCAATGGCGAAAACCATGGCGGCAGACATCATGAAAGATAAAAGTGCTGCTCATGCCTTACTCATCAAGAGAGGAGTTGGGTATCAATGCTGAAGACCTAAAGGGATCAGCAATAGAAGCGGCTGTAGCATCTTTCATTTTGTTTGCAATAGGTGCCGTCATTCCTGTGATACCATACTTCTTTTGGACAGGATATCAAGCCATCATCATCAGTACAATTTTGAGTGCATTAGGACTGTTTATGATTGGTGCCGCCATCACTCTGTTTACCAATAAGAATGTTTGGTATTCTGGCTTTAGGCAAGTCTTATTTGGATTGGCAGCTGCAGCGATTACCTACGGCATCGGTAGTTTGATTGGTGTCCAAGTAGCTGGTTGATTTTGTTAAGTACAAATAATTCGGAAATATATGTTGATAATTGGTGATAGCAATTTATATTTGTCTCATGTTATCTATTTTATTCAGAATAGCATTTAGTAGGATTTTTTTTTCAGTCATTACATTTCAATCACATTAAAAACATTTCATTATGAACGATGCACATATCCATCTTGTATTCAACCATTTCCCGATCATCGTACCAGTGGTGGGTATCTTGATTTTGATCGTAGGATTTTTTATTGATTCTGATGTAGTCAAAAGGACAGCATTTGGGGTTTTTATTTTTGGTGCAATCATGACCATGCCAGCTATGTTTACAGGCGAAGGAGCTGAAGAAGTAGCAGAAAAACTGCCAGGTATCACTCATGACATTATACACAACCACGAAGAAAAAGCTGAGCTATTTGCTATGCTGTCATACCTACTTGGTTTGACATCTATTTTTGCTTTTTGGGCAAGTGTCAAACAAAAATCTTACGCCAATATAGTGGCCATAGTTGTCATAGTGATCGCTTTGATAGGGTTTTACTTTGGTAAAGCTGCTGGTACTTCAGGTGGCGAAATCAGACATACAGAAATCAGATCAGATGCTGTCATTCCAGCAGGCGATCATGACGATGATTGAGTAAATGTTAACTAAAAAATGAAGGGGACGACACTCATTGTCTTCCCCATTCACATTATAAAAACAATATTTAGCTATCAATTACTTTCGTCGGTCTTGGCTTTTCTCATGTTATACCCGAAAATGCCAAGTTTTAGTCCACCTTGAAAAACTACACCACTGAGCTGACCATTATCCAATTGGGTTAGTACATGGCTTCCATTTTTGGTCTTGAGATTGATTCTATAGCCTGCACCGACAAAAAATTTAGCGTATTTGAATAGATTGATATCTACATTGACTCCAGGTTGTACATACATAAATGTGGTATTGCTGATGTTGTTTCTCCTATTAAAATTGCCATTGTGATGGCCATAATCATTATCCAAGACAGCATTGACCGAATCTACATAGGCGACTCCACCACCTACTACTAAAGGCACAGTAACATTGACAAGCTTGTGTGGTGCTAAATTATACATCAGTTTTAAGCCAACCATTCTTGTGTGGAGGCGCAAACTCTGTGTACTGCTGAGGTTAGTAGGCGTAAAGTTTCTTTGATTGGTTATTACATTGACTCCGACATCAAATTTTGTATTGAATGAGAGCATCAATGAGCCACCACCGAATGATGAAAATTGATTGGTCAATGGTGCATACTGCCACTCTGGTGCCATATAAATGCCCAATGTGTTGATTTTGACTTTGCTGAAAAGCGTCTTTGTGGTATCAGTTTGCAATGATTGGTTCATTTGCTGAGAGATTAGTGTATCATTGACAATGCTTAAGCATATCATAATAAAACTCAATTTGAATAAGTGCGACATGGACGATAATTTTTAAAATTTAAAAAAACTGTTTACATCCAATACCTTACGTGATAGTGATTCAATTCTGTGTAGTCATCAAAAATAAATTTAGACTGACCACACCAAAATCAAACTTCAACGTATATTTATGATGTATTCATAAAGTAGAACAAAGATTTTGTTTTTTAAACGTAAAGTAGCTTTTGACAAAGATGATATCTCAAGCATCATCACAGCTTGTAGCGCTCAGGATAGAGGTGCACAGCATGCATTGGTCGAGATGTATTTGGCTTATGCAAAGAGCATCTGTAAGATCTACGCCAAGGATCAGCAAGATGTAGAAGAAATGCTCAACGATGGGTTTTTGAAAGTATTTAATAATATTGCTAAATATGACCACACTAGGCCATTCAAATCATGGTTGAGGGCTATTTTTGTCAATACGGGTATTGACCATTTTAGGAAAAACAAAAGATTGGACTATTCGATAGCTCTGAATGATGATATCATCGAGACCATCGAACCTGAAATTTTGGACTACATTGATGCAGAAAAACTATTGGATTTGATACAGAAACTTCCTCCAACTTATAGAATGGTTTTCACCTTGTATGTGGTGGAAGGCTTTAATCATAAAGAGATAGGTGATAGGCTCGGTATAGCAGAGGGTACATCAAAATCAAATCTAAGAGATGCTCGCAACAAATTGCAAAAAATGTTGACCAGCCTTTACGGCAAACAAATCAATGATTTGAAATCCACTTATTTATAAATTAAAAGATAACATCATATTGATAATTTTTACCAATGAAATCGATGTATAAATCAAGTATTGTCTATGAAGCCAGATATTTTTGACCAAAAAGTAAGAAATAAGCTCTCAGAAATGGAAGACTTGCCAATCGACCAAGGTGAAGTCGATAAAATCATGTCTGTCATTCCACCACAAAATAGATCATCTTTGCCACTATGGGCAACAGGGCTAATAGCACTTTTTGCCCTTGTATTTTTTGGAAGATTAATGTTACAAACTGAATCAACGTCATCAGCAAACACAGTTGAAAATAAATCTTTATCTGCGACTAATCAAACAAATGATAGTCAAATGGCATACATCAAACCCATCAATACTGAAGCTTTGCAATCTAAAGAAACGAACGAAGACCATCACGTCAATAAAGACATTGTTGAAAACAATTTTACTTCTTTCAATAAAATTGGGATACATCATAAATCTTCAGGGCATCATCAGAGCAGTCAAAGTACAACTTCAAAGCTTGTCTTACCTCAACAAATGGATGTAAATTTGGCTCAAACCAATGGTGCATCACCTTCAAATTTTGAACCTTTATCGCCTGAAAATATCGAATCTATTAACCAGCACGCAAAATCAAGTATTGCAATCGACAGCCAAGAAGCCATCAAATATTCAGATTTCCTTACTGAACAACTGGATTTCATAAAATGGATGCCTTTGACATCAGTACAAAACAATGACAATTTGCTTTTATCTATACCTAACATACAGATCACTCCTTCATTCCATAAATTTAGAACGGGATTGAAGTTGGAAGCTGGACATTTTAATAAAAACATTGGTATCGTGGGAGAGTATTTTTTCAAACCTAGATGGAGCATCATGACTGGTGTTGGCTTAGGTATCAGCAATCCATTCAGGTACTTCAATCATCAAGATTATGAAGATGAGACTGGAGAAGAATTGAATGAACATTATCCAAACTTACATGACCCAGATAGAAATGCGAGTGATATAAAAGTTTTGAAAAAAGAAATCAAAATTCCATTACTTTTGCAGTTTTATCGACCTTTGTTTAGGAATTTTTTATTATTTGCTTCGGTTGGTACATCTATCAAATGGCTTGACAATCATAATGTGACATATACCCAAACCATCAATGGCACAGACCAAAAGCAAAATTTTCAAACCAATTTTTATACTTTTAGTATGGATGTCAATGGTGGAGTAGGTGTAGAAAAGAAGTTTGGAAGATTTGCAGCCCAGCTTTCAGGAGTAGTTAAGTTTCAACCAGAAAACAGGTCTTATTCACAACACGACAATCACAATTTCAATTTGAGAGCAAGTATGCTTTACAATTTAAAATAAATCAACTAATCATAATTTTTACTCATGAACATTTTTAACAAATCAGGTATTCTCTTCCTTCTTGCTATCATTGGTATCGCATCAACCTTTAGCTTTAAATTGGATCCCAAAAATCCACCAACAGGTCAGACTGGTGCACCCAGCGAAACGACGTGTAGTACAGCCTCTGGTTGCCACAGTGGCGGAACATACACTGGCACGGTAGCATTGACAGGGCTTCCAGATCAAATTTTACCCAGCACAGCTTATAACGTTACTGTCACGCTGACATCTACTTGTAGCAGGACAGGTTTTGAACTCACAGTATTGGACAAAAGCAATGCAAAATGTGGTACGCTTACTGCCGGAACCAATAATAATATCAAAACTGCGGGTACCAGAGAGTATGCAAGGCAAACCAATCCCAATACTATGTCCGGTGGCAAATCATCTTATGCTTTCAAGTGGACATCACCGGCATCTATCACTGGAGATTCGGCCATCTTTTATTACGTCATGCTGCAAGCCAATGGTGACGGAGGCAAGTCTGGTGACAATGTAGCCAAAGGCAAGAAAACTGTTGGTCTTATCAAAACATCTGCCACCGACGAAACCTTGGATATTGACCTCAAAATATATCCAAATCCTACATCAGATTTTGTGACCATCCATCAAAACAATGATGAAGCATTGAATGTTACTTGCACCAATTCAGCTGGTAAGCAATTGTTGTCCTTCGATATGGATAGAACCAAAACATTGGATGTCAGGAATCTGTCTGCAGGTCAATACTTTTTACAATTCCGTCAAGGCCATCAAACGGTTACCAAAACCATCAGTATTGTTAAGTAATCTTTCACATATATGAAACATCAAGATGCTGTCAATAAAGATCTGATCCTCAGAGAAAAATTGGCACTTCAACGCACTGTTTTAGCCAACCAAAGTACATTTTTGTCTTTTCTGAGGACATCAATGTACTTTTTAATGGCTGGCTTGACCATTCAAAATATATTCTCACAAGGCAATTACATCTTTTTTGAAATTTTGCTTTTTGTGATTTCTGGATTAGTTTTGATCTTGGGTATTTTCAATTTTTTTAAACACAAGAAGATGATCCATCAAAGTGAGATCCACGTAGGAGACTACAAAACAGAATATTTGGAAAAATAGGCACTCATCTAATGGGCTAGCCGTTATTCGACTGATTAAATATTAATATCATATCTAAGCTTTTGATATGTAGAATTCTGATTATTTTTACACCATCAAAAAATAAAGCATAATAATGCAGGTTAAAGTATTCAAATTCGGTGGTGCTTCGGTCAAAGATGCAGATGGATTCAGAAATGTAGGTCAAATCTTACAGAAATTTAAAGATGAAAAAATAGTAGTTGTTGTCTCTGCCATGGGCAAAACCACCAATGCCCTCGAAGAAGTAGTCAAGAGTTTTTATGCCAAAGATGGCAAGGTAGCTACCTTATTAGATCAAATCAAGCAATCGCATATTGCACTCATCCAGCAACTTCTACCCATTAATTTGGATATTTTGGATGATATCAATGACACTTTTGTGGAGATAGAGTGGGTAGTGGAAGAAGAGCCGCAAGAAGATTATGACTATACCTACGACCAGATAGTTTCTATTGGCGAATTACTTTCTTCTAAGATCTTGTCACATTATCTCGTATCATTGCACAAAAATTGTGTTTGGCTTGATGTACGTGATGTCATCCTTACAGACAATACTTACCGCGATGCCAAAATCATCTGGGATACCACACAGAAAAATGCAAATGACAAAATAAATAATTTATTGTCCAAGTCAAATCATGTGATTACTCAAGGATTCATAGGGGTAACCAGCGAAAACTTTACCACAACACTGGGCAGAGAGGGATCCGACTATACAGCAGCCATCCTATCATACTGCTTGGATGCTGAGAGTATGCACATTTGGAAAGATGTACCTGGTGTATTGACAGGTGACCCTCGCATTTTTGAAGAAGTCATCATGATGCCAAGACTGTCATACAAGGAAGCCATAGAGATGACCTATTACGGTGCAAAGGTGATCCATCCCAAGACCATCAAGCCAATACAAAACAAGCAAATCCCTCTATATGTACGGCCATTTATGGATCCAAGCTCTGAAGGTACCATCATCAGCGACGAGAAAGAATTAAGTTATCCACCTGTCGTAGTTATCGAGCCGAACCAAACCTTGCTGCACATCTCAACCAATGATTTCTCTTTCGTAGCGGAGCACCACTTGAGCATGATATTTGCCCTCTTAGCCAAGTATAGACTGAAAGTCAATATGATGCGCAATACGGCCATAAGTTTTTCTGTTTGCGTCAATAATATACCTGATCGCATCCGTAAATTTGAGATGGAACTGGGTCAAGAATTTAAAATGGTCACTGACAATGACTTGGAACTCATCACTATCAGGCATTATAACGAAGATGTATTGAAAGATATGAAGAAAAACAAGCTCATCCTATTTGAAGAGAAGCTTTCAGAAACCGTACAAATGGTAGTGCGAAATCTGCCCAAGATGAAACGTAAAGACCTTAATCAATAATATAGTGGCTCAATTCAGACAAAACCATAGCAGGCAAGGCAAAGGCTTACAAACGAGCTTCAGATTGGTCATTTTTCTAATTATTGCCATTGTATTTTTGGTTGCTGGTGCATATTATTTCAAAAATAGCTTTTCATATGGCGACAATGAGTTAGTCAATCTCAATCAAGAAGACTACAGCTTGCGCACTTATCTGCCTTCAGCTACTGGAGAAATTGTGCACCACAAATATTATTCTCTATCATACAAAGAAGCGTATGAAATACCTGAATGGGTTGCTTACCAAATGGATAGAGACATGCTCAATGCCAAAAATGTGGATAGAAGTAGAGAATTTGTAGAAGACCCAAAGGTCACTACTAAATCTGCCCACCATCGAGATTATAGCAATTCAGGCTATACTCGAGGCCATTTGGTACCTGCTGGAGACATGGCATTTGATACTGTGGCGATGCAAGAGACATTTTTCATGAGCAATATGACGCCTCAATTGCGACAATTCAACAATGGCATTTGGAAGGAGCTGGAAGAAAACGTCAGAGATTGGACTTACAAAGCAGAGAATCTTTATATCATCTCTGGTCCCATCCTTCAAAATCCCATCAAAACCATAGGAAAGTCAAGCAAAGTCACTGTACCATCATCCTTCTATAAAATCATCATGGACTACACAGAGCCTGATAAGAAGGCCATCGCTTTTGTCATACCTCATGCCATGTCAGATCGCCCTTTGCAAGATTACGAGGTGACGATAGATGAGGTAGAAAAATTGACAGGGTTAGATTTCTTTTCTAGCATGATCAATGATAAAGAAGAGGAAGCTCTTGAGTCGAAGATTGACCCACACAAATGGCCTATCAGCGAAAAGAGATACCAATTGCGCATCAAAAAGTGGAATTATGAGTGAGGAATGGTTTGATTTGGTATTGAAAACTACTTGAGCATCTAAAAAATAAAACGTATTCAAAGCGAGTCTGTTGATTGATAAGGTCTGCAATTCTCAGATATGTACAGATAATGTCATAAAAATGGGCTATATATGGTAAGTTATGATAAATAGCATTAAATTTACCTTTCAAAGCTGTTAATATGGCGCTTAACTGGAATGAAATCAAGGATCGTGCGTTAAGATTTTCAAAAGAATGGGAAGACCACAAGTGAGAAGTTTCTCTTTGGTCTGGTTGAGAAATTTACAGCAGATTTGTTTACGGTGGATAAGAAGAAGGGGGAATCCCATAAAAATAGAAGTGATGGAAATCAATTGATGCAAATTTAAGAAATATCTCTTGTGTCCATTATCAAAAAAAAAATACCCTGCCATTAATTTTTCTAAATATTTATACAATAATTTGCGTTTTCTTATAAATAATATGAGTTTTGCCCCATATTTCTCAAAACATTTAAAACAAAATTGAAGAGAATATTTCATCTTTCATTTTATGGGATCATTTATTGGATGTTGATGGCCATGTTGTCGTCATGTGCCACCATTGGCAATCCATCTGGTGGAGAGAAAGACAAAATTCCGCCCAAGCTGGACTCACTCAAATCGGCGATCAATTACAAAGTCAACTTTAGACCACGAGAGTTAGAGTTTTATTTTGATGAATTTGTCGAAGTGAAGGATGCTATCAAGCAAGTATTGGTTTCTCCACCATTGACCTACATACCAAAAGTAAAAGGTAAAGGAAAGAGAGTGACATTTGCTTTTGATGAAAAAGAAGTATTGAGAGACAATGCTACCTACACAATCAACTTTGGAGAGGCCATCGTTGATTTTCATGAAGGCAATAAACTTCAAAATTTTACTTATGTATTTGCGACGGGTCCGTATTTGGATAGCCTCAATATCAGCGGTCAGGTGATCGATGCCCTTAAGCATGAAGGAGAAGCAGAAATGGCAGTTTTCCTATATGACAATTTGCAAGATTCAACAGTTAGGAAAGAAAAACCATTTTATTTTGCAAAGCCCGACAAAGAAGGGAAATTTGAATTCCGCAATATAAAAGCTGACACCTTCAGAATTTTTGCACTCAAAGACGAGAATCTCAACTATAGATATGACTTAGAAAACGAAAAAATAGCTTTCGCCAATGAATTGATCGTATTAAAAGACTCATCTGTGGCCAATATTGAGCTGCATGCTTCATTGCCAAAGCCGACCTTCAAGGTCAAATCAATAGACACCAAAACCTACGGTAAGGTCAAGTTTAATGGCAATACTACAGCTCCAAAGGGTTATGAAATAGCTTTGTCAGCTCCAGATTTAGTTCATTTTACAGAGATAGTCAATGATTCTATTTTGCTATGGTACCACACTGACCAAGATTCTTTCTTGATATTTCACGCCAATGATACTACCAAGGTCAAAGTCAAGGGTCAAAGTGATTTTCTAAAAAAGGCAAAGTTTAGGGTGAATAGCAATCAACTTAAGAAATTGATGTTGCCTTCCGATTCGCTCGAGTTGAGTTTCAATTATCCTATTGCTGATTTTGATCCGAAAAACATCATTCTGTATGATACTATTGGCTTTTTGGAAGATATCAAAATGACACTATCGCCTGATCATAGATCGTTGATTATCAAGTATCCATGGGAAGCTGGCGCCACTTATGTTTTAGAACTGGATAGTGCCGCCTTGCATAGCATGTATGGCACGCCTTTGGATAGTACAGGTCATGTATTCTCCATCATCACCAAAGATAAATCTGCTAATTTAGCGGTGCAGATATCGCAGTTGGACAGCAATTATCACTACGTAGTGCGTATTTTGAAAGATAATATTCCCATCACCAGTTTGACTATTGCTGGGCTCAGTGCTTACGATATTTTATTGAAAGGATTGTTGCCCGAAAAGTACAATGTCGAAATCATCGAAGATACCAATAATAATGGAAACTGGGATGCTGGAAATTTTGAAACTAAAACCCAGCCAGAACGTTACTTATTGCATAAAGGCGAAAAGTTGCGCGAAAACAAAGATACAGAATGGCCTATCGCATTCAAAGATGGTCAAAAACCTGTAGTTGAGCCACAAAAAGGTAGTCAAGGTTTAGAGAATAATCCATTAAACTCGAAACAGAAAAAATGATATTCAGGTCAGAAAATCTTATCAAAATATATGGCCCACGCGAAGTGGTCAAATCGGTATCTATCCACGTAGATCAAGGCGAAATCGTAGGACTACTTGGTCCAAATGGCGCCGGCAAAACGACCACTTTTTATATGATGGTAGGATTTATCCAGCCTACTTCAGGACATGTATATCTCAATGACGAAGATGTGACTCGCGATGCAATGTACCGCAGGGCTCAAAAAGGTGTCGGCTACCTACCACAAGAGCCCAGTGTCTTCAGAAAACTCTCAGTCGAAGATAATATCAAAGCCGTGCTTGAAATGACAGACTTATCCAAGGCAGAGCAAAAAGACAAGTTAGAATCGCTCATCGCAGAGTTCAGATTGGATAAGGTGCGCAAAAACTCAGGAGATTCACTGTCTGGTGGTGAAAGAAGGCGTACAGAGATAGCCCGATCATTGGCTTCAAGCCCCAAGTTCATACTATTGGATGAGCCATTTGCAGGTATTGACCCTATTGCCGTAGAAGATATCCAATACATCGTAGCGAAGCTAAAGACCAAAAATATAGGCATCCTCATCACCGACCACAATGTGCAAGAGACACTCTCCATTACTGACAGAGCTTACCTCATGTTTGAAGGCAATATCTTGAAGGCTGGCACCGCTGAAGAATTGGCAGCAGATGAAGTAGTAAGGCGCGTATATTTAGGTATGAATTTCGAATTGAAAAGAAAAGTACTAGATATTGAAAGCAGGTAAGTACATATCAATAGCCTGCTTGGTTTGGAGTATTGTATCTTGTGGTCATGACAAAAACGCCTTGACTCCAGAAGAAAGATACAGTGTGGATACCATCTTCAATAATCAACTTTCTGCTTATAGAAAGGAGCTGGATTCTATCTGCAAGGCAGAAAAAGATACCTTATTTGCTAGAACAGTTGATTCGCTCAAGACTGAAGGTATGAAGGAAATAGAAGCTTTGATCATGAAAAACCATCTAACAGAATGAAGCATATTGTCTGGTCTCTTGTGGTTATGGCTGTGATCTCTTGCAAAGAAGATAAAGACGCATTTACCATCAAAAATGAAAAGATCCGTCACGCAGTGGAAGCTAGAAAAGTTGAATACCGCAAAGAAATATTGGGCATTTGTCAGCGAGATGTTTATGAGCAAGCCAAAATTTATGTCGATTCTTTGATCGCTGCTGAGATCAATTTTCAATTGTCCGACTCTATAGTTTTCCCGCCGAAGCCTATCAAGCCACCATCACCAGGTCCCATCATCGTACCCGATACTATAAAGGCCAAGCCAGTGTTTTGAAGAATGGGTATAAAAATGAAATAAATAATGGCACCTTCTTACATCTTATCAAATTTTTACTATTTTGCCCAAAGTATAACCTGATCCAATTTGCAAACCAAGATTTGACGCTTTTACTTCTCAATTCTGATTAGGATAAATCCATGACTCTGACTTGATTTTGGTCACTTCACTTTTCATGGTACTTTTAAACCTAATAAAATATTTCCATTCCAAGGCATAAAGGTTTAACATCCTTTTCCTTCTTTTTGATGAGAGTTGTTAATTCTTCTTGCTTCATAACTTTACAGCTAACATTCCTTTGAGTCTGACCAAAAAAAGTACACTGATTGCTACAAAAATTATTGTACATTCAATGCAAACCTATTAATTTTTCAACCTTCAAACCCAATTTTGACATGTGTACCGTCGCAGTATGGCTTATTGTTGGATTGTCCACAACGGCAGAATGCTGTCACCTTGCTTCTATGAGTGGCATTGCCAGCTGGATCTTTGATTGTGAGATTGCCATAAACCATGAGTGGGCCATTAGCTAAGACTTCGACAATTTGTTCTTCCTTGACTTCATGCACAGTTTCCTCGTTATTCTTGTAGTAACTGAGCGCTCCAGATGGGCATTGGTCTATGCGCTGGATGATCTCTTCAGTGCTGGCTCCCTCAGCGTCGATCCATGGCTTCTTGGTAGGATTGAACACCGTTAATAAGCCATGGTCACCTTTCCAACACTTGGTAGAGTGAATACAGGTTTCTGGCTTCCAAACGATGGTGATGTCTTTATTGGAATATTGCTTCTCCATCATGATTTTATATTGGTCGAACAAATATAAAAAGAATTTATTTTTTTAGATAAGCTTAAACTATCTTATTACCAATGGCTTTGGTCACTGCTTCGACGGCTGAGTTTACATGCAATTTTTCATATATCTTTTGTATGTGCGAATTGACAGTAGGTAATGAGATAAAACATCTATTGGCTATCATCTTGTAGCTTAGCCCTTGTACCAATAGTGATAAAATTTCGGTTTCGCGTTCTGTCAGTTTAAAATCTTCAGCTTCTTTTTTCTGTTCTGATTTGCCAACAAACTGAAGCACCTTCCTTGCTATACTTGGTGTCATAGGAGCTCCACCTTGTATCAAATCTTCGATGGCTTGTAGTAAAGCTTGAGGTTGGACTTTTTTCAAAATATAACCATCGGCACCTGCTCTGATGCTTTCAAATAGCTTTTCTTCGTCTTCAAATACAGTTTGCATGAGTATCTTTAAGTTAGGATAATGTTGGCGTATGATTTTCACACCTTCTATACCATTTACATTGGGCATCTCTATATCCATTAGGATCACATCTGGATGGCATCTATTAATGTCTTTCAAAACATTGCTGCAATCTGAAAATGATCCAACACAAGTCATACCTTCAGTCAGATCTATCAACATAGCCAAACTGTCTCGTCGCTTAGCGTTGTCATCAAAAATTACTATTCTTTTATCCATAATGCAAAAGTAAGTCAAAACTCCATCGATTGCCATCATCAATTCTCATGATTTTATAAAATCACCTTCTATATGAAAATGGCCCTATAATATTTTAGAGAACTTAAAGATACTCTGTAACAATATGAGTTTCAAACCACGACTGACATTCTTCCAACGTCGAGAGCCCCGATGCTACTTTGATAGTGAAATCATAGATGTCTGAGGAATGTAAATTTTGAGACTAGTTAAATCCATTTATTCTCAAAAAAACAATTCCAGCTTCTAAGCCAGTTCGTTTATTTCCATCCTGAAAAATATGATTTGCTATAAGATTGTACATCAAAAGACCAGCTTTATGACTTAAGTCTGGGTAAAGAGGTTCACCAAATACTTCGGCACTAATTATTTCTAAAAGGTAATCCAGATATTTTTCATTTAGAAAATTATGCGGTTTCACAAAATTACCGCCATGCATCATTACTGTTTGATGGTTAATTTTCACTACCATCTCCTTAATTAAATACCTCATGCCAACCTTCTAAACACATCATCATATCGCTCAAAATCTTGATTTACAAGTTTTTCAATATATTCCATTGATAACTCTTCATTGACATTATTCACAATATTATTTACTTTGGATCTCAATTCACTATTGTGCTTAAGAATATCAAGTACCAATTGGTACTGTTCCTCTTTACTCAAGGTTTTAACATCTATGACACTTGCCATTATTATGTGTATTTTTGTTTGATTTACAACGACCTGCAACAGTATAAAGTTCAAATCCAAGCATCAAAACCACTTTATGTCATTATCATTATTTTTTTAAATCAGCATCGAGATAGATATTTGAGTACCTGAATTCAATATTGAATTTATAGTCAGGGATGCGCCGATTTCTTTTGCCCTACTTCTCATATTTTTCAAACCATTTCCACCCATGGAATGACCCAAAGAATTTGATGACTCATCATTGATAACAAAACCTTGGCCATTATCACTTATGGTTATGTGAAGATGTTTATTGTGGGCGCTTATCCCAACACTTAACAAAGTGCAACATGAGTATTTCACAGCATTGCTGATGGCTTCTTTACATATCAGGTAGATATTTTTCCGCTGCTCCATATTCAGTAGTACATTGGGTATGTCATGGTTGTCCGTAAAAATAAGATTGATATTTTTTGCTTCAGTCACCATTACCGCAAATGTTCGCAAACGATTGGCTAAATCTTCAATGCTATCATTACCTGCATTGACGGCCCACACGATGTCACTCATGGCTTCCATCATTTCGGTTGTGTTGGCATTAATTTTTTCTAAAATTTGCTCTGCTTTTGCGTTTCCTTTGGTGACCAATTTTGCCGATGCTGAGTATAATGATATACTGCTTAACGAACTACCGATTTCATCATGTAAGTCTCTGGCAATTCTTCCCCTGAGTTTCTCGATTTTCAAGCCTTGTTGTAGTCGATATCTATAAAAAGCATACGTACTACCAGCCACTAACAAAAACATCATCAATCTAAACCACCATGCTTGATACCAATATGGCAATACGTTGATAATCATAGAAATGGGCTTGTCATTCCATACTCCATCGGTGTTGGCACCCATGACATATAGGGTGTAGGTACCTGGTGAAAGATTGGTGTAAGTTACTTCATTTTTTGTAGTTGGATTGGTCCAATCAGTTTCAAAACCACCCAATTTGTATCGATACAATTTTTTAGCATTACTCCTATATTCCAGAGTAGCACAAGATACACTAAATATATTTTGACCAGGTTGCAAAGTGAGTTCATTAGTATATGCAATTGGTCCATGCAAATTTTCTTTATGACTTTTCCAATCAATTGGCTTGTTTGAAATAGTCACTTCCGTAAAGATTATTTCAGCAGAAGCTTGTTTTTTTAATATTTCATTGGGATTAAAAAGTACAAAGCCATCCATACCTCCAAAGAGTAACTCGCCTGTGGGCATTTTGATGGCTTCATATCTATTAAATTCATTGCCAGGCAGACCATCATCTTCGGTAAAATTTCTAAAAGATTTTTCCATTGGATTAAAGCAACTCAATCCATTATTGGTGCTTATCCACAAATTATTTTGATTGTCACTAAGTATGGAATATGCTACATCGTTGGGCAATCCCTGTTTTGCACTATAACGAATGCAACTACCTGTTGCCATTTCAAACCGATTAAATCCTGATCCTTCGGTACCTATCCACAAAAATTTTTCGGGTGATATAGGATCGGGACAAAGACTCAACAGTATATTTGAGCTCAAACTCTCTACATTTGAAGGATCGTTTTTCCAATGTTTCCATGACTTACTTTTTGTATCTAATGCATATAGGCCACCAATTGTAGCTAACCACATGGTGCCTTTATGATCCAAATATAGTTGAGATACATAAGAATCAGGAGAATCAATACAGTTCGGTATCTTATATGAAACACTTTTTTCGTTTGCAGCATTTTGTTCGCTTTCAATATAATTTTCACCATTTGCGTCTTGGTAATATTTCCATTTATTTCCAAAACTATCTTGATAATGCAAATAAAAATTTTTAGAAAATTTTAATTTTCCAAAAATGTCTTTTGATTTTATTTCTGGAGAAAAAAAAGAGGGTTTTAATTGATCATATATTGCTTGTCTCTCTTTAGTTGGTTGTTGGGCCAAAACATTTCTAAGAAAGTTTAAATCAGCATTAAAAGCATTTTTTTTAGGATCTTTTTTTATGATTCCATAGCCATTACTGCCCAACCAATGTACATCATGATTGTCCACAAAATAGGAGATTATCAACACTTTATTTGGTAGAGAAAACTGTTCTGTTTGTTTAGTAGCTGGATTGAATATAGTCAGGGATGAACCCAATACACTACAAATGTTATTATTGTTGATTTGGAAGTAGTTATTGATGAATTTCGCAGGTGAATATGTTAGTATCTTTTTGAAAATAAACTGTTGAGATTTCAGATCAAAAAACCAAATATGATGATGAAATGCAAATATTACTTGATCTTTTTCGTTGGGTACTGCAAAAAAATGAATCCTATGCGATAATGGTAATTTTATACCTAATGCCTGATTTGAATATGCTTTTGTACTCCACTTGGAATAGGATTCGTTGGGTATAATAATAAGAATGCTATCAGCAAAACTAAACCATAGCTTATGGCCTGAGAGTGCCAGCTACATCGATGCATATTACTTGAATAGGGATTGATCTGGTTGTTTTTTTGAAAATGACTATAATTAAACACAATCTGGATTTGGTTAGTCGATGCCTCGTTTAAGTTTATATCTACTTTGCTTATGTCAATAATTAAAGCATTTGCATAGGCATTCAAAAATAATTTCCCATTCTCGTAGTTTAGTTCTCTTATACAAAGGTTTTCTTGGTGAGCATTTACAATGGAAATAGGTATAAATTTTTCGGTTTTTCGGTCAAAAAGAAATAGACCTTTTGTATTAGTAGCCACCCAAAAATTCCCTTTTTCATCTTCTATCGTCGCATTACAAAAATTATCGGGCAGGCTGTATGGATCAGAAGAATCATGCCTAAACACTATTGTTTTGTAACCATCGTAGCGATTGAGTCCATCCTTGGTACTTATCCAAATAAAGCCCACTTTATCTTGGTAAATGCAATTGATCATGCCTTGGGAGAGACCTTGCTTCACACCAAACCATTCTTCTTTTGGCTTTATGTCACTTCCAATTTGTGCATGTATATACACAAAGCTTTGAACCAAAAATAGTACGATCAAAAATATCCTATACTGCATACAGCCAATAAAACTCTTAAAGGTATTCATTTTTTAAATTCCTTGCTCAATATAGTGAATATTCATGGTATATGCTTACGTTCCGCTTATGCTTATAGTTATTTATCATCATTAATTACTATTGCTCACTTTTGTTAACGCGCCTACTTTTGTGTTAATATTTTTTTACAAATTTAAACGACTTACCATGCTTTATCGAATGATTTTCACAGTAGGTTTTTTTACCACTTTTCTAATTGGCAACGCCCAAAATGTGGGTATTGGTACCACCAATCCAGTAAACAAACTGACAGTTGATGGCAAGGTAAATATAACCGATAGTTTAGGGATAGGCACTTCAATGCCAGAATCAATTTTGGATATTGAATCTTTGGGTACAGCTGGAGATGCAGGACAAGTCAAATTGATGGCACCAAATATGACAAATACTAGCTTTACAAGATATGCTCAAGGAAGAAATAGTACGATCGGTAATAAAATTGAATGGCGATTTGATTATTCAGGTAATGGAAATCAATGGAATGCCCACACATTTGGCTTTTCAGGTTTGCAACCATTTGTTGCTTTTTCATTTAATCAAAGGGTTGGAATCGGTACATTGACACCATCAAACAAGCTTTCTGTAGTAGGTAATGCCGATATTACAGGTAATCTAGGTATTGGTACAACTGCCCCTGCAGCTAAATTAGATATCGCTGGCAATATAAAAATAACTGACGGATCACAAGGTGCAGGTAAAGTGCTTACATCAGATGCCAATGGACTGGCAAGCTGGGCAACACCTGCATCAAATAATAGCTGGACATTAACTGGTAACAGTGGCACATCAGCGGCTAACAATTTTATAGGCACAACTGATAATCGTAGCTTAAGGTTTAGAACAAATAATAACCAAAAAATGATTATTGATTCATTGGGCAATGTAGGTATTGGCACATCTGCACCGGGAGGGCTTTTACACATAAAATCAATATCCAACTCATCAGGTGCCAATGATCAACAACAAACTGTCGTTAATGGTGTTGCAGGATCTAATACACAGTGGCAATCCTTTACTGCTGGTATAACCGGGCAATTATACCAAGTAGATTTGCTCGTAAACTCTACTATATATAACTGGTATCAAGATGGTACAATAAAGATATATAGTGGAGAAGGAAATGGAGGCACATTACTATCCACTACCAATGCTACTTTTTATTTTTATAACACACCAATTTTCCAACAATATTCTCTATCAACCCTAGTTAATGTAACAGCTGGTAACAAATATACGATTGAATTTTCTGTAATTGGCATGTCAGTTCTTGCGGTGCACTTAAATGATAATAACCCATATTCGGGTGGTATTACAAGCTATGGATCTGGTACAGATTTTTGTTTTAAAACTTATGTCAAACCGTTAGTTGATGCTTTATTTGTATCTGATGGCAAAGTAGGTATTGGCTCCACAAACCCTTCAGCCAAATTAGAAGTTGCCGGCACTTTAAAAATTGTCAATGGCTCCCAAGGTGCAGGCAAAGTTTTGACTTCTGATGCCAATGGACTGGCAACATGGGCAACACCTGCATCAAATAATAGCTGGGCTTTAACTGGTAATAGTGGTACAACAGCGGCAGCCAATTTTATTGGCACTACCGATAATCGTAGCCTACGGTTTAGAACAAATAACAACCAAAGGATAATTATTGATTCCTTGGGAAGAGTAGGTATTGGGACAAATAATCCTGCCGCTAATATGCATATCAAGACTGGTGCCTTGGTATGTGATGATGCTACACAGAGATTTTTTGTGAATGGCAATTATAAGTGGGATATAGCTGGTTTTGCAAGTAGTTATGAAATAAGCAGATCAGGTGTGGCTGTTGATTTTTATATAGATGGAGCCAATGGCAATGTAGGCATGGGTACATCTGCACCCACAGCAAAACTATCGGTAAATGGTGCAGCAAATAATACAACAGGCTCTTGGGGCGTTTTTTCTGATGCTCGCATCAAGACAATAAACAAAGAATTTACCGATGGTTTGAGTGTCATCAACAAGATTCGACCTGTAAAATTCAATTATAATGAAAAAGCACCTTTTAAAGCAGACGGGGAGCAAATAGGTGTCATAGCCCAAGAATTAGAACAGATCGCTCCATATATGGTTTCACAAAAACAAAATACTGAGATAAAAGACCTACGAGAAGTCAATAATCAAGCTTATGTTTTCTTATTGATTAATGCTGTAAAAGAATTAAGTGCACAAAACGAGCAACTCAAGACTGAGATCGATGCAATAAAAAAGCAAAACGTGTCACTACGATCAGTGATACAAACCACCAATGCCCAAAATATCGAGCGGATTAATACACTGGAAGGAAAATTGGAAGCCTTAGCAAAAACAATAGAATCTCAAAAGCTTTAAGTTTCTTTATACTAAGTGGGATATGACATACATAGTTATACCTTGATAATATTAAAACCATTGATCATGTCAACTAGCAAAGCACATAAAACAAAAACTTGGAATAGCCCTAAAAACATGACTCTTTCCAATATTGTCTTGGTCAAAGCCGAAAGCAATTATTCATTTATTTACTTAAATGACGGGTCTAAAATATTTACTTCCAGAACTTTAAAACACTGGCAGAATTTCTTCAATGACCAATCTCTTGTTCGTATCCATAGGTCATACCTCATCAATCTTTCTTTTGTTGAATTGATAGATAAAAAATCTAAAGGAATTACATTGTCCAATGGTATAGAATTAGCCTGTGCAAGATCATTCAGTAGGATTGGTCTAGCAGACTTGTTAGATGAATTTGCAAATATTAAAATGGATTATAGAGATATCTCCATTTCGTCTAATGCATCAAACATAGAATAACTTATACATATTGATAACAGTAATATTTCACAACAAAATTAATAATTTGATATGAATTTATTTATACTTGGTAGGATCAGTGGATTATTTGCATTGATTATTTTAATTTTTACAGTCGACCTCCATGCTCAATATTGTGTACCTAACTATATAGGTAATTGGGATGATGAATTTAATATTAGAAATGTAACTATTGCTTCGGCAGGCCTAAATAATTCTTCTCTCTATAACTATCCGTATGGAGATTACACATCCATAACTGGAAGTCCGTTTACCTTAGAAAAAATGACAAATACTATGTCAATAACCTACTTTGCGGGGTATCATTATTATGAGATAGCTGGTCAACCATATCAAGATCCGTTATACGCTGTGGCTATGACGGTATGGATAGATTTCAACCAAGACTTTCAATTTTCTGATACAACAGAAAAAATAATTACCTATCAACACATAACAAATTGGGAGTACATAGGATTGTTGACCTTCAATCAAAATTTTGATATTCCTGCAACTGCATTAAATGGTCCAACAAGGATGAGAGTAAGGATGGACTATTATTCTCCTGTTGCTGCATGTGACCCAGGTTGGATTGGGCAAATAGAAGATTATACCGTAACCATTACCGACCAAAAAGGAATTTGGAAAGGAGCTGTGAATAATGACTGGTCAAACGCGGGAAATTGGACATATAACCAATTGCCAACAGATACTACCAATGTAATAATACCTTCCTACACAATAAATAATGTTGAAGTCTTTTCAACAGCCAATGCTAAAAATATAACCATTGAACAAGGAAAAATTCTAACAGTAAGAGGCGTCCTTAACCTTTATGGGGATTTATATCCTCATTTTGCGAATAATGAAGATAATTTTTGGATCATTAGCGGAAATCTCAATGTAACCGGTAATGGCGAACAAACCTATTTTGGGGGCAACTTTGGTACTCATTATGTAAACCCACCAGCCAGTATTTTCATAAATAAGCCTAGTGGCAATTTTAAGTTAGCAAGTAATCAATTAGATCCTAGATTTATAAATTTAATCTTAAATAATGGAAATGTAGATTTGAATGGAAATACTTGTAGGATTCAAAATTCTTCAAATGGTTCTGTTAATTCATACATAATAACCAATGGTGGATATATGCGGAGGCAAATCAATAGAGACTCCACACGTTTTTTTCCTGTGGGTACTTTTACTGCCTTTAGACCAATTTACTTGACCAATACAGGTAATCTCAGTGGATTTACTGTTGGTGTTACCGATAGTGTTTTATCAAATGTAACAAGTGGCACAAATTTTACTAATTGCTTAAATACCACATGGCATATTAATGATATTTCGTTTAATGGCGCAATAATAAAAATGAAAATTCCATTTAATGCCAGTTACTACTCTGGGACAGTAAACACTGATAATTTATTTGGCTACCAATATAATAGTAACACTGCTTCTTGGCAAAATAAAGGCGGAACTGTAACTGATATAGGAGGTGGAAACTATCAAATTGAAGTACAGGGAATTAATGAATTTTCGTCATTCTCTGTATTAGAAAGACAATGCAATATTGTGTCTAGTATCGGCGATTCAGGTTATGCTTCTTTAAGAGAAGCTATTTCATGTGCAAATAATGCAGATACTATTTATTTTGGGTCGGCATTGAATAATCAGACTTTAACTTTGAATACTGATCCAATTGTATTAAACAAAGATCTTACATTCATTAATAGTAACAGTGGTCAGGTTACTGTTTCATCTATAATTCCTCAAGTATCCAGTTTGCAAAATGTATTCCAAATCAATGCAGGAAAAAATGTCTCTTTTGAAAATTTTAAAATAGTAGGAGGATATGGTTTAGATGGCAGTGCTATACTTAACCATGGTAATCTTACCTTAAAAAATATGACGATGACAAATGGTAATAAAAGTGATGTTATGTCCATTATAAAAAATCAAAGTGGAAGTTCTTTAGATGTAATAGGCATAAATTCATTAAAAATTGAATAGAAAATAAAAAATATGGAAAAGGAGAATATTGGTTTCCATTCAGAGACACCCTTCACCTTATCGTCAAAGAGAGTATAACAAATGCAATTAATACTTGGCAATATCAAAAATACGCTACTTTATCATTTATTTCATAACTTTACGTTTTACAGGAGAAGTCTCGATTTAAAATTGATTTTAGATTTATCTCATTGGTTATGTAAATATTTGCTTATTGAAGAATAAATTCATGTATTTTGATGAGGTGGAATGAATCTTCTATTTGAGATGCAGTTAATTGATGGATTCCAAGATAATTATTAATAAAACAGCCATTCTGATACTTGCCGCTGGCGGATCGTCCCGTTTAGGCAAACCTAAACAACTGCTACCGATGGGTCAATCTTCCTTACTCAATCACGTCATCGATGTAGCTCAAGAAAGTGGGATAGACTTGGTTGTTACGGTTTTAGGTGCCTATTTTGATGAAGTACACAAGTCAATCCAACATCAAAATATTACCATCATCAGAAATGAACAATGGCAGCAAGGTATGGCAAGTTCCATCGTTTTTAGTATAAATCATATTATGATCAATTTCCCAGATATACAGCAAGTCATTATACTTTTAGGTGATCAGCCACTTTTGAAGGCAAACGATTTGATAAAATTGATAGAACTACAAGATGTAAATAATGCACAAATAGTATATACCGACTATGGCAAAAATTTTGGACCACCCATATTATTTACAAAAAAGACGTTTCCATCATTGCTTCAATTAAAAGGAGATGAAGGTGCTAAAAAGATTATTAAAACCAACCAATATTTTTCATCTAGTATTCGAGCTGTCGGAAGTGATTTTGACATTGACACCGAAGGTGATTATGAAACAATAAAAAAGGTACTAAATTCAATATAAACCTACTTCATCCCAACAAAATAAAAATTAAATGCCTAAATTTGCATAAAAAATATCAAGATGTCAAATATTTCCCTCATTATCAATGGTAAGACGCATCAAATTGATGCAGACCCTTCTACGCCGCTCCTGTGGGTATTAAGAGATCACTTACAGTTGGTAGGTACTAAGTTTGGTTGTGGTATAGCGTCTTGTGGAGCGTGTACCGTCCATGTAGAAGGCACTGCTATCCGATCTTGCGTGATGCCGGTATCTGGATTGGCAGGCAAAAATATTACCACCATCGAAGGCTTATCAGAACATGGTGATCACGCAATACAAAAAGCATGGATGGAACACGACGTACCTCAATGTGGATACTGCCAGTCTGGCCAGATCATGAGTGCAGCGGCCTTGTTGGCACAAAATTCAAATCCTACTGATGAAGATATTGACAATGCTATGATGGGCAATATTTGTAGATGTGGTACTTATGTCCGTATCAAAGAAGCCATCAAAACAGCAGCAAAAAACATTTAATCACCAGTACAAAATATAATCATGCAAGTATTCAAAACCAAGATTGGCAGGCGATCTTTCATAAAAAATTCTACATTGGCTGGTGGTGGTATGATGATAGGCTTTACTTGGCTCGCATCCTGCAAGATGTCAGCAGAAGAGGTACTAACTATGCCAAAAGAATGGTTCAATTTTAATGGATATTTAAAAATTGGCGAAAATGGGCTTGTGACTATCCTATCTCCAAATCCAGAAATAGGTCAAAATGTCAAAACTTCTATGCCCATGATTGTTGCGGAAGAGTTGGACGTAGATTGGAAAAATGTCATCGTCGAGCAAGCCAATCTTGATACCAAATTGTACTCATGGCAGATAGCTGGCGGCAGCAGGTCTATCAGCTCATCTTGGGATGCGCTTCGTATGGCAGGTGCGACCGCTAAGCATATACTGAAACAACAAGCTGCCTCAGAATGGAAGGTGCCAATGGAAGAGTTAACCACAGAAAATGGCACTATTCAGCACAAAAACTCTGGAAAATCAGGCCATTATGGGCAATTTGCATCGGCAGCCAGCAAGCTCACGGTACCAAAGGAAGTCAAACTTAAAGAAAACAAAGATTATAAGATCATAGGCTCATCCAAGAAAAATGTTGATGCACAAAAAATAGTGACTGGACAACCATTATTTGGATTGGATTATACAGAAAAAGGCGCTTTGACAGCCATGTTAATTCATCCACCTGCGTTTGGTTTGAAACTTAAAAGCGCTGATTTAGAAGCAGCTAAAAAAATGCCAGGTATCAAAGATGTTTTTGTAATGAAAAGCTATACAGATGATATGAGCAAACAATGGAGCGATGTTGCCGCATTTACCGAGCTCATAGCCGTAGTTGGAGATTCTACTTGGCAAGTGATGCAAGCCAAAAAATCCATTCAACCAGAGTGGCAACCTATAGCAGCAAGCAGCGTAAAAGTTGATAAGTTTGGTACAGAAATGGATGTAGTGACGCCAGCAGGTGCCGAGAGTACCACAGTGCATCAAGCAGAAGCTGAAAAGGTCAATTCAAAAATTATAAAAACAATCAGAAAAGATGGAGACCCAACATCTGCCTTCAAAAATGCTACATTTGTTTTAGAAAGGAAGTATTCTTGCCCACACTTAGCGCACAGTCCTTTAGAACCCATGAATTTTTTCGCCAATGTTGTAGGTGATAAAGTAACACTGGTTGGCCCTGTACAAACTCCAGAGTTTTTGGAGAAATCAGTAGCTGCCAGATTGAATGTACCGCTTGAAAATATTGAAGTAAAACTCACCAGGATGGGTGGAGGATTCGGTCGTAGGCTTTATGGCCATTTTGGAGTGGAAGCAGCCGTGATTTCACAACACATAAAGGCACCCGTCAAACTTATTTATTCAAGAGAAGATGATATGACTGTTGGCGTGTATAGACCTGCTTATTTTGCTACTTACAAGGCCGCATTTGACAAAGATAAAAATATGACAGCTTTTCAGGTCACGGCAGGCGGCATCCCTGAGAGTCCTTTGGCAGCCAATAGATTTCCTGCTGGATGTGTTGATAATTATTTAGCTGAAGAATGGGAATTTACATCCAATATCACCACTGGAGCCTTTAGAGCGCCAAGATCCAACTTTATAGCTGGAGCAGAGCAATCATTTATAGACGAAATTGCAGAATATATGGGCAAAGATCCTATAGATATGCGTCTGGAATGGTTTGAAAGATCAAAAACCAAGCCTGTAGGCGAAAGCAATGATTATGAAGCCGATAGATATATGGGAGTATTAAAATTGGTCAAAGAAAAATCAGGGTGGAATGCCACTGACAAAAACACAGGTCGTGGAGTAGCCGCCTATTTCTGTCATCAGTCTTATGTAGCTCATGTCATAGATATGGAGATGTCAAACGGAAAGCCAAGGGTCAAAAAAGTGACAACAGCCGTAGATTGTGGTATCGTAGTCAATCCTGATGCAGCCACCAACCTATCTCAAGGAGCTGTTATTGATGCTATTGGACATAGTACTTTTAGCAAAATGTCTTTTGATAAAGGCACACCTCAACAGACCAATTTTGACAAATATAGATTGATAAGACACAACGAAGCACCTCACAGTATTGATGTACATTTTGTAGAGAGCGATGTAAAACCAACGGGCATGGGCGAGCCATCTGGTCCACCAGCCATTGGAGCTTATGCCAATGCCTTGTACAAATTGACAGGAAAGCGATTTTATCACCAGCCCTTCATAGAAGAAGATAAGATACTTGGTTAAGTAATAGCAGCAGATTAAACCCATGCATGAACTGAAAGCCATAGTCCAAAGCTATGACCAAGCAATCAGAAGTGGCAGCAAATGCGCCTTGGCCACCATCGTCCACGTCCATGGCTCATCATATAGAAAGCCATGCAGCCAGAATGCTCACGCCACCGAAAATGGCGATCTGACAGGTGCCATCAGTGCGGTGGTTGCCTCGGCGGCGATGCCCTCAAAAAAGCACTCCATGATGTACCAAAACAAACCAATGGTGCAGACATACGATACGATGGATGATGATGACGCCATCCTGGTGTTGGCTTAGGATGCAATGGTATCACCGCGGTTTTGATAGAGCCTATTGATCTCACCGACGATGTGTCCAATCCCATTGAAATGATTAGATACTTGATCCAAGATAGAGAGTGTGGATGTATAGTCACCCTTTTCAACACCAACTTTGAATCATCGATCCATATAGGTACAAAGTTTGCTGCAAAAGCCAATCATCATGATGGTAGAGGACGTAAAGACTTTTTATCTGATCAATCCTGCGTGGACAGTTTCATCAATAAAAGTATTAGCAACAAAGAAAGTCAATGGCATGATTTTGAACAAGTTAGTTGTAAGATGTGTGCATTTTTTCAGTTTGTGCCACCAAGTATCCAATTGTTGGTAGCAGGAGCTGGCATTGATGTAGTGCCACTGGCGGAGATGGCTCATATCCTTGGTTGGGATACCATCATAGTGGATGGCAGGCCCAATTATATCAATAAAAATCCTTATTCAGCATCATGCGCCATCCAATTGGCAAAACCAGAAGAAGTACTAAGCAAGATCCAACTGGACGAATATACTTATGCGGCATTGATGACACACAATTATAATTATGACAAGAAGCTATTGAGTATCCTACTGGCTTATGATGTGTTGCCATACATCGGCATGTTGGGCTCCAAAACCAAGATCATCAGAATGTTGGATGAATTTAATGAAGAAGGATTGCATATTTCTGAAGAAAAGATGCGCATAATCCACAGTCCCATCGGCTTGGATATTGGAGCTGAAAATGCAGGAGAAATTGCGGCTTCTATCATTGGAGAGATCCAGAAGGATCTATGCAAAGAAAGAAAGAAATACAATGTTGTAAATTCAGACCATTCATTATTCAGACCATTCACAATTCAGACCATTCACAATTCACATAATTTATTGTCAAACATGTGATTAACTAGGACTAAGTTCCAGTCCAATTTGCCATTTTATTTTTATGATAAAGTAATTCCCATTTTTTACAAAATACTTTCCAGATATTTTAAAGTATTTTTATATTTTATCAAGATATTTTTATATTTTATCAAGGTATTTTTATATTTTATCAAGGTACTTTTATGATTTAACAAAGTATTTTTATATTTTATCAAGGTGTTTTTATGGTTTTTCAAGATATTTTTATGTTTTAACAACGTAATTTTATATTTTAGCATAGTATTTTTATATTTTAGCAAGTAATTTCTCGATTATTACAAATTGTTTCCCTATTTTAATAAAGTACAATCTTGTTTTGGCAGAGTATTTTCATTTTATTGAAATAAATTTGGTATATTTGTCAAAGTATTTTACAATTTTTGCAATGTTAAGCTGTATTTTGCCGTTATTAAAGATAAATCAGGCATTATAGATTTGAATTGTTGTTGTTGACAACTACTGTTGCAATACGTTTATCAAAATTATCACTCATGCTGTACCTCCATCTAAAACCAATATTTGAAGCACGAGGCATAGACCGACCATTCAGCTTCTTGGTGAAAGCAGGCTTTACCTATCACACTACACACAATATATTGAATGGCAATGCCAGCAGTATCCGCTTTGATCATCTCGAAGACTTATGTCGTATCTTGGTCTGTGAGCCCAATGATATCTTGGCTTGGCAACCAGATAAAGGCGTGCATTATCCTGCACAAAATCCATTGGCAAAACTGAAACCTACATACTCAGTCAATCACATCCAACAAGCCATGACTGCAATGCCATACAAGGATTTGATACAATTGGTCAAAGATACTGTGCCGAAAAATGAAGATGAAGGGATATAAAGTGAAAGAAAATTGTTGACTTCAAATGTTCATGTGGGTTAGTTTTGTTTTTTGAAAACCAATTCTAACATTTAGACTATCAACACATTACCCTTACCAATAAATAATATACCAAAATCAACCCAATAATATTTTGGTAGTGCAAAAAAAAAAAAAACAATCTTTGCCGTGACAAGAAATTCTTGAAAGATGTGCATCTTTTCCGGCGAGTTTCTATGATTTATTATTTTTTAATACTATTTTTACAATGAAAAAGTTTTTTTTATTATTCAGTTTTTTGGTGATGACAGCCATGTTATTATTTTTGGGAGGATGTCAGAGGGAGGAGGAGATGAAATTTGAAGAACTCAAAACAAATGATATTTTTTTTAAAAAAAACAATATTAATGAAATTAAAATTAAAGATCTAAAAGCAGAAATCATTGATTATCGAAGTAATTCTGAAGATTCAATTAATTTGATAATCAATACAGCCCACGCTTATTTTATAAATAAAAATCTTTTAGATATTAAACAAAAGATTGAAGCTAACCTTGGAATTCCACTTTGGGATTTAACACTGTTTTATAGTAAAAATGGGGAATTTATTTCTCAGACTCCTATCTACAGCCAGAAATTTGGAATTTTTACTAACTTGCTAATTTACGATTCGAAACATAAAAAGATATTACTGATGGATCCGAAAACAACTTTCTATGAACAATATAGAAATATGAGAAAATTGTTTGAGAAACAAATAAATGGTGGTGGAGTGAAAGTTAATTCATTATCTATTGGAGGAACAGGTGGCGGCGGAGGCACCAACCCAAACGTAGGTGAGACATACGAATGGGATTGTTCAGACATAAACATTTATATTTCAGAAGTTTGGGAAAGCACAATGGATGGTGCCACCACTAATCAACCAGATACTTGGGATATATATTCAGGTGGAGATGGACTCGTCGGGCAACATTTTGATCACATTGAAGGTGGCTATGTTATTACAACATTTTCAATTGATTATGAGAGAGATTGTAAAAAAATTATTTCAACTGATAATTGGGGTTCTGATCCATACCAGTCTGGATCGGGTGGAGGTGGATCAAGTGGTTCAGGATTTGCATGGGAGACAAGGACGTGGGAAAAATGTAAAAAATATTTTAATAAGTCTTATGATTCACAATCTGATAAAATAAGAGATTTCATATTTCAGAATTGTGGTGATTGCCGCCAAGCAGTTAATATTTCAGATTATGTTATTGAAATTTGGAAAAATTCACCTCAAGCATTTTCAAAGTCTCAATGTGCTATTTGTACTAGTCTAAAATTTGGGGCCGATCTATCGGTTTTAGAGTCTTTAGAACATATGAAATTTCCCTGCCAAAATGTTGATAAAGAAAAATTAATTGATGAGATATTACCAGATTGCAATTGGGGGCAGCCGTATAATTTTAATTGGACAGACTTTGCTGAAAAAATGAAAGAAAAATCATGGATAACTCTTGACATGAATAATTTTTCTTATAAAATGTCAAAAGATGTCAGTAATACAGGAAAATTCCTAGGAATTAACCCAGCAATATTACATCGCATGCCTCCTGAAGATTTATGTAACAAAGTTAAAATTTATGAGTGCTTATCCTCAAGTCCTGGTATTATGACCACTTTTGGAGAGGATGATAAAAAAGAAGTTTTCGATTTTTATCAAAATTCTACAGTCGTAAATCCATGTACCGGTGAAAATATTAATCTTGATAACATCATCGTAAAACTATGTAATGAAGGCAGCTTGAGTATGAGTGGCTTGGATGAAAGTTTAAGTAATTCTGATCATATCATTATTGATAAATCTTTCAAAAATTGTGCACCTTTAAAATGTATTTACAATAAATTACTCAATTCTGGGAGTAAAATGTTCTGTAACAATATTTATAAATTCAATTATACATCTGCTATTGACTTAAAGATCTCTGTTGGTACACCAGCTTCAAATGCAGAGGCGCATGTTACAATGGGGAAAAATGGGGATGGTGTCGAAATGGTTTTTAATAAATGGAATTGCGATGAAACAGATCACTTGCGATTAGCAGAGACTATGTTGCATGAATCAGTACATGCTAAATTTAGATATGATCACGCAAAAAACGGTACTACTGAAGCGGAATATCAACAGAACTTTCTAAAATATGTTAATGAAAAATATGGGATTCCATATGATGATCACACTTTAATGATCAAAGAATATATGAATAAATTGGCAACCGAATTGTGGGAATTGAATGGAAAAAAATATGATCCTTCATATTATATGGCTTGGGTGGCTGAAGGATTAGAGCAATATTGGCCAGAAAAATTTAGTGAAGCAGATAAGGCATCATGGAAAACAAAGAGAGATATAATCAAAGCAAACAACCCATTTAAATGTAATTAATATGAAGTACTTTTCTTGGCTAATATATTCTTTATTCTTATTTTCGACCATATCGTGCAATGTGAAAAAAGAGGAAGAAGTGAATAAGGTATTACTATGCGCAATGGATAATTTATTGATTGATTCAAACTTTAGATATTTTTTGATTGGTGGAAAAAATTATGTAGCATGGATACCTGATGGATATAGAAATTCAGACAGTGTTGATGTAGATGGTAAGTCAGTGGCGTGGCGATCAATGGATAGTGTCGAAGTATGTCCATCATTTGTTGATGCTATCAATATTAGATTTCCAGAGGAGCATAAACTTCAATTAGTATCACAAGCCGAAAATGAAAGAATTTTAAGAAGCAATAAAAATTTTCCATACAGCTGTTGGTATTTTGGTGGGATGAGAAAGTACAAGAATAAATACTATTTGAAAGGTGGCTTTGCTGTTTCTACCAAAGCAGGTATAGGTGCTGATTTTATCATTGAAATCAAGAACAATAAATGCCATGTTATTGAATATCATCCAGCGATTTTGTAATATACTTTGCTTATTTGATTTACTTTTTAAGGTCTTTTGTAGTTTTTGAAGCGTATAAAGGCTGATTTGTTAAATTAATAATTTTTATTCTCATAGTTGCATTATGCCATTTGAATTGTCATCCAATCATTTATTTCAAATTGTATTAGTTCTTGAACAAAATTTCGGATTGCAAAATGACATTTCTTTAGATAGGATCATAATAATAGAAAATGATAGTCTGTTTAGTTTAAAACCAGAAGAGTCGAAGTATATTAAATCTAAGATAGAATTTATACAAAATCAAAATGCCTGTTGTGAAATAAATCAAGGTAAAATTTTAGTTTTGAAATTCTCACAGATAACCAAAAATAATCGCAGTGATTACGATTTTTTAATAAGTTTCCAAATACTTGGGACTGGATTGACAATCTATGGAACTTTAAATATAAACTTCGGTTTGGAAGGTCAAGATATTTTACCAATATACAGACAACTTTTTTATACTTCCTTTTCTTCTGAATAGCCTATAGTTAAACACAAAATTAAAAAAAGCCCACTTGCTCCCCAGCATTTGGGCTTTTCCTATACTCACAAATAACACAAATTGGTCAATACCATCATCATCCATAATCACTTCTCTATACCCAAAATATGGCATGAATGGCCTGAATTCCATATAATTTGCATCCATTTATATAAAAGTAGAAAGTAGGAAGGTTTTCAGATACTTGAATACACCATCAAAGACAACATCATGTGTTTCGTAATGTATGAATCTGCCTTCCTCCCTCACGCCATGCCAGCAGATGGGAAGTGCATCGGTGGTACCATGCCTGCTTCTGGATCTTCGATAGTACCAAACTGGGCTTCGTATCGCTTCACATTATCTTGCAGCGCCTTCATCAGCCTCTTGGCGTGTTGTGGTGTGAGGATGATTCTCGACTTTACCTTGGCTTTCGGTACATTAGGTACCAAGCGGATGAAATCTACAATGAACTCAGAGTGAGAGTGAGAGATGATGGCCAAATTGCTATAAATTCCTTCAGCTAGATCTTCTGATAGCTCGATATTGATTTGATTTTGATTATTTTCTGACATGTTTATTTGATTATTTTTATGTTATGTGCGAAGGTACAACAATAATACCATGATTTAAGTTTTTGGTCATTCCAAAATATCACTCTTGACTGGACAATTATAAGACTAATAAAATGAGGTTTCCGAATAAAAGAAATTGGTATTTCAAACCATTTTTAGGATCAGAATCGTATATTTGCGGCTTATTTCTATAAAATATTAAAATCATTATACATGGCGTTCGATAAAATAAAAGTTGCCAATCCAGTTGTGGAGTTGGATGGAGATGAGATGACACGCATCATTTGGAAATTCATCAAAGACAAGTTGATCCTTCCATATTTGGATGTTGACATTAAGTATTATGACTTGGGCATGGAGTATCGCGATGAGACCGATGACCAAGTGACCATAGATGCTGCCAATGCCATCAAACAGTATGGTGTAGGTATCAAATGTGCTACCATCACACCAGACGAAGCGCGCATGGAAGAGTTTAAACTCAAACAAATGTGGAAATCACCCAATGGCACCATCAGAAATATTTTGGACGGTACTGTATTCAGAGAGCCAATAGTGATGAGCAATGTACCTAGATTGGTGACCAACTGGACGTCGCCGATCATCATAGGAAGACATGCTTTCGGAGATCAATATAGAGCAACCGATACTGTTGTCAAAGGCAAAGGAAAATTGACCATGACATTTACTGCCGAAGATGGTACAGAGACTAGTTGGAATGTGTATGATTTCAAAGGTGATCGAGTGGCTTTATGCATGTACAATACTGACGAGTCTATCAGAGGTTTTGCACACTCTTGTTTCAATATGGCATTGTCCAAAGGATGGCCATTATACCTTTCTACCAAAAACACCATCCTCAAAAAGTATGATGGTAGATTCAAGGACATATTTCAAGAAATATACGATCAGGATTATAAATCAAAATTTGAAGCAGCAGGCATTGTTTATGAGCATCGTTTGATAGATGACATGGTGGCCAGTGCCTTGAAGTGGAGCGGTAGTTTTGTGTGGGCTTGTAAAAATTATGATGGAGATGTACAGTCCGATTCTGTTGCACAAGGATTTGGTTCTTTAGGATTGATGACCTCGGTTTTGGTGACACCAGATGGCAGCACGATGGAAGCAGAAGCAGCACACGGTACAGTGACTCGACATTATAGAGAGCATCAAGCTGGCAGACCTACTTCTACCAATCCTATAGCATCGATATATGCATGGACTCGTGGTCTGGCTTTCAGAGGTAAATTGGATGGAAATGAAGCCTTGATCAAATTTGCACATGCACTAGAAGAAGTATGTGTAGAGACAGTGGAAGGTGGCAAAATGACCAAAGATTTGGCTATCATCGTCTATGGCAACAAGGTCAATCATGGTGAACACTACCTTTATACTGAAGAATTTTTGGAAGCACTAAACACTGGTCTTCAAAAGAAATTGGGTTACATTTGATCCAATTGCGATTCAAGATTATTGACAAGAATGGAAGCAAAAATACCATTCAATTGGCCAAAATTTAAGTTTGATTCTACTTGGTCTTTATTTTTGGATAGAGATGGAGTGATCAATAGGCGTCGTCCAGATGATTATGTCAAGACTTGGGAGGAGTTTATTTTTTTGCCTGGTGTTTTGAATGCATTAGAAGTATTTGCAATGCATTTTAGGCGCATTTTTATCGTCACCAATCAAGCTGGTATTGAGAAAGGTATCTTGAGCCATGAGATATTGGATAAGATACACCAACAAATGTTGGAAACCATTCAGTATCAAGGTGGCCGAGTAGATGAGATATATTATTGTCCTTATACTGGTGCATTGGATCCATTGTGCCGCAAGCCCAATCCAGGTATGGCTTTGGAAGCAAAAAAGGATTTTCCCGATATCGATTTTAAACATTGTATTATGATTGGTGATTCTGACAGCGACATCATTTTTGGCAATAATTTGGGTATGAAAACCATCCTCGTTGGTGACAAGTCCGGTAATCAATTTTTGAGTGCCAATGCTACTCCAGATTGCAGGATGGATTCTTTGTCAGATTTTGCAAGATATATTTCTAATATGTAAAATTTGATGCATGAAAACCAAAATTAGTTCTGGTGCAAAGTGGGAAGATATTATAGGCTATTCTCGAGCTGTCAGAGTGGGCAATGTGGTAGAAGTGGCGGGTACTACAGCGGCTATTGATGGCGAAATAGTTCATATAGGTGATGCCTATCTCCAGGCAAAAACCATCTTCGGTATTATAGAATCTGCCTTGCAAAAAGCAGGGGCAAAACTTGAAGACGTGGTGCGTACTAGAATTTTTCTTAAAAACCCAGACGATTGGCAAGTTGTTGGCAAGGCACATGGCGAAGTTTTTAAAAACATAAAACCCTCCAGCACGATGGTTGTAGCTCAAATGATTCATCCTGATATGTTGGTCGAGATCGAGGCCACTGCCATTGTGGAAGATTAAAAATAATGAATGTACAAAATCAAAGAAATATATTATACCCTTCAAGGAGAAGGCCATCATACAGGAAGACCAGCCATTTTTTGCAGATTTTCTGGGTGCAACCTTTGGTCGGGTAGGGAAGAAGACAGACACAAGTCTATTTGTCAATTTTGCGATACTGACTTTTGGGGTACTGATGGTGAGAATGGTGGTAAATACTCAGCAGATGACTTAGCAAATTTGATACTTTCTCTTTGGCCTGATCCAAGTGAGCATCCTTTTTTGGTGTGTACTGGTGGAGAGCCAGCCCTACAGTTGGATGGTGTTCTGATTGATATTTTGCACACTCATAGTATTGAAATCGCCATCGAAACTAATGGTAGTTTACCACTACCTGATTGCATCGATTGGATCTGTGTGAGTCCAAAAGCGGATACTGAAATTGTAACTATTAAGGGTCATGAGTTAAAATTGGTCTATCCTCAAACGGAAAATCGACCTGAAGACTATTTACGTCTCGATTTTGAACATTTTTATTTGCAGCCTTTGGATGATGAAAATCAAGCTGCTAATATTCAAGCTTGTATCTTATATTGCAAAACGCATCCAAAGTGGAAGCTCAGCCTACAAACCCATAAATGGTTGGGAATAGATTAAGGGAAACAGATGCATTTAAAATGCATTTGATTAAGAAAAGTTAGCAAATTTATCTTACGCATATTGGCCATGGCTATGTGATGGATGAAGCGATAGCGAATCTATCATCATAGCCGATGTTACTTGCTGTGTGATTTTATGTGAGTTCAACCTGTTCCTTTTCTATTTCAAATGTCACTTTCGCCTTGAGTGCTCCAAATATTTTCATCAAGGTTGCAACTGTTACATTGCCAGTGTTATTTTCCATCTTTGAAATTTGGGCCCTTTGGACACCTACCAATTCACCAAGTTGTTCTTGAGTTAAGTTTCGCTCTTTGCGTAATTGTTTTATTTGTTCAGCCAGCAACTCAACTTTAAGTTCTTGTTCGTACTTATCTCGAACTTCGGTTCCAATTTCCCCTAAATATTTATCCTTAAATTCTTGAACTGTTATCATTTTTACTTCTTTTTATTTAGAAAATATATTTCTTTGATTGATTCTGCTCTTTTTATCTCTGATTTTGGTGTTTTATTTGTTTTTTTATTAAATCCATGAGTTGCCAATATCAAGGTTTCTTTATCGTTTTCTGAATCCCAAAATGCTAAGATTCTATAAAAGTAATTTGAGTCCCTTTCTCTAAACTCATAAATACCATTTGTTTCTTTAAGCTTGGCAAACCACTCACCTTTAAATCCATTTTCAGTTTTTTGAATCGAATTCAACATTTTGAAT
>JAXLUT010000019.1:0-46120 GCA_046329385.1 Saprospiraceae bacterium
CCAAAATTGATAAAACCAATGCCGCTACACTCAACAGAATGTAAAAACTAAGCAGCGATAAATTGTAAGAGCCTACTTCTTCTAGATTTTCATCATCCAAGATAGATATCCTATACGTATCCCGCAATCTATCCAGCAACTTCCTCTTGACTGGTAATCCGTCCGACATGGACAATTTTTTGTGTTAAAAATAAAATAATTTTGCACAAAAGTAGTTATATTATGTTTATGGCTTGTAAAATTTGTATTTAATTAACAAAATATGGAATTATCTTTGCAGTCCATTTAATTACATTAAAATAAATTGTAATATATTTTGAAAAAATATTTGAGTTATTCCTTGAGTGTTTTATTGGTATTGACAACCTCTTTAGCGTGTGTCACCAAAAAGAAAAGAAACGAAACCAGTAAGTTGGGCAAAGCATACCAAAACACTACTGCTTATTACAACGGATATTGGAATTCGAAAGAAATAATGAAGGAAAGCCTTAAATTATTGAGAGCTGCCAATATCGATGATTACAACAATATACTTGAAATAGAAGATTTTATCTCTGTCAATGACCCCAAAATGGTCAAAACAGATATGGACAAGATTCAAGAGAAAGTGTCAACGGTGTCTCAACTGCACGAAGCCAGTGACTGGGTAGATGATTGCTATGTCATGATGGGCAAGGCGCAATATATGAAGCAAGAGTATGAAACTGCTGAAGAAACCCTCGAATATTTTCAAGAAGATTTTAACCCAGCCAATCCTTATGGAAGAAACTATAAACATAAAAAACCTACTGGAAAAGCAGCTAAAAAAGCAAGAGAAGCGGCAAAGAAAGAAAAAGAAAAAGAACGGGAAGCAGCAGCAGAAGCTAAGCAAGAATTGAAAGAAGAAAAGGCGAAAACCAAAGAGGAAGAGAGAAAAGCAAAGGCAAAAGAAAGAGAAAAAGCAAAAAAGGAAAAAGAGAAACAACGCAAGATTGATGCTAAAAATAAAAAGAAAGGCATTAAAACTGAAAAGCCTAAAGTAGATGAGTCGAAGGATGATTCATCTTCTGATGTTCAAAAACCATTGGAGAAATCAGAAGTCAACAAGCCTAAGGAAGAGGAGTATAAGCCACTTGAGCCTGTAAAGCAAGAAGAAGATAAGACAGCATACAGCGAAGGTATGTTATGGTTGGCAAAGACTTATATCAAGAGAGAAAACTGGTTTGCAGCACAGATCTTGTTGGAAAAATTGGATAAAAGTGCTGTGAGCGAAGACATTAAAGCTGAACTGCCGGCTACCAAAGCCAATTTGTTTATCAAACAAAAAAGATACTCCGAAGCATTGCCCTATTTGATTGAAGCTATTGAGCACGAAGACAATGACAACTTGAAGGCAAGATATGCTTTCATTGCAGGTCAAATATCTCAGCTAAATAATAATACAGATGATGCTCTAAAGTTTTTCACTATTGCTGCCAAAAACACTACTCAAACAAAGATGGAATTTATGTCCGAATTGGCAGTAGCAAAAAGTGCTATCCTTAGTGGCAAAAAATCAAAAAATCAAGTTATCGACGATTTGAACAAATTATTAAATCAAGATAAATACATTGAACTCAAAGATCAGATTTATTTTACGTTGGCAGAGATAGAGCTTTCGCAAAAAAATGAAGTCAAAGCCATTGAATTTTATAAAAAATCATTGTCTGCCAATGTAGGTGATCAAAAATTGATGTCTGAAGCGTATTATCGTATCGCCAATCTATATTATAATAGTGAGAAGTACTTGTTGGCTTCAAATTACTATGATTCTACGCTGCAAGTCTTGCCACCAACAGATGTGAGACAACCACAAGTAAAAAGATATGTTGACAACCTTAAAGATATAGCTGCCAATCTCGAGATCATCAATTATCAAGATACGTTGCTTTATTTTGCAGCAATAGATGGCCCAGACAAGGAGAAGCTCATCAAAGGATATCTTGAACGAAACAAGGTACAAACAGTTGAGCATACTAAAAATGCAAATCTTAGCTCCAAGCAGGTCAAAGTAGCCACTGGAGTAGATTTTGGTAGTTCAACCTTTTTTGCTTATAACAAGACAGCAAAAGAAAAAGGTAAAGCAGATTTTGATAAAATCTGGGGCAAGAGGACGCTCGAAGATGATTGGAGGAGAAGCAATAAAACAACTGCATCATTTTCAGGCGGCGACAATAATAATGGAAATGACAATAGTGTATCAGAAGCAGATGCAAGCGTCGAAAAAGTAAGCAAAGAAGAGTATAACAATTATCTAAGAGATATACCTTCCAATCCTGTAAAGGTAAAAGAAGCCAATGATAAAATCACTTCTGCAATGTTTGTCTTGGGTAAATTATTTAGAGATAAGATTGGGAACTATAGGAAGTCGGCTGAAACATTGGAAAATATGCATGCAAGGTTTGGTCCAACACAGTACGAGTTAGATTCATATTTTTATTTGTATCTTGATTATTTGGATTTAGAAAATCAAGCCAAAATCGATGAATATAAAAAGAACATTACCAAGAAATATCCAGATTCCAAATATGCAGCTTTAATTTCAGATCCAAATGGATACAGCAATAGTAAGACAGTTGTGGATAAATCAGAACAGTATTACGAAAAGGTCTATAGCCTGTATTCAAGTGGTGATTATCAAAAAGCATTATTGGCCATCAATCAATCCAGTTCTGTCATAGAGAATGGTAATAAATACGAGGCAAAAATGGCTCTGATCAAAGCAATGTGCCTCGGCAATACTGAGGGAAGAGATGCTTATGTCAAAGAACTCTCAAGTATAATCTCTACATATCACAATACACCAGAACAACTGAAAGCTAAGGAAATTTTGAGATTTCTCGGCGGCGATAAGAGTGCATTTGCTGAAGTCAAAGATGTGGATAAAATTTATCAGAGAGACGAATCATCCATCCATTATGTAGCTGTGGTGACCTATGATTTGAAAGAGTCTGATCATGTAAATTTGAAGATTGCCATTTCAGAATATAATAAAAAAAATTATAAAATTGAAAAATTGCAATTTGGTGATGGCACTCTCAATATGCATGAAAAAGCAGAAGTGATCTTGATCAGAAAGTTTGATAATGAAGCAAAAGCGCTAGAATATTATCAAAAAGCCATAAAAGAAACAGATGAGTTTTCTGGTGGAGCCAAGTTTACTTATGATATTTTGCCAATATCTCAGACCAATTATCGAAAGATGATGAGCGAAAATAGCACAGTGGCTTATAGGCAATTTTTAGAAAAGGTATATATTGAAATAACCTTGAATTCAGACTTCAAATCTTGTGTAATCTATTAGTTTTAGCAATAAGTTACAGTCTAATTCAAGGGTTGAGTGCTATTGTTGATTGAAATGATAGTAGTTTATCAAGATTTCTATATTTTTGCTGGCTCATTTATAAATTTAATATGATAATGAACCAAATTAAAACCCTTTCTTTTGTCATTTTATTGATACAATTTATCGCATGTCATGGTCAGAAATCAGTAGCGGACAGACCAGCCATTAAGCCAAATGAATCAGTTAAACTGCTCATGACACCAGAGGTTTTGTGGGAAGTAAAACGAGTGACAGGGCTTGGTATCAGCAAAGATGGTAACAGTGTCGTTTATAAGATTTCGACTCCTGATGTACCCGAAAATAAATTTAATAGTCAAACTTATCAAGTAAATATTAAGACGGGACAATCGGAGACAATCGTAGGTACTGGATCAATGATGGATAAAAATATCAGCCCAGATGGAAAATACAAAATTATGGATAAGGCCGTAAAGGTTGAACCTGTCAATGGTTTTGATTTCCACCCAGATCTTCAAAAATCTACAGCCCAAATTTATACAGCATTGGATTATAGACACTGGGATACATGGAATGATGGCCATTATAACCATGTATTGTATGGAAGTGTCACAGATGATGCTGACACTTACAAAGATATCATGCAAGGAGAAGCCTTCAATTGTCCTCAAAAACCGTTTGGAGGAGATGAAGACTATATCTGGAGTCCTGATAGCAAAAAAATAGTATATGTGAGCAAAAAGTTGAAGGGCACTCAAGCTGTGCAGAGTACCAATACTGACTTATATCAATATCACCTTGAAACAGGTGTGACTACCAATTTGACATCTGACAACAAAGGTTATGATGTATCACCATTGTATTCGAGTATGGGTGACCTTGCATATCTTAGTATGGCTACTGATGGTTATGAAGCTGATAAGAATGATATTAAAGTCATATCTGGTGGCATTACCTACAATCTTACAGCCAATTGGGATGAATCTGTCAATAGCTTTATCTGGGCTAATGATGGTAGATCTTTATATTTTACAGCAGCGATAGATGGTACTGTACAGGTATTTGAAGTGGACTTTCCAGGCAAGACTAAAAAAATGCCAGTCGTGCATCAACTTACCAAAGGAGATTGGGATGTCAATGGGCTCATTGCACAAGTGGGAGAGCAGCTTTTGGTAAGTAGGGTTAGTATGAATCGAGCGGCAGAGATTTTTTCATACCAAATCAAAGAAAATAAGTGGACTCAACTTACACATGTAAATGATGGTTTATACAAAAATATCATCGATTGCAAGACAGAGAGAAGATTTGTCACCACCACTGACGGTCAACAAATGTTGGTATGGGTTGTGTACCCTCCAGGCTTTGATAAAAATAAAAAGTATCCTACTCTTTTGTACTGCCAAGGTGGTCCACAATCGGCTTTGACACAATTTTATTCGTACAGATGGAATTTCCAATTGATGGCAAGTCAGGGATACATAGTTGTTGCTCCAAATAGACGAGGAATGCCAGGTCACGGTGTAGCGTGGAATAAAGAGATCAGTAAGGATTGGGGAGGACAAAACATTCAAGATTATCTTTCTGCTATTGATGATGTAGCCAAGGAACCTTATGTAGATAAGGCAAGATTGGGTGCAGTAGGTGCTAGTTATGGTGGTTATTCAGTGTTTTATTTAGCTGGTATTCACAATAAGCGATTCAAAACATTTATTGCACATGACGGTAGTTTCAATCTTTACAGTATGTATGGATCTACAGAAGAAATATTTTTTGTCAATTATGATTTTGGTGGTCCATATTGGGATCAAAAAAATGCCAAGACTTACCAAGATTTTAACCCTATCAATCATGTAAGTAATTGGGATACACCTATCTACATCATTCAAGGTGGCAAAGATTATAGAATCCCAGAAAATCAAGGCATGGAGGCATTTACAGCAGCTCAGGTCAAAGGATTGAAAAGTAAGTTTTTGTATCTACCAGATGAAAATCACTGGGTCATAAAACCACAAAATAGCTTGGTGTGGCAGAGAGAATTTTTCAAATGGTTGAAAGAGACACTGTAGCCATCAATTTGGATAAAAGATGCTCATTTGCTTCAATCAAACCACTTGTGTAGATAGATTTATCTCGACCTGATGGTAAGCCAAAGCGAAAGGCAATATTCTACATAAGTGTGTAAATTGGTTTTCGCTGCATGGTTGGTTTATTGATCAAGTAATCTGCCAATGTCAGAGTCAAAAAGCCAGCCATAACCAAGATGCCGTATTGCATCGTCTGCTGACTAAAAGGCAAATGCCAATTTGAGAATATACGTGTATCTCCTGGAAATAGCAATGCGATGGTCACTGATGATATTGCTAATAATGTAAGACTGATGATCCACCATACAGATAGGATGGGACGCTGAACGATCACCAATGATTTAGCTCGGTTTTCTAATTGTGCACAAAGCTTGTGTTTAAATGCCGTCTCCATCGGTATAGGATTATTGGTTGCCAACTTGTGATGAAGATGTTGTGATCTTTCAAATAACGCTTTGAAATCAGTGTGCTTCTCCTTCAATTGTTTGATTTTGTCCAACTCATCCTGAGTACACTCTCCATCCAAATATTTCCAAATTAACTCTTCCATTACATTTGATTTATTAGTTCACTATATTTATCAGCGTATTGTGCTAATGTTTTTCTAGCTCGAAATAGCTTAATTTTGATATTGCTTTCTGTCAAACCAGTGATGAATGCTACTTCTTTTATGTTTTGCTCTTCAAGATAATACAGATCTACTATCATCCTTGACTCCTCATCCAGATGAGACAATAACGTATCGATGCTAGATTTAGTTTCTTTTGTAATGATATTTTGTTCTGCAGAAATCCCAATTGCCATGTCATTTGTATGGTCTAATGGCAAAGGATATTGCATCTTTCTTTTGTAATCAATGGCCGTACGGTAAGCTATGGTATAGCACCATGCTTTGAGTGATGCTGATTGATCAAATTTTTCGATACCATTGATGGCTTTCATGGTGGCATCTTGGGTAGCTTCTTCGGCATCGGGTATTGATAGCAAGATTTTATAGCACACATGGTACATAAATTGGCCATAAGTATCTACAAAATACAGAATAGCCTTTCGGTCGCCAAGCAACATTTTCGAAATCCAAGCTACATCTTGTGCCATATTTTGTATAATTCAGAACAATATACGCAATAAGGCAAATCGTGGTTACATTTTTGACAAACGAAATATTTTTCTTCATTTTTGTAACCATGTAGGATACTTGCTCGTAATGCTTTTAAATTTTAAAATCGTAAATTATGGCAGTTCCAATTGTAGGCATCACTTTAACTTTTATTACTCTTATTGTTTTTATAGTAACCTATTTTAAATCAAGACATACAGAACGCATGGCACTTATTCAAAGTGGTCGGACGGCAAGAATATTCGACTCCAACAACACAGAGTCTAACAAAGCATTGAAATTTGGCCTTTTTTTCCTATCTATAGGTTTAGGCTTGCTTACAGGTATTATTATTGACAATATTGTGGGCGATGAGCCTGCAGCAGTATTTATTTGTATGCTGATTTTTGGAGGTATTTCTCTGATTATATATCATAACTATATAGAGAGAAAAAGCAAAGCAGGATTAAGAGACGAAATAGATAATATTGTCTAAAATTTTTTCAATCAAATTAACAATCTCTTGGCTCGGTACGATGAATTCATAAAAATATCATTGTATCGAGCTTTGCATATTTGGGCTATATTTAGACTCCATAAAATGAAATGGTAATGAAAAAAATATTATTATTGTTCCAAAATTGATAGGTATGGTATATAAATTTTGTGCTGACAAGGTTTTTATTGATGGTAGGTGGCAAGATAATATGGTTTTGGTGACAGATGAAAAGGGGCGAATATTGCTAATTAATAAAGAAGAAGAACATTTTTCAATATTGGTCCATAGAGTTAAGGGCGCACTTGTACCAGGCTTTGTCAACACACATTGTCATCTTGAGTTGTCGCACATGAAAGGCAAGGTCGATTCTGGTACAGGGCTGATCCCTTTTATCAAAAACGTAGTCACTCAGCGCGATGTAGAAAAAGAAATCATTAAAAAAGCCATCTCTGATGCTGATAAAGACATGTATCAAAATGGGATCGTGGCTGTAGGCGATATTTCTAATAAAACTGATACTACGGCGGTCAAATCAAGGAGCAAAATGTCTTACTATACTTTTGTTGAAATGTTTGATTTTATGCAGCCAAATATGACGGACACAGCGATCAAACAATATAGGAAAGTTTTTGAGAGACAATCCGACATTCGTTTCAACAAAAAAAGCTTGGTGCCACATGCGCCTTACTCTGTATCTCCAGCACTTTTTAAATACATTAATGACAACAATCCAAATGGAGCCACCATAAGTATTCACAATCAAGAGACCCAAGCAGAAATGGATTTATTTGCTAATGGCGTGAGTGATTTTATTAGGTTTTATGAAGATTTTGGTATGAAAATGGATGGATTTAAGCCTACTGGTAAGTCATCTATTGATTATATTTTGAAGCATTTGATTCCATCGTTTAAGACTATTTTTGTGCATAATACACTGACCACAAGAGAAGATGTATTGGCAGCTATGGCTTGGAATAAGCAAGTATTTTGGGCGACTTGTCCTAATGCGAATCTGTACATCGAAAACAGAATGCCTGATTATCAAGTTTTTTTGGATACAAATGCAAACATGACCATTGGCACAGATAGCCTTACTTCCAATTGGCAACTATCTATTTGGGAAGAAATCAAAACTATCAAAAAGTACCAATCATACATACCATTAGAAACCATATTAACATGGGCAACTCTCAATGGTGCCAAAGCATTGGGTTTTGATGACAGATTGGGTAGTTTTGAATATGGCAAAACACCAGGCATCATCCACATTACTGGCAAATTGGATAATCTGGGCTCGACATCAATATATAGATTGATCTAAAATTCACTTTTTTCAGGTGTTACGACATTTTATTGTCGAAATTATCGACAAAATTCTGTTAAATGTATTTATATTTGTGGGTAATAACCAATAAGTAGTATTGTGATAGGAACCAATATCAAGTATTTGCGCAATAAATTCAAGTATTCTCAACAAGATTTGGCGGATAGACTTTCTGTACCTAGATCTTCTATGAGTGACTATGAGCGCGGACATACACAGGTAAGTATCGAAAATTTGATCAAATTGGCAGATATTTTCGATATCAAAATTGATGATCTCATTAGGTCCAATCTTAGTCATATAGACTTGGAAATCATCAGAAATAAAGACTTGCGAGTGCTGGCTATCTCGGTAGATACCGAAAATAATTCAAATATCGAGTTGGTTGAGACAAAAGCGGAGGCAGGCTATCTGGAGTCATATACCAATCCAGAATATATCAAAGACTTGCCAAAGATTTCCTTCCCAAACATTCCTCAAGGTACCTATCGAGGATTTGAGATCCATGGTGATTCGATGTTACCAATGGAGAGTGGAAGTATTGTGATATGTAGTTATGTTGAAAACCTAAGGGATATCAAAAAGGACCGAACTTACGTGGTAATCAGCAAATCTGAAGGCTTAGTTTATAAGAGACTGATACCTGATCACGAGCAAGCCAGACTGATGCTAATATCAGACAATGATACATATTTGCCTTATCATTTAGGATTTGAAGATGTGGATGAAGTATGGCAGTACTACGCGCACTTGAGTTTTTCTGACAGTCGTCATGTTTTCCATCAGATATTAGAAGACAAACTACATGACATCCAAAAGAAACTAAGTGAAGTACATAAAGTAGTGGTAGGGTAGATATTTTTTCAATTGCCAGCATTTGCTTTTATGGAGTAAAATGAAATGGAAATTATCAATTATTCATTGTAGATTTGTAAATTTTATGTCTAAACCGACAAATGTTTTCAAAGTAATCAAATAAACTTGTATCTTTGCGTTGCGAACGTCAGTTTCCCACCTGTTTTGCTAGTCATTTTTTTTTTGGCGCATTATTTGCATTAAATATTTATGGTATTCTAAACTTTATGAGTAATTTTAGCTTTATAATTGCTAAAATATTAATTTATTTGGGTTAACATAATCATTTTTTTATAAATTAATACGTAATTTTGCAAACCGAATTAATCATTTTAAATATTTCCGGTATGAGGAAAATTTTTATTACATTATTGTCAGGTATTTTTTTATGCCTAAATTCCATTGATGCTCAGCTTACTATCTCTATGTCGAGTTCGACAGTAGATTCTGGAGCCAATGCCACCGTTGATGTTTCAGTCAGCGGATTTACCAACATAGCCGGTACAGAATATTCCATCAATTATGACTCGACCGTCCTTGAGTTTGTCTCTTTTACCAATGTAACACCACTTTTGGCTGGCTTGGCAGATGGCTTATCTGGTCCTATAGGTACCACTTTAAAGAAGGGTCAGCTTGTTGTTTCATGGTTTAACGCCAATGGGACGACTGTGCCAAATGGTACTAGGCTTTTCTCCATTGTATTCAAAGCGATAGGTGCTACAGGTACCAAGTCAGATGTATTGACTAGTAATACTCCTCGTAAAATAGAAATTGTAAATCAAGGATTGCAGCCTGTCTCTATGGTCAACAACAAAGGTACGGTGACGATCAATGGTACGCCGCCTCCACCACCAACATGTACAGATCCCACTTGCGCCAATGCATCCAATTTGGCATTGATAGGAGGTACGGTATCTGGCAAGAAAGGTACAAATGTATGTGTGCCCATTACAGTCAAAAATTTCAACAACATGCTATCAGCTCAAGGCACTATAGGTTGGAATCCGTTATTATTAAAATTTACAAGCTTAACGGTGCCAGCTACAGGTGGCATCCCAGATTTCAAAACAAGCGATATCAATCAAACTAATGCAGCCAATGGAGTTTTGACTTATGTTTGGTTTAAAAATGATACACAACCTACTACAGTACCTGATAATACTGTGATGCTCAATCTTTGCTTTGATATTTTAGGTGACCCAGTGCAGACGGCATGTGTAGAGACCAATCGTAACACACCTACTGAAGTAATATGGGAATCGAGTACTGGCACTGCACCTATGTGTTTTACTTTTGGTAAAGTCAACATTGTAGATGATGTCAAGCTGCCTGTCAATATCAAGACCAGCTCAGCAAGCGGCAATAAGGGAGAAATCATTTGTTTGGCTATCTCGGTCGAAAATTTTACCGATATTTATGGTGTTGGCACTCAATTTAGTTGGGATCCAACCCAACTCAAATTTATAAGGACAGAAAATTATAGCTTGGAGGGTCTAAATTCATCTGTTTTTAATGCTAATGGTACCAGTGGCACTCTCAAATTGAATTGGAGCAATGGAAGTGCCATCACCAAGGCAAACGGACATGTCATATTCAATATTTGCTTTGAATTATTGTGTCCTGGAACGTCAAATCATACCGCTACTATTACTGTACCTACCTACAGAGATAGTAGGTAGCGTCTCTGGTGGCCCTAGTAGTGTCCCAAGCACTGTGACGGGCAATACTATTTCAATTACTTGTCCACAAGATTCAGGAAACGTTACTTGTACTACAGGTGCTATCACCCATGTGAGTTGTAATGGTGGCAGCAATGGTTCAGCAGCCATGACCGTTACAGGTGCTGGATCAGATTGTGTCTTCCAATGGAAATTGAATGGCACGATAGTATCAACTGGCTTAGTATCCACTGGCAACTTAAATCTTGCCAATGCAAAAGCGGGTAGATATACATTTGATGTATTATGCTCGGGAGTATTGAAGACCACATGTACTGCTACAATTAATGAACCAACTATCATTACCATACCTACATCTGGTGTGGTGACCAATGTCGGATGTGGTAGCAAGGGATCCATCAATATTTCTGCAACATCGGGTGGTAATGGTGGTTATAATTATACTTGGAATCCATCATTGGGCAATACTGCCAATCCGACCAATCTGAATGCAGGTACTTACGCCGTGACAGTCACAGACAGCAAGGGCTGTAATGCTACTGCTTCATTTGTAGTGGGCAATACACAAACGCAACTCTCTCAAGTGACTATTGCGGGAACCAATGTAAAATGCAAAAATGGAAATGATGGATCAGCGTCTGTGTCTGTAAGTGGTGGATGCACACCTTATACTTATACTTGGAGTGGAAGTTTGAGTGGATCTAACCCACAAAATCTAAAAGCAGGCACATATACAGTGACGGTTTCAGATAGCGCATCGCCTGCACAAACAGGTACTGCCAGTGTTACAATTACTGAGCCTAGTGCTATAGATATTTCATTGACAGGTACAACATCTGCTTCATCAAGTACAGCGGAGGATGGCAAAATTAACATCTCAATTTCTGGTGGCACACCAGGCAATCCTGCAAATTACAAGACTGTGTGGTCAGGTGGCCTACCTGATGCTAATACTTCAGGTACGCTGGAGGTAAGCAAGGTCAAAGCCGGCAGCTATAATGTGACTGTGACAGATGCCAATGGATGCTCTACAGTAAGAACGGAGATAGTAGTTTCAGTTAAGACAGTTGGTGAAGTTGCAGTAGAATTAGGCACTGTTGCCGTTACATCTGGTCAGAATGGTTTTGGAGTAGATTGCTTTAATGACAAAACAGGTATCATTGAAGGTAAAATCACAACAGGTACATATCCTATCAATGTTACATTGAAGGTTGGCTCACAAGTTATTAATACTTTGACATTGACCAATAATTTGGTGGATTATAAATTTACTGACTTAGTTGCAGGAACATATACTGTCACTGCTTCAAATGGTGTGGGCACTACTGCTACAACCATTGAGATCAAACAACCCACAAAATTGGTCGCAACGCCAACGATCACATGCTCTAACAAAGATCAAGAGACAGGTGCAATTGAGCTCAATATGAACAATACAGGAGCTGGCAATTATGCCTACAACTGGAGTAATCAAACAGATTTGGACAATAAGCTTGAAAACTTAGCAGTGGGATTTTATAATGTGACCGTTACAGACGATAATGGATGCCGAACTTTGCTTACCAATTTGGAAGTCAAACAATGTAGCATCAATGGACCTTGTTATGAAGCTTCATCTGTGATCACTCCAAACGGAGATCAAAAAAATGATTTGTTTGTCATCAATTGTGTCACTGACAATTCTGGAGATTTGAGTGTATATGATAGATGGGGAAGGTTAGTTTATTCACAGTTTAATTATGACAATACTTGGACTGGACTGGACAATGACAATAAAGACTTGCCAGAAGGTGGATATATTTGGATTTTGAATGTAAACTTTGGCCAAGGCAGAAGGGAAATTTACAAAGGCACTTTGACGATTTTACCTTATGGTAAATAAATTTGATGGAATTCATAATATTAACAAAATGAAGACAATAAATATTTATAAAGCAATTCTTTTTGTAGGAATGATCGCTCTACAATATACGGCTAAAGCACAAGCAAGGTACTTTGATGAGAGATACGTTTATACACAAGCACATCTCAACCCACAGTTGATCAATCCAGGAGCTTATGGTTCGGAGATGAATCACACTATACTTTTCAATTATCGAAACAAATGGTCTGGTATAGATGGCGCTCCTCGTACATTTACAGTTTCATATAATGGTGCTGTTGGTAATAGATTGGCTCTTGGTCTGAATGTAGTAAGTGACAAATTTAGTCAATTAGAAACCTTCAAGGGCGCCTTAGGTCTGAGTTACACCATAGTATCAGAAACCAATCAGCTGGGTATTGGACTTTCTGGCGAATACATCAAACACGGCTTGTCTGGTTTTGGAAATGCCGACCCAACTGACCCTATCATCAGTAATGCATTGGCTGGAGCAGAATACTTTGATGCATCTTTTGGATTATATGGTATATACATGAAGAGATTGATGTATGGTTTGACTATTCCATCTGCGGTGAGCTCAAGGATTACCGATATAGAATTGAGCAATGAACCAGAGAGGGAAGCTGGTTTTATCCTTCAAGTGGGCTATAAATTGGATATGCATCCAGATATCTCATTGACTCCATATATTATTATGAAGAAATTGAACCAAGTCCCCACACATATTGATATGAACCTGACTTTTGGCTTCTTGCAAGATAAACTATTGGGAGGAGTCAATTATACTTTGGGTGCTGACAAGAGATTGGGCTTTTTGATTGGTACAAAGATAGAAAAACTGAAGTTTTATTACTCTTATAACACATCATCCAATCCAATACAAGATTATAACAACGGTTCACATGAGTTGACTCTTGGTGTAAGCTTTGGAGGTAAATAACAGAGTGTCAATATAATGAATATCAAGACCTTCAGCAATGAGGGTCTTTTTGTTTTAAAGCTTTTTATAAAAATGAGAATCAACGGTCACGCACATTTGTTGCCTTATCCAAATGAAATCCCAAAATTCATGATAGAGAAGGAGATCTTTTGGATCAATGATGACATGAGCCAAATGTGTCAAGGCCAATGGCGTCGCCCCATTACTGATCCTAGCTTTTTTTTGGATAAAAAATTGGAATGGATGGCAGCCAACCAGATTGACAAGGAAGTGGTATTGAATCTATCTCAATTGTATTGCAATGGTTATCAGAAACAGATGGCACATGATGTCATCAGATTTCAGAATGACTATAATGCTCATATACACCACACACATAGTGATCATTTTATTTCTGGATTTGTGGTACAACCCTTGTATATTGCAGATGCTTTGACAGAAATCGAGCGCTGCGTGACCACGTACCAAATGCCACTTTTGTGTCTCCCAACCCATTTTTTAAACCACGATCAGAAGTGGACATCTATTGCAGACAATTATACATTACCTATATTTGAGCTGGCCAATTATTATAAATTGGCTGTTGAAATCCACCCTTACAATGCAGAAGAAATCATTGCACTCGATGATAAGTATTGGAGATTTCATCTAATATGGATGTGTGCACAAACGGCTGATGCTTGGCATTTTTTTGACTTAATGGATTTGCAACATAAGTTCCCCAATATAAGGACATGTTTTGCACATGGCAACCAATTTGGACAGATGGGTTATGGTCGTAGAGTCCAAGGATATAAAGGCAGACCAGATTTATTTGTAAACACGCACGATCCAAGACATGACAGTAATGTTGAAAATGTATTTTTTGACACTCTAGTTCACGATGTATTATCTTTTGAGTTGATGGTCAAGAGGTCAGGTATCTCACAGATAGTGGCAGGACTTGATGATCCGTATCCATTGGGTGAAATGGAGAGTGTACCAGATTGTTATCCTGGCAAGGTGATAGATGATGCTGTAAAAAATAATGTCATAACCGTCCTTGATCGTGACAATATTTGGTACAGAAATGTGCTTCGATGGCTTTACCCTGATTCGTAAGTTATTGAATCGAATCGTGCCACTTGCATCCTATAAAATAAGGCTATCATAATGTTAGTTTAAATAAAACGTACCACTCGCTTCATGTGTGTATAAGATATAAGTATTGAACTTAATAAACTCTTATGTTTCAAATGGATAATTATTGTCTTTTGCAGCCAAAATTACTTATATATTGCTTTTTTAGACCTTAAATTCACTACTTTTGTGCAATAAATATATCCATTTTGCAATCAACTTTGTCATTCGCTCAAGACTTGGATCACCAAGATTCATTATCATCATTTAGGAGTAAATTTCATATTCCAAGGACATCAGATGGAAAAGATAGCATATATTTATGTGGTAATAGTCTGGGATTGATGCCTATCTCCACAAGAGATTATATCAATCAAGAACTCGATGATTGGAAAAATCTAGGTGTAGAAGGCCATTTTCATGCCAAACATCCTTGGATGCCATATCATGAATTCTTAAGTGAGAAGATGGCTCGTATTGTAGGAGCTTTACCATCGGAAGTCGTGGTGATGAATAGCCTGACAGTCAATTTGCACCTAATGATGGTAAGTTTTTATAGACCGACTAAGACAAGGTACAAAATATTGTTTGACTATTCGCCATTCCCTTCTGATAGGTATGCTATTGAGAGTCAGATCAAGTATCACGGATTTGACCCAAAAATAAGCATGATAGAACTGCTTCCAGATGAAGGCCAAGAGATTGTTTCTGACGAAGCCATTGCAAAAATCATAGAAACAGAAGGCGAAAGTATAGCTTTGATCATGATTGGAGGTGTCAATTATTATACAGGTCAAGCATACAATATTAAGAAGATCACAGAGTTGGGTCACGCCCATGGTTGTAAGGTTGGCTTTGATCTGGCTCATGCTGCTGGCAACCTTGCCTTGAACCTGCATGATGACGGGCCAGATTTTGCTGTCTGGTGTTCGTACAAATATCTCAATTCTGGTCCAGGGAGTTTGGCTGGTTGTTTTGTTCACGAGAGACATCATGATGTAGATCTAAATAGGTTTGCTGGTTGGTGGGGACATGATAAGGCGACTAGATTTTTGATGGGAGATACCTATCAGCCTATAAAGACTGCTGAAGGCTGGCAATTGAGCAATCCTCCAGTTTTGTCAATGGCTGCTATTTTGTCATCGTTGGATATCTTTGATGAGGCCGATATACAAATGTTGCGGAAAAAGTCTGTACAACTGACTGCATATCTTGAAGCAATGTTGCTTGCAAATCAAAGCGATCTGTTGTCAATCATCACACCATCCAACAGTCAGGAGCGTGGCTGCCAGCTATCTTTGCAGATGCACAATCCAGATAAGCGTCTTTTCCAATTTTTAATGGAGAGAGGCGTGATTGCTGATTGGCGAGAGCCAGATGTCATCAGGATAGCACCAGTGCCATTGTACAATACATTTTCAGATTGTTGGCACTTTGTAGATATTTTGAATGAAGGCATCAAACATTTGAAACATTAATCGCTTGGTTCAAAATAATATGATATGAATATCATCAAGATACAAAAAATTGAAATCATTCCTACACAAATCAAGCTACACGAGCCATTTGTGATTTCAAAAGGAGCATTAACTCATGCAAAAAATACAGTCATTAGGATATTTACATCTGATGGTATCTACGGTACAGGCGAATGTTGTCCATATAGATCCATCCATGGTGAGACACAAGTTGGTACTGTTGCATTTGCCAGAGATTTGGCTAAGGCATTGATCGGCGCCAACCCAAGAGAAATACACAAGCATGTTGCATTGATGGACAAAATGATTGTCGGAAATGCATCCGTCAAATGCGCATTTGATATGGCTCTTTATGATTTGGTGGCAAAAATGGATGGATTGCCATTGTACCAATTTTTGAAAGGTGATCGAGATAAGAAAATCTACACCGACAATACAATAAGCCTTCTCTCCAAAGAAAAAATGGTGGAGAAAGCCATCCAATTTAAGGAGATGGGATTTCCAGTGTTAAAAGTAAAACTTGGAGAACGTGGATGTAAAGCAGATATTGAACGAATGGTAGCGATCAGGCTGGCGGTAGGAGACCAACTACCATTGCGCATCGATGCCAATCAAGGTTGGAACTATATAGATGCTAAACGTACGCTGGATGCTATGAGCAACCTAAATATAGAGCACTGTGAAGAACCCATTCAAGCAGGAAATACTGTGGATCAATCAAGACTAACAGCTTCGAGTCCTATTCCAATCATGGCTGATGAGTCGGTATTTAACCATAAAGATGCTTACAAAATATTGAGCCAACAGGCTGCCCACCTTATCAATATCAAGTTGGGTAAATCAGGTGGCATCTGCAATGCAATGAAAGTAGCCGCTATAGCACAAGGAGCAGATGTGTATTGTCAGACTGGCTCGTTTTCAGAGTCGCGTTTAGGTATTTCGGCTTTGGTGCATTTTGATATGGCATGGGATCATATTTTATACCATGATTTGGATAGTCCATTGATGCTCTCTGAAGATCCAGTAATTGGCGGCATGCAATATCATAAAGATTGGCAAGTGACAGTTGATGATACGCCAGGACATGGAGCTGATTTTGACCCAGCTTTCTTAAGAAGATTTGATAAAATTACAATAGATTGATTCTGTAGTTGTAATTATTTTCATTTATTTGGAATAATATTTTGTATTGTTTAATATTTATAAAAATATATTTTGAATGAGTAAAATATTTATAAATATATTGAAGTTTTGTTGGAAGTTTCAATCCAATATCTAATATTTGCAATCAATCTAAATTAATAAGTAAATCATCAAAATAATTAAATAATCATCATGAAGAAGATAGGTATCTTATTCGGTAAGGAGAACACGTTTCCACAAGCATTTGTTGAGAAAGTTAATTCAAAAAAAGTAAAAGGTATAGTTGCAGAAGCCGTGCAGGTAGATGTCGTGGAGCAGGCAGACCCGACTGAGTATGCAGTAATAATAGACCGTATATCTCAAGATGTACCTTTTTATAGGGCATTTCTGAAGAACGCTGCCCTAATGGGTACAGCAGTAGTCAACAATCCTTTTTGGTGGAGTGCAGACGAAAAATTCTTTAACAATTGTCTTTCAAAGACCCTAGGCGTACCGGTACCCAATACGGTATTGTTGCCATCATTTGAAAGACCTGATGATACATCCGAACAGTCATTTAGAAACCTTAAATACCCAACAGACTGGGAAAGAATTTTTGATTATATCAAGTTTCCTGCATATATGAAGCCGCATTCAGGAGGCGGATGGAAAAGTGTTTATAAAGTGACAAGTCCAGAAGATTTATGGGCAAAACACAGCGAAACAGGACAATTGGTGATGCTCCTACAAGAGGAGATAGTATTTGATCACTATTTCAGATGTTATTATTTGGCAGGAGATAGAGTACATATTATGCCTTATGAACCACGCAATCCACATCATCTGAGATATGTAGTTGACAATCCTACCAAAGATAAAAAACTGCTTGCCACCGTAGAGCAATATACCAAGACGCTGTGTAGAGGCCTTGGTTATGATTTCAATACAGTAGAGTTTGCAGTGAGAGATGGTATTCCTATAGCGATCGACTTTTGCAATCCGGCACCAGATGCTGATGTAAATTCTGTTGGGCAAGCCAATTTTGATTGGATAGTGGAGAATGCAGCCAATATGGCCATAGAAAAAGCACAAAATCACAAGTCAAATCAAATGAATTTGACCTGGGGATCATTTATAAGTGATATATTTGCACCCGCAAAAAAAACAGCAAGTAAAAAGGCATAGTTTTGATTGCACAATATTTACTTAAAGTCAAATCATGGAGGGTAAATTAAGACTGGCGATCTTGGATATGAACGATGGCAGACCCAATCAAGGGATGCGTTGTATCAGAGATATAGCCGCTATGTATAGTAGTGCATTTGATATTGATGAGTTTGATGTTCGGAATAAAAATGAAATTCCAGGCATGGAGTATGATGTGTACATTTCAAGCGGTGGACCTGGCAATCCTTTGGTAGGCGATGGCAGTTGGGATAAGGCATGGTACAATCTAGTAGGCGATCTTTGGGAGTATAATATTGAAAATCAATACTGTAAGAAGTACATGTTTTTTATATGTCACTCTTTTCAGATGGCTTGCAATTTTTTCGAACTTGGTACATTAACACCTCGCAAATCTACTTCATTCGGAGTGATGCCAGTCCACATGACAAAGTATGGCAGTAATGACCCAATTTTTAGTAATTTGCCCGATCCATTTTACGCAGTAGATAGTAGAGACTTCCAGTTGATCCAGCCAGATTTGGATGTGTTCAGAATGCATGGGGCCAAGATTTTGGCTTTAGAAAAGATCAGAACACATGTAGAATACGAGCGGGCTATCATGGCTGTAAGATTTTCTGAAGAATTTGTTGGTACACAATTTCATCCTGAAGCAGACCCAATCGGCATGAAGATACATTTTGAAAAGCCAGATGTCAGAGAGAACGTCATCAAAAATTTTGGTCAAGCCAAGTATGACACTATGATGGATCACATAGATGACCCAGATAAGATAGAGTTGACACACAATACGATTTTGCCATTGTTTATCGAAAATGCGATGGATGCTATTTACTCCCAAAATGCAGTATTAGTATGATTCCAAAAATTAGAGAACAATTCAATGCCAATTTCACTACAGAAAAGTATGAAGCATTCAAAGATGGCTTGGCCAAGATGTACAATCTAAAGCCAAATTTTAGAGAAGCCGAGTCTCCATTTTTTATTCCTAAAGTACTCAAAGATAGACTATTGGAAGCTTGCGATCAGATTGGCGAAATTGTGACTAGAGCAGATATCAAGGAGTTTACTCAAGGTGCTTTGTATGATGACAGTATCATTGTACCCAATGAAGATGAGCATACTACCTTTTTACAAATGGATTTTGGTGTATGTTTGGATGAGAATGGAGACCCATATCCACAACTGATAGAAATTCAAGGTTTTCCTTCTGTATATTTTTTTCAGTATATGGTGAGCCAAGCATACCACATCTACTACGATTTGCCTTATAGCTTGACCAGTTACTTTAACGGATACAATAGGGATTCGTATAAGAAAATTCTGCACGATACCATTATTGGTGATGAAAATCCAAGGCATGTTGTCCTACTTGAGATAGAGCCAGATAAGCAGAATACATATATAGATATGTTGAGTACCTCTGTGGAACTTGGCATACCCATAGTTTGCGTTACCGAAGTACTGAAAGATGGTAAACAGCTCTATTACGTAGATAAAAATGGCGAAAAGGTTCAAATCAAAAAGATATATAATAGAGTTATTTTCGATGAGCTGGATCAAAGACCAGACCTTGAGATGCAATTCAAATTTACCGATGACCTTGATGTCAAATGGATAGGTCATCCCAATTGGTTTTATCGGATCAGCAAGTTCATTATGCCTTTTTTAAAGAATAAGTACGTACCAGATACCTATTTTTTGAGTGAATTGACGGAGTTGCCATTTGATCTTGAAAATTATGTATTGAAGCCACTGTTTTCTTTTGCAGGTGCAGGCGTCATCATAGATGTGACCAAAGAAGATTTAGTGAAAATCCAAGATAAGTCCAACTATATCCTACAAAAGAAAGTGGTATATGAACCTGTACTTAAATCGCCCAATGATCCTGTGAAAGTAGAAATCAGGATGTTGATGTTGTGGCCTGACGACGAACCCAAACCCATTGTTATCAATAATCTTGTGCGTCTATCGAAAGGTAAGATGATAGGCGTCAAATACAATAAAGACAAAGACTGGGTAGGAGGTAGTGTTGGTTTTTATGAGATGTGAAAGCATTTCTTATTACAAATATTGGCTTGAAATTAGGCTAACCTAATTGCTCACTTCTTTGACCAAACACCTTCTATATCCGAAATCTCCAATTGACGTACAGCGACATCACTGACCAACTGTAACTGATTGAATGGACTGGATGGAAAAAATATGTCAGTCATGGTGCAAAAACCATCATCTGCAAATAACTCTGCTGAGGCAAGGTCAACATAAATAGTCATATCGATAATTTTGTCAACGCCTTGTGGTTTACCATAATGGATGCTTGCAAATTCTTTGCTAAAATCACTTTTGCCAGCCATGCTTCTGTCTATATAATAATTATGCTTTTCGCCATCATAACCTATATCGAGGTATTGATTGTCTGCATTGGAGAGTCGGATATATGATTTACCAGATGTAGGTCGATCTATTTTGAGTTTGATCTTGCTTAATGGTTTGATAGCCATAGCTTTGTGAACATCATGGCTTATTGTTTTGGTGTTTTTTACCAATGATTGGATCGATGCTACGGGTTCGCTTTTTAATAGAAATTCGTTGTTTTTGTTCCAAAGAGTCAGTTCTCTTGGCAAAGTCATAGCGCTTCGCCACCTTTTGGTAGGTACGTTTTGGGCATATTGCCAGTTTGACATCCAACCGATACCGATCCTTTTGTTGTTGGGCTCATTAGAGTAAGTAACCAAGGCATAATTGTCCTTGCCGTAGTCGAGCCATTTTTGCTGTGTATCAGCTTTGAAGGTTTTGCCATCAAAATCACCAACAAAATAACTCGTAGCAGTACCTCCATTAGGAGCATCTTTTTGTATAGAAACGATCAATACCCATTTAGATTTCTTGCCATTACTGACTTCTAAAGGGAAGATGTCTGGACATTCCCAAAGCCTTTTATCATTTGGTATGCCAAATTCACTTGATTTTTTCCATGATTTTAAGTCTTTGGAATGATAGAAAATAACTTGTCATAAGCCGCCAATACCAAAACCCACGACTTAGATTCATCATGCCAAATGACCTTGGGATCTCTAAAATCTTTGATACCTGGATTGCTAATGACAGGATTTTTATCATATTTTGTAAATGTCCTGCCTTGATCATTGGAGTAGGCGATAGATTGATATTGAAAATCCGATTTGCCAGCCTTTTCCCCTGCCATCAGATGATGCGTAAAAATGGCTACCATTGCATCCTTGCCAAAACCAGCAGTATTTGCTTTATCAATCACTGCACTACCGGAAAAAATCAAGCCCAAACTGTCGGGATACAGTGCAATTGGTTGGTGCTCCCAATGCAAAAGGTTTTGGCTCGTAGCATGGCCCCAATGCATTGGTCCCCAAACTGTTGAGTCTGGAAAATATTGGTAAAAAAGGTGGTAATCACCATTATACCAAACCAAACCATTTGGGTCATTCATCCACATAGAGTCAGGTGAAAAGTGATATTGCGGTCTGTGTTGTTCGGTATAATAGATGTCAGTTTTTGGCGTGCTATGATTGTTTTTGCAACTGCAAAATATGACTGCAAATAAGTATGAAATGCAGATAAATGCCTTGGTATGCAAAGTGAAATGGCTGTGATTATGCATTACTTATGGTTTGAAGTTCAAAAATAGACAATCGATTAATTTTTAAACTAATTAGATGTCAACAAATCACGAAGTATTGATGCAATTGATGCAGATAATAATCAATTATACCGCCAAAACGTGGAGATTTTACTAATATATCCGTGGAAGAATATACAGAAGATACTGATTTGTAAAATTGAAAATAATCAACTGACAGTTCAATTCTGTTGATATTGTCAATTTTGTCCAAAGGAGATTCTTTCACAGCTTTTCTGTCATCATCGAGCAACTTAACTGTCAGAATCTTAAAATCCATGAATATTATATATACACAAAGGTACAATTTTTGATATTACTCTTTAAAACTAGATAGCGTTTTTGGTTTAGTGAAGTGATCTAAGATAAGTAATGAACCTATAGCAACCTGTAATGGTAGCTTAAAAGTTTATAAATTTAATTTTCCCTTAACCTATCGCTAATAAAATCAGGAAGTGTCTTTGCAACCAATGTTAATTTATCTGCATTGGCTTTTTTTACCATTTCGTCCTCTAAGAAATAATTATAGTTACGAAATAGAAAATAAAAAATAAGCCTATTATATATATCCAAGTCTTTGTCTGAGACAATAGACAAGATAGATTGCTCTATCTCACTTCGATATTTAGATTCAGCCAATGCTCGGCCGATTCGGCGGATGTTACCGAAATAATGATTGTTTGCAGGGTTTTCAATGCGAAAGCAAATACCAAGTATCAAGTCGGGAACATTGATTTTGAGCTCTTCTATCTCTTTGATATAAGTATTTCGTTGACCCCAAGCATAATTTCCATCCGACATTCTCTCAAAACGGTCATTCATGATGTCCAAATGAGCTTTAAGAAAAACTTCCCAGTGGTAAGTTTCAGCAGATAGCAGTGCAATGTGAATGGCGTGATCTCTAGGCCTACTATCCATACTACAACTACCTATTACTCTTGTACTTCTCATTGTGTCAAGAAGCTTAGCTTTATTATCAGGTGACATCGAAGTCCAATTTTCTGGAAGGTCAATCCAACCATCATCAAAATCGGCTTTAAATTTTGAGGTTGTGGTGTCAATTAGGCAATCTGCATACCCGATCATTTGTGCATATTTTTGCGATATTGGTTGTGCATTAAAATTGCTTGGAAAATAGAATGCTGATAAATATTCTGCAGAGTATTCAGTTTTTGGCCTATGTAGCCAAAGCCATTGATTGGTAAAGTCTTTTTGGCAGTATGCAATATTTTCAGATGTAATGCTCCAACTATCATCACCTTTTAGGTCAAAATATTCAAATTCTACAATGTCTTTATTTTCATAATTTTTGTATTTGCTTCTTAAAATTAGAACATTGCGATCAATAGAAGCTTTCGGATATTTTTTGAGGAAATCATCCAAAGGAAGCTGGTTTTCCATATCTTTTTTTGCCTTCTTTATACTCATATTATCAATTTTTATGATGTGCCCAATAGTTTGACTTTGGGCATGAAATACTGTGTTGAAATGGCAGTTTTTGAATTTTAAGTTTAGAGAGTCAACGATATAACTCAATTTGCCCATGGTCTTTTCGCTATAAATCAAGCCATTAGGATAAATTTTAAATTCGTTGTATTGATCTGAAACTATTTCTTCCGTCTTAGTTGTATCAGTTTGCGATGAAGCATTTCCTGATTTTTCTTGACTTTTTGTCTCGTTGCAGGCCCAAAATTGAAGCCCTAAAAGGAGTATCAATATCTGTCTCATGTTTTGGTTTTTAATATGATGATGACGGATCCTTGAAAATGGTGTAATTAAAAAACTATAACTACCATATTAAACTTAGTTTTCGTGGGATTATTTTAAAAATCGATGAGCTTAACAATTGGCTAAGATATGAAGCAATATTTATGTATATTTTGTCTTTTAAAAACTTATGGTCTTGGTGTGAAATACAAAATTTTGGATAGCCTCAGTAATTTAATTGATCGCAGTGGCGGAGCTGCAAATATCTTCTATGTTTTATCCCAAAATGACTGATTTAATACTTTTTAAACTTTTTCAAATAAGAAATCATCAAATATTTGGGCTATTTGATAGCCAAAATCATCTTATTTCATCGTTTTTTATTCTTGATTTGAGATTTCATTGCCTTTCCTTTCTCATTCCAAACTACTATTTCAAAGTCAGATTTGTCCAAAACCATTTTTACAATTTTATCATTCGTCTCTTGAATGTCATAAGGGACAGCTGCACCAATTTCTTCACCTGCCTTATATGCAAATACCAAGCAAGGACAATCAATCTCAGTATCTTTAAATTCAATATCAACTTCTTGTCTTTCTCCATAAGTCATCCAAACTGGCCTATTATATTTCTTACTTCTAGGATGAAAAATAGTAATATCAAACCATTCACCCTTTTTGTATTCTCCAAAAACTTTACCATCTTGGTTAATAAAAACACTTGGTTCATCCAAATCTGTCAATTGATAAAATGGGTTTTCCAGTTGCCTACTACTTTTTTCTGAATATTTAACTTGATTAATTGTTAGTGGATCGATACCAGTGAATTCTGTTAATCTTCCTGCCATTGCTTTTTCCCAATTACCACCTAATTCACCTTCTAAACCGTGGTCAAAACCACAATGAATTAATATTTTCTCGTTGGGATATTTGTCCATATATGCTTTGATGTTTTTAGCTTGATTTATCTCTCTTTCTTTTCCATCTGTATGGCCTTCACTTTCGTAGCCAAAAACTTTAAATCCTTTATTATGAGCCACTCTCACCAAATTACCAAATTGTGGTTCTTTGGTATAGTATCCAGTTTTGAGCGTAGGATAACCATTAACTTGCAGTAGCGAATCATTTTTTTCATTGGCAAGATATGTTTCTAAACCAAGATGCTTGAATCCTTGTTTTTTTAAACCATCAAGCAGATGAGTGGTGAAAACTCTATGTTGTGGTATATGATGTCCCTCATTTATTATAACGACTTGATAGTCCTTGGACATTTTTAGAATATAATCGATGGCATTTGAAGCATTAAAGAGAGCAAAACTATCTATTTGTTTTTGGGACAATGTACCTTTTTTACTAGATTGACTATCCCAGTATTTATGTAAATTTTCTATATCACCGATATATGAAAATTCACAAGCTGCCTTTTGTGGGCCATCTGAAGGGAAAACAGTATCCCTTATATAAGCGCTGAAATTGTAAGGATTGCCTTCCCATTCAAATCCGTTTAGCTTAAATTCATAGTTTTCAAATTTTAACTTGGATATTGATTTTACAGTATTGGAATTGCAACTGATGAAAGACAAAATTAGCATAATGAACAGTTTGTTAATCATTTGTTTTGTGTTTTATTATATCAATGAGAAAGAAAATAATTACTATTCATGAATGATTATCTTTGTTTTTTATTCTCAAATTTTGTAATTCTGAATCAATTTGAATACAAATCTATAACATTAGATTTGATTTTCAAAAATTATTTTGTTTGCTTAGGACTTTGATTATGTTGCATGTGTCTTCTGAAGGGGAAAACATAAAAAAGAGTCAATGAGTATTTTAGTAACGGTTAAGTCAGGTGTAGTATTATTAAATGTAATAAGCCATTAAAGACATTTAGTGGCAAACTTGTGAAACTGATGATATAGTACTATTTTTTTCTGGTTTTGTATTTCATTCTACCCAAAACAGATCCATGGCCACTCTATCAGCGAAAAATTTGCCTTGATAGGTTAAGGTGTATTGGTCACCTTTTTGCTCAATCATACCCGCTGCAATTGGGTCGTTGACGTGTCTTGTAAAATGATCTGCCAAAACTGGGCCGAACTCTTTGATCTGCTCATAAGTAATGCCCCACATAGTTCTTAATCCCGTCATGATGTATTCGTTGTATCGATCAGCATCGGTCAGGATTTCAGTTTCTAATGGTAAATGTCCCATTGCAATATTATCAATGTATTTTTTGTTGTGGGCAATATTCCAAGATCGAGACGGGCCATTATAAGAGTGTGCTGATGGTCCAAGCCCTAAGTAATGTTGACCTTTCCAATAGTTGGTGTTGTGTATGGCATGATGATCTGGCATGCCAAAATTGGAAATTTCATAGTGGTCATAGCCTTGACCAGTCAGTGTCTCTATTAGAATATCAAACTGTTGGTTGGCTTTTAGCTGGTCAGGAGCAGATGATTTTCCCACTTTAATTTTATGATGTAAGGCTGTTTTTTCTTCTACAGTTAAGCAATAGGAAGAGATATGTGGAATCTTCAACTCTACCGCTTGATGGATATTGGATGCCCACATTGACTCGGTTGTAGTAGGACTGCCATAGATGAGGTCGATTGTAAGATTATTGAAGCCGTAATCTTGAGCCATGATGATGCTTGACTTGGCTTGAGATGCACTATGCGACCTATTCATCCACTTCAAGTCATCATCGGAAAAAGACTGAACTCCTATGCTCAATCTGTTGATATGCAATGATTTGAATAGTTTCAATTGCTCCGTATTAATATCATCAGGATTGGCTTCAAGTGTAATCTCAACTGAAGGCTCCCATATATAATACTTTGACAAAGTATCCAATATTTTATTGAGATCCACTTCGTCAAGCAAACTCGGTGTACCACCACCAAAGTATATACTACTCAAGTTTCTTTCGGTAAGATAATCTTTTCTCATCATGATCTCCTTACAGATGGCTTCTGTCATATCGCCTTTGAGACGCAATGATGTCGAAAAATGAAAATTGCAATAGTGACATGCTTTTTTGCAAAAAGGGATATGGATATATATGCCAGACATGCGTATCTTCGTTGTAAGAAAGGACAAATCTAAGATCTTTTGAGACATCATATACTAATGTACACATTAAGAATGGATGCTTTATACAAGGTACTCCTTGTTGTGATGTTTGTGATTTTGGTAAGTATAGATGTCAATGGTCAGAAAAAATTCACAGTTTTGATATATCATGACGATATAAAAAATCCTATTTTGACTAAAGTTATAGATTCATTGTCAATACAAAAAATGACATCTGAGCACCTGGCTGAGTTGGTTGCAGGGCATTATACTTTTGCAACCATTGATACAACAATAATCAGGTCTGATACTTGCCAAGTGATGATGTATAAAGGTCTTCAATATCGGTTGGGTAGGATCCAACTCACACAAGAACAATCAGATGTTTTGGAGGCAGCCGGTGTAAAGGAGCGAGATTTGGTAGGTAAATCATTGGATTCAACCAGAGTAGTATATTATCTTAAGTCAATATTGAAGCATCTCAACAATCATGGTTACCCATTTGCACAGGTAAGCTTGTCAGATGTATCTATTAAAAACTCATCGCTTGAAGCAAACTTGATGACAAATTCAGGCAAGAAAATCTTATTTGATAGCATTCAGATGGTAGGACGACTGGATATGAACCCAAAGTTTTTCTCAAGACTTTTGGATATCAAAGCAGGTGATTTGTACGATCATGACAAAGTGGCCAGAGCATCGGCTCGTATCAGAGATCTTCAATACATAAAACAACGTGAAGAGCCATTCATCAGATTTATTAATGACAAAGCAGCATTGATACTCACACCTGATCCAAAACCAGCAAGCCGATTTGATTTTTTGATTGGAGTATTACCTACAATTACCAGTGGTGTACGGAAGTGGAATCTCTCTGTGGATTTTACTGCAGAGCTGAACAATTCATTCCGGCATGGTGAGTACTCTTACATCCAGGTAAAAAAATTGAAACCTGAAAACCTAGAGTTGCAACTGAAATCTACTATACCATATATCTTTAATTTGCCTATAGGTACGCATGCAGATTTTAGGTTGTTTAAGAATGCATCAGCCAATATTGATTTGTATTTTGATGGTGGCTTTCAGTACCTTTTTGGTGGTTATAATCAGATACGTATATTCGGGAGTTATAGATCGTCAAGACTTATAGAGATTAAGACGGAAGAAATCTTACAGGCTGGCAGACTGCCTTCTGCATTGGATTTGAGTTATACAGGAGCAGGTATCAGTCTCAATATCAGAAAATTAGATTACCGATTCAATCCCACCAAGGGCTATTACGGTGAACTTTCGGCTATCATAGGAAGTAAAAATATCTTACCCAATAGGCAGATTTTGTCTCTCGAAAATTTTGCTAATAGCTACGATACACTCACGCTTCAAACGCTCCAAAGCGAATTGAATGGACATTTTTCTTACTTTTTTAAAATTAAAGATTGGGCCACTATACGCACAGCAGCGACTGGTGGTTGGAAGTACAATAAAGATGGCATCTTGAAAAACGAGTTGATGCGCATAGGAGGAAGCAAACTCTTGAGAGGTTTTGACGAAGAAAGTATTCTAACTGATTTTTATGCGTTCAGCACCTTGGAGTTTAGGATTATTTTTGATCAAAACTCTTATCTAAGTTTGCCGTTTTTGGATTATGGTTTATTAAATGTTTTTGATAATGGACAGCAAAAAACTGTGCCTGTATTTGGAGTTGGAATGGGTTTAAATTTTGGGACATCAGCAGGTATTTTCAATATTTCATTTGCCGCTGGAAAATTGGACAAAAACCCACTTGATTTTGGAAAGATGAAGATACATTTTGGCTATGTCAATTTGTTTTAAAGCTATTAATTACTATGATTCTTTTGCATTTAACTCCTAAATTTTGGAAAGATATCGAATAATTACTTAGTATGAATTAAACGTTTGATATAAAATATAGTCTATGCTTTTATGGAAAGGTATTTTAAATTTTTATTATTGGCTGGCTTGTTGGCGTACGGTCCAAAAGCATATTCTCAAAAAGATTGTTCTAAACCATCATCAGGGTTTACTCCTTTGACTGATTTTGTTTTGGGGGATAAATTCAATGGTTTTACTGGCGGATTATATGGGAACAACTCAAACTTGAAGCCACAAAGGTATATGGAGGATGCCATGATTATTGCCAATGAAATCAAACCACTCAATGTAGATGGGCAAGTTGATCCAAATGGTAAGATTGGTTTTATGGCTGTTGGGGCCAGCAATCCTCGCACTGAATTCAATGCATTCTTAACAAAAATACAAACTGATTCAAACATCAATCCAAGAGTCAAATTCATCAATAGTTGCATAGGCGGGCAGGGCATTCAAAAGATGAATCAGGCAAATGATAATTATTGGATTCAAGCAGATAAGCTGATAGATAGTGTGGGTCTCACCAATAAGCAAATACAGGTGATTTGGGTGGAGACTGACAATACTGCAAATGGCAATACTAACTTTCCTCAATGCGCAGAAGAATTGGCAGATGAGTATTACATCTTGTTCAAGACGATCAAGCAACTTTATCCAAATGTGAAAATTTGTTATTTGGCATCACGTACTTATGCAGGATTTGCTACTCCAACAGCTGGAGGAGTGGGCAAAGGTTTGCTCCATCCTAGAGATTATTTTAATGGCTGGGCCAATAGATTTTTTATAGAGAGATTGGTCAATGATCTATCTGGTTATGATTTTATAGGCGAGCATGCTACAATACCATTTGTGACTTGGGGCAATTACTCATGGACTGATGGCAATCTAGCACGTAAAGATGGTTTTGCAGTAGATTGCACAGCAGACTTTGGTAGTGATGGACTTCATTTGAGTGCATTGGGTGAGCAAAAAATCGGGAGTCTTATTTATGAATTTTTTAAAGGAGAAGAGACAGCTCAAGCTTGGTTATTTAACACTTTAAACAAAGTAAATGAAACATTTGATAATGAAGATGTAACCATTTCCGGATGGATAGGTGCTGATGAAAATCTTAAATATTATAGTAAAGTTGGTGTAAAAAATGCTGTAATTTTAGACAATTTGGGACGTAGTTTTACAATAAAATTGAATGAAGATGATAGGTACATCTCTTTGTCAAATTTAAGTAATGGGATTTATTGGATCACATTTTTTACACAAGATTCAAAATGGAGCAAAGCCAAACCTTTTGTAAAATTATAAACGAATAATGTCCTGTTTAGATGAGATTGAATTCAAAAAATTGATGATGTCCTTTGGCCTTTGCGAACCCAACATTATTGATTTTCCATCATCAAGTATCAATTGAACGCCTTGGTTACCACTACAATTATACACCGTACCGTATGGAGTACCTATTCTCCATCCAAACCCTACAAAATGGTACTCTATGATTTTATAATCAACGACATTAGAAAGGTGGATGATCTTGCTTGTAAATCGTTCCAATTCTAATGTTATGGTGTTTTGATCTATAGTGGTAGTAAGCTTCAAATTCCAAAAGAGCAACCAAAGTGGACATATTATCAACAAACCAATCAAACAAATTTCCGTATCAGACACTGGTCTTGAGCCAACAGTAAAACCGAAGATGACCTGTTTGACAAAAGCGTACAACCATATAGTGCAGGGTGCCAAGAAGGGCAACCAAATGTACCATTGCTTAAATTTTTGCACTTCAACGAAAGTATTCATTTATTCAAATACTCAATAATTATCCTCAAAACTTATTAAAACTCCTAAAATCTCTGATCAACATTTCTAAGTAAAATTTCGTCTTCAATGTGGTCAAAATTTGCCCCGGTCTCATTTCGAAATTTTCAACATCGGCGCTACCTATGCCTACTTTTAGATCGAGATTGTATGCTTTGTTGACTTTTTCTAATTGGGCATCAATGTTTTTTTGTACTTCTACGATCGTTTGGTTGATAGAAAACTTCATCCTGCTTTCTAACTCACTCCTGATTTTGCCCTCGCCCAACCATGCAGCTGCTTTGTGGAGTACATTTTTTGTTTTCAACTGAATATCAATGTTTTCTACTACAAACTCGTTGGTTTCAGCCTTGTATTTTGGCTTACCCTTGATGATAAGTTGTCCGTTGACAGCACCTGCTACATCGGTGACTACTCTGAAAAATTCGTAATCGCAGTTGGATACAATATTTGATAGTGTGATAGATCTACCGCCTTCTTGAAAAGTTTTACCGTCCAAATTGGCCTTGATCATTGGATTGATATCTGCCATCTTGATGTCTGCTACTACTCTGAAAACAGAACTATCAGGTATGTTTTCATTCCAATAAAATTTGGGCAGTTGCGTAGTTGTTGGCTTGTTTGCAGGTTTGTAAGTAGTGAAGGTAGAGTGTCCTTTAGCCGCAATTTTTCCAGTTGCAAAAAACTTACTATTGAGTATTTTATTCAATTGAAATTGAACAGGTTGGACGCTGATCCAGCCGTTGATATCGGGACTTACTTGAAAAGGTTGGTCAAAGATCGCCATTTTTGCTTTAATTGTCGATTTCAGATCAAAACTCTCTTTTACCGCCTGATCAATGGATGATTCTATAGTCGATTTACTACGTTTGATGACTTGGTCAGAAATACTTTCAATTGGTAGGTTGATGCCAGCTACCGAAAGTTTTGGTTTCTCCACCCAACGATGATAAGAAAGACTAGTTTTGGTTTTCATATTCCAAAGTGAATCAATATCCAAGTCTGTGACAAAGCTCATCTCTAAGGTGCCTTTTGCTGTCAAATCTGCTAAGTAAGTTTTCTTTAGAATATGCAAACCTACAGGGACGACGACAAGAATGCTTTTACCTTCTATTTCTACTGTAGCAGGCTTTGGTTTAGTGAGTGTCATTTTTATATCATATTCTGGTATATCAAAACTGTTTTTGAACACTTCAGTAATAGCATTATTGAACGTATCTCTGATACCTGTCTTATCAAGTTTGTAATTGATGATAAGGTCGGTGGCAAAGTTTTTTGTTATGGTGGTAACTGGATTAGAAATAGCTTCCTTTTTGGTGCTACAGGCAGTAATCCATAATATGATTGAATAAAATAAAAGGGAGACAAGAAAGCGCAATGACATGGTGAAATTAAATTTGTGCAAATATAAGGATGTTGGTGTGTATAAATAGCTAAAAACAGATACATTAACTTTTTTAAATTGTGTTAAGTGCTGAATTTTAATTTTTTTCGCATTTATATTTTGTATATGTTAAAATATGTCTATTTTTGTAACCAAATTTAATTTTCCAAAACACAATTATAATGAAAAGCCATTTTTGCACTCTTTTGATGATGCTTGGTATGATAACAGTATTTGCCCAAAAAAGGCAGATCAGGTATGTAAAGCCATGCTTCAAGTTGACCCCATCATTGAAACCATCGAAAAAACCCATTATATTTTTACAGGTGCAGACACAACGGGTCTGAATGTCAAGGTCACCACGATTACGATCATGGAGCCAAGGAGAGAAATGGTAAAGCGCAGAGATAAAAATTGTACTTCACCCAATATTGAAGACTGTTATATCTCCACGTATGAAGATATACCTGCTGTGACTATGAATCTATACACCTTACCAGGACCTGATGCTACACATGAGTACGATACGCGCAAAGAAAAGGTAAAGGTGACCAAAAGAGAAGCTGGTAGCCAAGAGACTCACATAGTATGTGAAAAAAATAGATCAAAGGCTTTAATAAAAAAAGTGCAAACGGCATTGGTAGGCTTGGGTTATCCTTTGACCATTGATGGCAATTATGATCAAGCAACAGCGCTATCAGTGACAGATTTTCAAAAGGGCAAACAATTGGCCTATGGAGACTTGACTCTTGAGACCTTAGCGGCGCTCAATGTGAAATAAGTAATTTGAAGAAATTCGAGATACTTATTTTGTAGGTAAAATCAAAGTATCCGAGAGCAGGCATGACTTACTTCTATTGAGGCTTAGGTATTAAAAATGTGTTGTTGAAATGATGTAAGTCATCTTTTAGCATGTTTGTATATGTTTCAACAAAGTTGTCAATATTTGGGATTGCATTTAGTACATCATATCAACTTTTTATATGACCACCAGCAAAAAGTACATAATTATAACTGCCATCTTCTTGTCACTGATGGTAGTTTTATCTTTGATTTTGTCCAAGCAATACTCCGCAAAGGCTTTGATCGAAATCGATGCACCTTCCAATTTTGTTTTCAATGCACTCAATGATCTCGCCTACCAATCTGAATATAATTCCAAAGCTTACTTGGACACTTCATTTTTGATGCAGTGTGTAGGCATTACTAAGGGTACGAATGCTTCTTGCGATTATAAAAGCCATACTTATGGCGCTGGTGTGATGCGTATTTTGCACAGCAATGGTGATACTTTATCAATCTCTGATGAGCCAAATGGTGCTTCGCCAAGGCTATTTGGTTACAAAACAGTCAGCAAAGACTCGACCCATACTACATTGAAGGTCTGCGGCAGTGCTACTTCGGGATTTATTATCAATCTTTGGAACTTTATACATGAGTGGAAGTTAACTAAGCAGATGAAAATGGCAAACGACAATTTGAAGACTTTTGTTGAGAATAGATTTAAAAATAAAGTGTACAATGGCTTCAAAGTCCAAACAATTATGGAACGAGATAGGTATTTTATAATGCACAAGTCAGAAGTAAAAATGGAAAATTTGGAGCAGTATTATACACAAAATATCAGCGCACTTTACCAGACTGCTTTGCAAAATAGAATAGCAATTCAGGGTATGCCTTGCGGCTTGTTTTTTGATTGGGATGATAAAAACGGCAAAGCTGTCATGGCGGCCGCTCTTCCTACAGTGGTAGAATCCAATGTCGTCAATACTGAATCATTTCACATTGCACCTGGTCTTAGTCTAAAAATTGAGTACAGAGGCGAAAGCAGTAAATCTGGCTTGGCACACACTGCCATGGATGCTTACATATTAGACCATCGACTCCAACAGCAAATCCCAGTGATCGAAGAGTACATGACCAATCCTACAGAAGAGCCCGACCCTAGAAAGTGGATTACAAATGTTTATTATTATGTGGTGCCATTGTAATTCGTCATATTAAGACTTTTGGTCATGGTGCTGGGAGATTGGGTGACACAAATGAATGACTATGGTGCTAATGCAACACCTTTTTTATTTATTTTAGATTTTGAATTGCTCGACGCAAAGATTTATAAACTCTCTGACTTGCCATCTGACATCTTATACAAATGTAGCGACAACAAAAACTATACATTATCTGGCGAACGAACGAAGCCATTAAAATTTGAATCTAAACCTGTCAGTTTTGAAACTTTTCAGCAAGCATTTAATAATGTGCAAAAGGAGATTTTTTTGGGAAATTCATTCTTACTTAATCTCACTTTTCCGACAGAAATTGAGTCTAATTATACATTGAGAGAATTGTTCAATGTTTCGAGAGCTAAGTACAAACTATATTACAAAGACAAATTTATCGTTTCTTCTCCTGAAATCTTTGTTCAGATCAAAGACGGGAAAATATTTACATATCCAATGAAAGGAACTATCGATGCTGATATACCAGATGCAAAAAATAAAATTTTGGCTGACATCAAGGAGACAGCAGAGCATTATACCATTGTAGATTTGCTTCGCAATGACTTGAGCATGGTGGCAGAGCATGTCAAGGTCAACAGATTCAGATATATCGATACGCTCCAGACATCTTCAAAAACACTCTTGCACGTGAGTTCAGAGATCGAAGGGACACTGCCTCTTGGTTATCAGCGTCATTTAGGTGATATTTTTGCTGCTATCTTGCCTGCTGGTAGTATTTCTGGTGCACCCAAAAAGAAAACTATTGAGATCATTAAAGCCAATGAAATGATTGGTAGAGGTGCATATACTGGAGTTTTTGGTATTTTTGACGGGCATGATTTGGATAGTGGAGTGATGATAAGATTGATCGAGTCACATGAAGGCAAGTTGACATATAGAAGTGGTTGTGGTATTACATCTATGAGCGAATGTGCATTAGAGTACAAAGAAATGATAGACAAAGTATATGTCCCTGTTAGTAGAAAGTATTAAGATAATCAATGGAAAAGTTTTGAATATTGATCAGCATCAAATGCGATTTGATCGGACAAGGTATATTCTTTTTGGTGTTAATAATCCTATAAATTTGCGAAAACATATCCAAATTCCTGAGCAGTATCAAAAAGGATTAGTCAAATGTAGAGTTGAATATCAGAGCACTATTCAAAGTATTTCATATTCGAATTATCAAATTAGAAATATCCAAAAATTGAAATTGGTAGTGGCTTCAGAGCCATTTGATTACCAATACAAATTCGTACATAGGCCAGAACTTGACGCATTATATAGCCTCAGAGGCGACTGCGATGAGATCATCATTGTACAAAATGGCCTTGTTACAGATGCTTATTATTATAATGTAGTTTTCCAATGCGATGATACCTTTGTGACTCCAGAATTTCCAATATTATGTGGTACCCAACGTGCAAAATTATTGAATAAAGGTCAAATTAAAACTGGACGCATTTTTGCAGATCGAGTCAAAGAATTCGAATATATCCATTTGATCAATGCTTTGACACCTTTGGGAGAGATTAAAGTTAATATTGAAAACTTAAACTTATTTCAATCATAGTAATTAATGTTTTATCTTCAGATTCCAAATTCTTAATAGACTAATTAAATGAGATATTTCTTTAAGGTAATAGCGTTTTTTATCCCATTTATCAGCACATCTCAAACTGGTGTATTAAATGGCATTGTAACTGATTTAAAAACCAATCAACCCGTCATTGGTGCTAATATCATCTTGATAGGTACTGACATTGGTACTTCATCAGACATTGATGGCAAGTATAAACTTGAGAAATTGTCGCCCGGTATCTACAATATACAGGTAAGCTATCTTGGATATGAAACCATAACACAATCAGAAGTCGAAGTTCAGGGCATCAAACCTACCAATATCAACTTTAGTATGGTAGAAAGCTCCAAGCAACTTGACGAAATCGTTGTAAAAGCTTCTATGTTTAAGACATCTTCTGAGAGTCCTGTTTCATTGCGAACCATTGGTGTGTCAGAAATAAAACGAAATCCTGGTGGCAATCGAGACATTTCAAGGGTGATCCAATCCTTGCCAGGTGTCACATCTACAGCATCTTTCCGCAATGATCTGATTATTCGTGGTGGCGCACCTAACGAAAACAGGTTCTTTATTGATGATGTTGAGATTCCTGTTATCAATCATTTCGCAACGCAAGGATCTTCAGGTGGCCCAGCTGGTATCATCAATGTAGATTTTATTAGAGAAGTTGATTTTTTTAGCGGAGCTTTCCCTTCTAGTAGAGGTAACGCATTAAGCTCGGTTTTCAACTTTAAGTTTAGAGATGGCAGAGATGATAGGATAGGAACTAGTTTGACAGCAGGGGCATCTGATATTGGTTGGACACTCGAAGGCCCTATTGGAAATAAATCTACTTTCCTTTTTTCTGCCAGAAAATCTTACCTACAGTTTTTGTTCAAAGCATTGGGATTACCTTTCCTACCTACCTACACAGATTTCAATTTGAAATACAAATACAAAATTGATAATAAGAATGAAATTACTTTTATTGGATTAGGCGCAGTGGATGATTTCGAAATCAATACTTCAGCCAATGAAACTGAATCAAAACAATACCTCATTGACAGATTGCCCGTCAACACCCAATGGAACTATACCAATGGGTTAGTATTTAGACATTATACCAAATCAGGATACGCCAATTTTGTCTTAAGCCGTAGTATGTTGAATAATGATGCCGTAAAATATCTCAATAACGATGATAGCAATATTACAAATTTAATCTTGAATTATAAATCACAAGAAATCGAAAATAAGCTTAGGTTTGAATATTATAGTAAATTTGGGAATTGGGATTATTTGGTTGGCTCTTCTTATGAATATGTCAAATATAATAATAGTACTTTCAATGCGATTTATACCAGTGAAGGTCCAGAAAGAATCAACTTTAGCTCAAGTCTCGATTTGCATAAATTCGGAGCCTTTACTACGTTTAGCCAAAAATTTTTAAGCAATAAGTTAGACGTTTCAATTTCTGCAAGATTGGATGGAAATTCTTACTCTCAAGATATGAGTAACCCATTACAACAATTTTCTCCAAGATTTTCTGCTTCATATAAAATTAATAACATTGTTTCTACCAATTTTAACCTTGGAAGGTATTTTCAGCTACCGCCTTTTACCACTTTAGGTTACAGGTATGATAATGTGTTAATCAATAAACAAAATAAAATTAAATACATATCCTGCAATCAATACATTTTCGGCTTTGAAGTCAATCCCGACCAGTATAACAAGATTACCATTGAAGGATATTATAAAGCTTATAGCCACTATCCTTATTTGATAAGAGAAAAGATTTCGTTGGCCAATTTAGGTGGAGACTTTGGTGTTATTGGCAACGAACCAATTTTATCCATCTCAAATGGTACAACTTATGGTATTGAATTGATGGCTCAGCGTCGTATTTCAAAAGGTTTCTACGGTATTTTGGCCTACACACTTGGAAAATCTCAATTCTCCAATGAAAATGGAAACTTTGCACCGTCAAGCTGGGATAGTAGGCATATTATTAGTTTTACTGGTGGTAAAAGGTTTGAAAGCAATTGGGAAATAGGTATTAAGTATAGATTTCAGTCAGGACTTCCTTACTCACCATATAGTATTGATTCAGATCTTGCTATCAATTGGGATAGGAATCTTGGTGGAATACCAGATTATAATCAAATCAACAGCTTGAGATATAATGCACTCGGCACTTTAGACATTAGAATAGATAAAAAATTCTTTTTTAAAAATTGGGACTTAAATCTTTATTTGGATATCCAAAACCTAACAATGGGTTCTATTTCAAAGGAAATACTTATCCTTGATCGTCCTTTGGATAATAATAAACCATTAGGTGGCCCAATAATCATAAATCCAGATGATAATCCAGAGCTATTTAGGTATAAAGTCAAAAAAGTTATTGACAAAACGGGTACCTTACTTCCTACTATAGGGATTGTAATAAGCTTTTAGTTAACCAATTTTAACGCATTTTTATTAATTGTATTTTATAAATGACACATTAACAATATTATTACATATATATAAAAAAAATTATGATAATATTTTGAAAAAAAAGGCGTAAAAAGTTTGTGAGATGATAGTGAAGCAATTACCTTTGCGACCCCGTAGCGCAGGGTATGGGAGTTGGGATGTTAGATATAGAGGGCGGTAGAGATGTAGAGATGTAGAGAGAGAGAGGTAGATGGAGAGATGTAGAGAGAATTTTAAAAAAAAGTTGGATAATATTTTTTAATTACGAAAGAAGTATTATCTTTGCGGCCCCAAAGGAGATGAAGGGATGGAGATAGGGCAGGAGGGAAATAAATAGAGATAGGATAATAATTTTACCAATAGAGGTAAAGAGATAAAAGAGAAAGTTCATTGACACGATTGGAGAGTAGTACTTTAAACAAAAAATTTAGAGGGTAAGCGAGACGAGTAAGTCTTGACAAACGATTAAAAAAGAAGTTCGATTTCTTAAAAAAAGAGAGAGAGCCGATAGGATTATACTATGGAGAGTTTGATCCTGGCTCAGGATGAACGCTAGCGGGAGGCCTAATACATGCAAGTCGAGCGGTAGTCACGCCTTGGCGTGATGAGAGCGGCGCACGGGTGAGTAACGCGTACATGACCTACCTTTAAGACTGGGATAGCCCTGGGAAACTGGGATTAATACCGGATGTGATAATGGGAATAAAGTTTCATTATTAAAGATGAGTCGCTTAGAGATGGGTGTGCGTTTGATTAGCTAGTTGGTAGGGTAACGGCCTACCAAGGCGACGATCAATAGGGGGCGTGAGAGCGTGGCCCCCCACACGGGTACTGAGACACGGACCCGACTCCTACGGGAGGCAGCAGTAAGGAATATTGGTCAATGGACGGAAGTCTGAACCAGCCATCCCGCGTGCAGGATGAAGGTCCTATGGATTGTAAACTGCTTTTAGCAGAGACGAAACGCTTTCATTTATGGGAGTCTGACGGTATCTGCAGAATAAGCACCGGCTAACTCCGTGCCAGCAGCCGCGGTAATACGGAGGGTGCGAGCGTTATCCGGAATCACTGGGTTTAAAGGGTGCGTAGGCGGGTTATTAAGTCAGTGGTGAAATCCTGTCGCTTAACGATAGAATTGCCATTGATACTGATAGTCTTGAATTGGGTTGAGGTTAGCGGAATGTGACATGTAGCGGTGAAATGCATAGATATGTCATGGAACACCAATTGCGAAGGCAGCTAGCTGGGCCTTGATTGACGCTGATGCACGAAAGCGTGGGTAGCGAACAGGATTAGATACCCTGGTAGTCCACGCCCTAAACGATGCTAACTCGATGTTTGGTTGAAAGATTGAGCATCCAAGGGAAACCGATAAGTTAGCCACCTGGGGAGTACGACCGCAAGGTTGAAACTCAAAGGAATTGACGGGGGTCCGCACAAGCGGTGGAGCATGTGGTTTAATTCGATGATACGCGAGGAACCTTACCTAGGCTAGAATGTGAGTGACAGATGGTGAAAGCCGTTCTTCCTTCGGGACACGAAACAAGGTGCTGCATGGTTGTCGTCAGCTCGTGCCGTGAGGTGTTGGGTTAAGTCCCGCAACGAGCGCAACCCCTATTGTTAGTTACCAGCACGTAAAGGTGGGGACTCTAGCAAGACTGCCGGCGTAAGCCGCGAGGAAGGTGGGGATGACGTCAAATCATCATGGCCTTTATGCCTAGGGCGACACACGTGCTACAATGGCCGGCACAGAGGGTAGCGAAGCAGTGATGTGGAGCCAATCCCGTAAAGCCGGTCCCAGTTCGGATTGGAGTCTGCAACCCGACTCCATGAAGGTGGAATCGCTAGTAATCGCGCATCAGCCATGGCGCGGTGAATACGTTCCCGGACCTTGTACACACCGCCCGTCAAGCCATGGAAGCTGGGGGTACCTAAAGATGGTGACTTTACGGGGAGCTATCTAAGGTAAAACCAGTAACTGGGGCTAAGTCGTAACAAGGTAGCCGTACCGGAAGGTGTGGCTGGAATACCTCCTTTTAAGAGCGAGACGAAAGTAAAGTTTACCTAATAGAGAAGTTTAAGAGTGTGCTTTCCGCGTGTTGGTGGATAATAAGAGAAAATAGAGGCGCTCAAGGTGAGCTGAAAGATGCGAGACTGAGACGACTTGTATAGAAAGTATGAGAGAGTCTCGTAGCTCAGCTGGTTAGAGCACTACACTGATAATGTAGGGGTCGGCGGTTCAAGTCCGCCCGAGACTACAAATGAGTATCGAGGGGGATTAGCTCAGCTGGCTAGAGCGCTAGATTTGCATTCTAGAGGTCAAGGGTTCGACTCCCTTATCCTCCACAAGAAGAGAGAAGAGTTTGTTAAAGAGTTAACAGACATTCGAAGATAAAAGAGATTAGAAAGTGCATAATAGTTGAAAGGGTAGGCGAGTAAGAGCCGAGATAGAGACAGAAGATGTATGAGTAAGATAAAAGTTCATTGACAAGTTGGGAGAGAATAAAAGAGTAGAGACACGAGAGTAGAGAGAATAGAGAGGATTAAGATATTGAGTAAATGCGAGTTTACGAGATAGCTTAAAGAGCAAATATTAAGAATAGGAAGCAAATAAGGGCGTATGGTGGATGCCTTGGCTCTCAGAGACGACGAAGGACGTGGTAAGCTGCGAAAAGCTACGGGGAGATGCAAACGATCGTAGATCCGTAGATGTCCGAATGGGGCAACCCATTACGTTGAAGACGTAATATCCCGCGAGGGAAGAGAACCCGGAGAACTGAAACATCTAAGTAACCGGAGGAAAAGAGAACAATAGTTATACCGTAAGTAGTGGCGAGCGAAAGCGGTGGAGCCCAAAAGTTAATAATAGTTGAGTGGAACATTCTGGGAAGGATGACCATAGGGGGTGAAAGTCCCGTACACGAAGATGATTATTAATGAAACAAGAGTAAGGCGGAACCGGAGAAATTCTGTCTGAATATGCCAGCACCATCTGGTAAGGCTAAATACTACTGAGAGACCGATAGCGAACCAGTACTGTAAAGGAAAGGTGAAAAGAACCCTAAGAAAGGGAGTGAAAAGAACCTGAAACCATGCGCTTACAAGCGGTCGGAGTGGTACGTAAGTGCCATGACGGCGTGCCTTTTGCATAATGAGCCTACGAGTTACTCCTCACTAGCGAGTTTAAGGACTTCAGGTCCGGAGGCGTAGCGAAAGCGAGTCTGAATAGGGCGGTGAGCTAGTGGGGGTAGACGCGAAACCTAGTGATCTACCCATGAGCAGGTTGAAGGTGGGATAGTCTCCCACTGGAGGACCGAACTGGTAAACGTTGAAAAGTTTTCGGATGACTTGTGGGTAGGGGTGAAAGGCCAATCAAACTGGGAGATAGCTCGTACTCCCCGAAATGCATTTTGGTGCAGCGTTAGGAAGAGTGTGCTGGAGGTAGAGCTACCAATAGGGCTAGGGGGCTTCACGGCCTACCAACCCCTGATGAACTCCGAATGCCAGCACATTGCACTAGCAGTGAGGCGTGGGGTGCTAAGGTCACACGCCGAGAGGGGAACAACCCAGACCAACAGCTAAGGTCCCCAAATGATATCTAAGTTGAACAAACGATGTGAGAATGCTAAGACAGCTAGGATGTTGGCTTGGAAGCAGCCATTCATTTAAAGAGTGCGTAACAGCTCACTAGTCGAGCGTTCTTGCGCGGAAAATGATCGGGCATCAAGATAATTACCGAAGCTTTGGTCACGCTAAAAGGCGTGAGGTAGGGGAGCATTGTAATTGCGTTGAAGGTGTACTGTGAGGTATGTTGGAGCGATTAGAAAAGAAAATGTAGGCATAAGTAACGATAAGGAAGGTGAGATCCCTTCCCGCCGTAAGACTAAGGTTTCCTTGATCTATGCTAATCAGATCAGGGTTAGTCGGGGCCTAAGGTGTATCCGAGAGGAGAAGCCGATGGGAAACGGGTTAATATTCCCGTACCTGTATATACTGCGATGTGGTGACGGAGACACGTAAGGACTGCGAACTGACGGAATAGTTCGTTGAAGCGAGTAGGAGTAGAGACGGTAGGCAAATCCGCCGTTGATTTGATGCGCGATAGTACAGAGGTTCACATGTGAATCTTTGATAATGTCCCTGAGTAAGCTTCCAAGAAAACCCACTAAGCTTCAGGTATATAGAGCCCGTACCGTAAACCGACACAGGTGGTCGAGGAGAGTATCCTAAGGCGCTCGAGTGAATCATGGCTAAGGAATTAGGCAAAATGGCCTCGTAACTTCGGGAGAAGAGGCTCCCGCTGAAGAGTGGGACGCAGTGAAAAGGCCCAGGCGACTGTTTAGCAAAAACACAGGACTCTGCGAAATCGAGAGATGAAGTATAGGGTCTGACACCTGCCCGGTGCTGGAAGGTTAAGGAAGGTGCTTAGCGCAAGCGAAGGTATTGACTGAAGCCCCAGTAAACGGCGGCCGTAACTATAACGGTCCTAAGGTAGCGAAATTCCTTGTCGGGTAAGTTCCGACCTGCACGAATGGTGTAACGATCTGGGCACTGTCTCAGCCACGAGCTCGGTGAAATTGTAGTATCGGTGAAGATGCCGATTACCCGCAATGGGACGAAAAGACCCTGTGAACCTTTACTATAACTTCGCATTGAGTTTGAGTAAGTAATGTGTAGGATAGGTGGGAGACTTTGAAGCTGGCACGCTAGTGTTTATGGAGTCGCCGTTGAAATACCACCCTTCTTATACTTAGGTTCTAATGGCGCCGAAGGCGCCAGACATTGTGTGGTGGGTAGTTTGACTGGGGTGGTCGCCTCCAAAAGAGTAACGGAGGCTTGCAAAGGTTCCCTCAGCATGGTCGGTAATCATGCGTAGAGCGTATTAGTATAGAAGGGAGCTTGACTGGGAGACCGACGGGTCGATCAGGGACGAAAGTCGGCTAAAGTGATCCGGTGGTTCCGTATGGAAGGGCCATCGCTCAAAGGATAAAAGGTACGCCGGGGATAACAGGCTTATCTCCCCCAAGAGCTCACATCGACGGGGAGGTTTGGCACCTCGATGTCGGCTCGTCACATCCTGGGGCTGGAGAAGGTCCCAAGGGTTGGGCTGTTCGCCCATTAAAGTGGCACGCGAGCTGGGTTCAGAACGTCGCAAGACAGTTCGGTCTCTATCTATTGTGGGCGTAGGAATATTGAGAAGATCTGACACTAGTACGAGAGGACCGTGTTGGACAGACCGCTGGTGCACCAGTTATGCCGCCAGGTGTATTGCTGGGTAGCTAAGTTTGGAACGGATAAGCTGAAAGCATCTAAGCGCGAAGCCAACTTCAAGATGAGTATTCCATTGTCGCGAGACTAAAAGGGTTGTTGTAGATGACGACGTTGATAGGCTATAGGTGGAAGTGCAGTGATGTATGGAGCCGAGTAGTACTAATTACCCGAATGCTTCCTTTTTTTTAAGAAATATTAAAGAAAAAGTTCTTTTGAAGATCGATACATAAAGAGTGTTTTGAAAAGTTTTCTCCCAATTGTCATGAAAATAAGAGATAGTCAAAGAGTGTGATGAGATGAGTCACACGACAGAAGACATAGGTGGTTATAGCGAGGGTGTTCCACCTCTTCCCATTCCGAACAGAGAAGTTAAGCCCCTCAGCGCCGATGGTACTGCGAAAGTGGGAGAGTAGGTCGCCGCCTTTTTTAATAAGAGCCAAGCAGCAAGCGTTGTTTGGCTCTTTCCATTTATGGGGATAAAGAAAAGGAAGTAAGAAATATTATTCTAGAAAAGAGTAAGTAGCCCCCTTAGCCTGATAGTACTACGAAAGTGAGAGAGTAGAGCCTGTGCCGCTGTAGCGGTATCGCCGCCTTTTTTAATAAGAGCCAAGCAGCAAGCGTTGTTTGGCTCTTTCCATTTATGGGGATAAAGAAAAGAAAGTAAGAAATATTATTCATGAAAAGAGTAGCCCCCGTAGCCCTATAGTATTCGAAAGTGAGAGAGTATTTAAGGCTAGTTGATCTTAAATTTAAATAATTTTAGGTTTTTATTGGAGATATACAAGATGTTGGCTTCTGTTATAATTTACTATTGTTAAATTATGCAAAACAATGTTAACATATTAATGCAAAGATGTTAAACAAGATGTAAATCTGGTTATTGTTTACACAAATGTTGTTTGGGCGAAGTTATTATTAAAATTGTTTACTTATGCTCAGATTTTTACCAATTTCAATAGTTTTATTTTGTAATTATACATGTACATGTATTGATGTAAATAATAAAAAATTGCATTTATTTGAAATATATCAGTATTTTCATTTTGTAGGTCAATTATTATAAACTTTAAAGCAGCCGATAGCTATAAAGTTTGTCAATTATTTTGATCGCAATAAATATTGTCCTTTGATAGCTTCGGCTGTATCTTCACAAAAAAGAGTGCTCATGATTAGTAGATCAAGAGTACTCTTTTATAAGATGTGAAAAAATTCTAATTAGTTAACAACTAATTTTCTTGAAGTAATTTTGGCACCATTTTGTATTTTAACAACATAGAATCCTTTTGGTAAATTTTGGATGTTTATATTATTAAAACTAAGATCTTTATTAACAGACATTTCGGCTGAGTATAAAATTTTGCCTTCTAAAGTTAAAATATTTATCATTGCTGTAGTTTGAAAAGGTGCATTTACAGCAACAGTAACTTGTTCTTTTGCTGGATTTGGCATTAGTTTGATATTAAAGAATGATTCATTTTCATCTTTGGACCCAACTGTCCCACTATTGACATAAGTAACTAAAGAATCAGTACATGCTTTTGTTCCCATACCACCATCTGCAACAATACATGCTTGGGCAGTATATTTATATATATCAAGTATGCCAAAATCATCTATAAACCAACCTGCATAGTCAGAAGCTTTGACGGTTGGATTACTACCAAATCTAAACCTAAATTTTACAGTTTGATCTTTGTATTCAGATATGTCAATAAAGGATTCAATCCATTCACCATTTTGGAAATTATTTTTCCAGTCTCCGCCAGAATTGCCAGAGAATGCGTATAGGTTTGGAGTTGCTAGTGTAGAATACGATAATTGACCATTATAACCATTTCTAATAAATTTTTCTTTTGGTACTGGTGTAAAAATACCTTCATTAACTGAAATTTCTACAAAACCACCATCATTGACGGGTTCAGTGTTGTATCTATGCCAAAACCTCATGACAGGATGATTGCCTTTGATAGTATAAGGGATAGAGTATAAAGAAGCATCTGCATCTGATGCAACATTGAAAACTGAAAAAGAAAACTCAGAACTTTTAAAAATATCAAAATTTGGAAACCACGTTTCACTTCCTACATCAGAAGAAAAATCCCACGTGATGTCTTTGTCAAAGGATTCTTCTTCAAGTAAAATGGATTTGTTATTTGTACTTGTGCTAACCTTATAAGAAAAACTTGCAGTCTGTTTGTACTCCATATCACCCAGTTCAAATTTTATTAAGTTGCCAACAATAATTGGTTCTTTTAATGTTGAAGATCCAGAAACGTATGTCATACCAGGTTCTAACTCATCTGTGATGATGACATTATTTTGTCTTGAGGGTATATGATTGATGGCATCAATGGTAATAGAAATATCTTTACCAGGGTCAACTGAAGGTGTAGCAGTTTTGACGATTTTCAGCTTTTCAATCAATGTTGGCAAAACATCAAAGTTTTCAGTACCATCATTTCTATTGGTCGGCGAGCCTCCATTGACATAATAGCCAAGTCCCCTTCTTGCAAAGGTCTCCCAAAGTAACTTGCCATTGGCGCCACTAAAGTGGACGGTATCTGCTTTCATTATGGCATTTCTTCCAGCTACAAAACCTGGATTACATGATTGCATTTTCATACCTTCCATGACCAAAAATACGGCTTTGTAATTGCCAGATTCTTTGTTGTTCCAGTCTGGATCATAACCATA
>JAXLUT010000002.1:0-230758 GCA_046329385.1 Saprospiraceae bacterium
CTCAATTGATAATGAAAAAAGCCCTTCTATCACCAGTATAAAAGGGCTTTATCATATCTCTTGTATTAGCAATTAAGGTTTGTCTTCTTTGATCGCTTTTTCGAAATCTCCAGCTTTTACAAATACCATTTTCGATGTATCTAAATACTTTGCCATGGTTTTGTTGATATCCGCCAATGATAATTTCATGATTTTCTCCTCCAAATTCTTATCCCATATCATATCTCTGTCCAACCTCATATTGCTGGCCAGTTTATTGACCAATGATCTGTCTTGCGCTCTATTGACCATTTGACTTTGTATCCAGCCAGATCGAGCAGCATCCAATTCTTCTTGAGTAAATCCTTCTTTTTTTACTTTCTCAATTTCTTCAATAAATGCTTTCTGCAATTTGTCCCTATTTTCTGGTGCATAAATAGCATAGGCACCAAATTCTCCTGAATCATCCAGACTGCTACCACTAAACCATGAACCTACGCCATAACTGATTCCTTCTTTCTGCCTAATCCTTGTGGCCAATCTCGAATTTAGAAATCCTCCTCCAATCATAAAATTGCCAATGACCATGGCTGGATAATCATGATGACTGTCATTTATTTGTAATGGCTGTGATGCAAAAAACATAGCATTGGCCTTGTCAGGTGTATTGATGTTTTCGTCAGTAGGCTTGATTTCTCTGTAAGGGTCAGTAATCCTTTCATATTTTGATGGATTTTTCCAATTACCAAAATATTTTGTCAATTTCTCATTGGCCGATTTTTTGTCGAAATCACCAACAATAGATGCTGTTGCTTCCGAAGCACCATAAAACTCTTTATAAAACTTCTTTACATCATCCAAGGTCACCGCTTTTAAGTCAGCGATTTGCTCTTGCATAGTGGCTACATATCTCACATCATTTTTTGGATATGGATCTGTGATAGCATTTATCCTATTATTGGCGATCGCACCTGGATCAGAGAGTTGCTCTTCCATTTGAGCTATCATCTCATTTTTCAGTTTGTCAAACTCTTCCTGACTAAAAGCTGGATTTAATACAATATCTCCTACTAGATCCAATACTTCATCCATATTTTGTCTGGTCGTTTCGATATTAATCATAGCATTGGAGTTGCCACCAAATACACTTACTTTTGCTTTGATTGCATCCAATTTATCTTGGATTTGTTGTCTTGACAATTTTTTGGTGCCTTTGTCCAGCATAGATGATGTCATCCTTGCGATTTGTGACTTTCCAACCAAAGTGTTTGGTGTGCCAAATCTTAAAGAAATGCTACCATTGACAGCATCACCTCTATTCTCTTTTGGCAGTAAGGCGACTTCCATACCAGAGCTTTCTTTTCCAAACGTGGTTCGTTTTTGAATGTTTTCAAATGAAGGATCAAATTCCTCCCCTTGGGCTATCAATGCTTTGCCTTTGTATCCATCTAATAGTGCAACAAGTTCTGGAGCCGCAGGTATCTCTGTTCTATCTGGTTTTTCTTCTGGTATAAAGATGCCTATAGTGCGATTGGATGGCTTAAAATATGTATTTGCAGCAGTTACAACATCTTCAAGTGTCACAGTTTCGATAGCATCTCTATATTTGAAAAACAGCCGCCAATCTCCTTGCGCTATATATTCACTGATGTTGAGTCCTACACGATCAGATGCATTGAAGGCCAATTCCCATTGTTTAAGCAATCTTCCTCTTGCCCTGTCCAATTCTTCTTTGGTTGGTTGATTGTACTTCAAGCTATCCATGGTAGAGATAAGTGTATTTTTGACAGCGTCAAGATTATCTTCTTTGCGCAATGTGGCATTGATGTATATAAAGCCACCCTCTTTGAGACTAGGTGCAAAACTCCAGATATAACTTGCTTTTTTCGTTTCGACCAATGATTTATACAATCTTCCAGATGGTTCATTGGATATTATCTCGTCTATGATGGCAATTGCTGCATAATCTTTGTGCGAGCCAGGCGATGTATGATATACACAACTGACCACTTGTACATCACCTGTTCTCTTTAAAACTACTTGTCTTTCACCATCTTGTATTGGCTCTTTTGTATATGTGATTTCGAGCTTCCTTTCAGGTTTTGGTATTGGGCTGAAATATTCATCAATTAGTTTCAATGTTTTGGAAGGATCAAACTTGCCAGTTACAGTCAAAATGGCATTGTCTGGCTGATAGTATTTTCTATAAAAAGCTTGCAAACGCTCGATAGGAACATTTTCAATATCCGATCTTGCACCAATAGTGCTATTGCCGTAATTGTGCCAAAGATATGCTGTACTCAAAACTCTTTCCATCAATACACCAGATGGATCATTTTCGCCACTTTCAAATTCATTTCTTACAACAGAAAATTCGCTGTCTAAGTCTTTCTTTGCGATGTAACTATTGATCATTCTATCTGCTTCCAAATCTAACGCCCACTTTAGATTATCTTCCGTTGCATTGAATGATTCATAATAATTGGTTCGATCATACCAAGTGGTTCCATTAGGTCTAGCTCCGTGCTGGGTCAATTCTTGAGGGATATTTGGGTGCTTGGGCGTACCTTTAAATACTAAATGCTCTAATAAATGGGCCATTCCAGTCTCACCATAGCCTTCGTGTCTCGATCCTACCATATACGTGATATTGACCGTGATCGTAGGTTTTGATGGATCAGGGAAAAGAAGCACTTTCAGGCCATTTTTTAGATTGTACTCTGAAATACCTTCTACAGATGGGCCTTTTGTGACATTGGCAGGTATGTCCTGACTGAATGCTGAAACTAAAAAGCTAATAGTGATTAAAAAGCAAAATAAATGTTTTTGCATAGGAAAGATGTTTGTTAGTGAAAAATGTTTTGTCAAGACTACAACATCAAAACGTGAAATATTATTTTGTTATAAGTAGCTTATTTGCAATTTTTAGATGAAAGTCTAAATATTTATGACGAAATGAAATACTAGGATATCAGTTATATTGCTTTGGACTGATCCTTTTGCGATACAACTCTTTTATTTGAAGGATATTCAATTAAAACAAAAAAGCAGGTTGAATATCATTTATCCAACCTGCTTTTATCTGTCTGTTGTAATGTAAATACCTCTAGTACTTTATAACCTTAAATGTCTGATCTACTATTTTTACAAAGTAGATACCAGCCTCAAGTGACTCGATATCGATAGTCTGATCACCATTGAGTGTATTTTTTCTGAACACTTCTTGGCCAGCAGCATTATACAAAACTACATCATAGTTATCTTGAGTCGAAGTGATTTGCAATCTGCCATCAGTCCTAAGTGGACTAATATTAATTTTGCCCAAATGATGTCTTACAGACTTGATATCAGTATAAGAATATTTTCCATCAAAATCTGTCTGCTTGATTCTATAATAATTGATACTTGGCAAAGGATTTTCATCAGTAAATTCATATTTCAACTCCGAAGAACTATTGCCAGCACCCTTGATCTCACCTATAGCATCAAATTCTACTCCATCTGATGACCTTTCAATGGTGAAATAGTCATTGTTGGTTTCTGATGCGGTGGAGAAGTAAATCATTGTTATGTTCTTTTCTTTATAGCATAAGAAGAATTTTTCTTTTATGGGCAAAACTGGGGCAGCACAACCGTTATTGTTATAAGCTGCGGATCCACCTGTAAAAACAACTGCGGCGCCATCACCATTTGTATTGGAACAATTGCCAGATTGGTTTACCAATTGACATCTATTATAAGTTACAGAATTTGAACATCCTCCAGTAAGTGTAAGGGATAATGTACGATCATCTGAGGTACCTATATCTGTACAACCACTACATCCATTCGGAGAGCCTACATTGTTCCAATTGGCAAATTGACCTAAAGTAGGTACTCTATTAGCTACTAAAATGTATAAAGTACCACTTGAACATAAACCACTAAAATCATAGGAAAAATTCAATTCACTTGAAGTGAAAATCAACACATCTTCGTTGGGTGGTATGACACTACCATTAGTAGAAAAAACAAAATTGCACCCTGTAAAGCAAGCCGGGCAAGGGTTGGTGGCCATGAAATCGGAGTTATCACTACTTGATACTGTACCTTGAGTACCTCCTGTAGGAGTCACATATCCTAAATCATTGACATTAAAACCACTTCCAGAATTAATCATGAAAAATTCATTATTATATTCTGAACCAGTTCCATTGCAAGCATCAACTTGGATGTAGCTTACACTTGGACATTGAGCTATGATGAAGTGAATTGAAATAAAAAAAGTCAGTAAATTTGTCAAAATTCTCATGCAATAAAATTTTATGGTTTTAATAAACTTGTAATAAATCACATGTATGACGAATTATTTTTAAATACCTACATAAAATTTAGATGTATTGATAGAATTATTTGTTTTAATTTGCCCTTTTGTAAACTTTTTAAAATAAAAAAGCAGATTGAATATCAATTATCCAACCTGCTCCTTTATAATTATGAGTTATAAACTATCCTAGTACTTTATGATTTTAAATGTCTGATCCACTATTTTTACAAAGTAGATACCAGCCTCAAGTGACTCGATATCGATAGTCTGATCACCATTGAGTGTGTTTTTTCTGAATACTTCTTGGCCAGCAGCATTATACAAAGCTGCATCATAATTATCTTGAGTCGAAGTGATTTGTAATCTACCATTTGTCCTGAGAGGACTAATAGTGATTTTGCCTACATGATGTCTTACAGACTTGATTTCTGTATATGAATATTTTCCATCAAAATCTGTCTGCTTGATCCTATAATAATTGATACCTAGCAAAGGATTTTCATCAATAAATTCATATTTCAACTCTGCAGAACTGTTGCCAGCACCTTTGATCTCACCTATAGCATCAAATTCTGCCCCATCAATCGATCTTTCAATGGTGAAAAAGTCGTTGTTGGTTTCTGATGAAGTGGTTAACATCAACTTGGTTGTACTGTTGGTTTTGACCACATCAAATGATTTGACTTTGATGGGGAGAGGCACAGCTGTTATATTAACTTCATCAATTCTTACATTACCCGTAGCTTTAGTTTGATAATAAAATCTTACATACCTAGTAGTAGAAGTTAAGGTATATGTTTCCGATGAACAAGTAGTTGGTATTCCACTATTAAATTCATCTAAGTCAACCCAAGTTGAGCCATTAATTGATTCTTGGATTTTAAAACTATAAGCTCCTGATAATCCTTCAGATTTTATATTGAAAGTTAAATTTAATGGATCTGTATTAAAAAAAACATAGATATAATCTCCACTATCATTTAAGGCACATGAAGAACTGCCATTAGAACCAGTGCAGTCAGTGCCGTATGTTCCAGTTCAATTTTGTCCAGCCAGTAGGCTCAGTACCTGACCATATGCTTCTTAATAATGGTAATGTTGCCTGACTAAACAATGTTGTTGTTAAACTAAAACAAATAAATGAAATAAAAAAAGTAAACAAAAATCTCATAAATGGTAAATTTTAATGATTAAATGGTTATAAAATTCTATTAAATGGTATTTAGAGTTTTGACAAAATTATGTGAAATTTGTCACATGGCAAGCTTCTATGGACATTAAATTTTTGTAAATTTTTTTAATTATTTGCAACTCTTATCAAATCATAAGCAATACATATTACATACATTTTTTATACATGCATTCTTGAAAATTTATATGTAGCTTTGCTGTCTAAAATTTTTGTTTTGCTTAGATTCATTTTTTTATTGATTTCTATAACTCTAAGTCTTAAGACTGATTGTCAATATAAGCACCAAAGCGTATTGCCTGATTTAAAAGGATCACAGCTCATCACAAAGTTGGCAGAATATTTTAGACCAAGTATTGTTTTGGATTATAATAATGTGCGAGATACCATGTTTTTGAAAGTGGATGCAGTAGGAGATTCATTAGAATGTATTTATACTGGCATGAAGTTGTACCTGCCTAAAGGGCAAGACCCTACGGAAGCCGTGTATATGAATGGGCTACCCAATGGCATTAATACAGAGCATACTTGGCCACAAGGGCTGGGTGCTACAGGGGCTGCTCAAAGCAATATGCACCATTTGTATCCTTCGAGAGTTAAAACAAACTCTGATAGAGGCAATTTTGCTTTTGGAAATATACCAGACAATGATACTGAGATTTGGTATCTCAAAACTCAAGAATTAAACTCAATACCAGCCAATAGAGATTTGTATTCAGAAGGTCTGAGAGGAACAAAAGGCAAATTCGAACCTCGAGAGAGTGTAAAAGGAAACATAGCAAGGTCTATTTTCTATTTTTACACCATGTACAAAGACCAAGCAGATGCCATTGATCCCAACTATTTTCAATCCATGAAAAACGACATCTGCCAATGGCATTACGATGATCCCGTTGATCAAAAAGAATGGGAGAGAAATCAAATAATTGCCCATTATCAAGGAGATAAATTGAATCCTTACGTCTTGGATTGCTCATTGGTTTCAAGGGCTTTTTGCAATAACATTGATCAAGCATGTGAATTAATTTCATCTATTGTGGACAATGATGATAATTCAAATGTAAAAATTTACCCAAATCCTGGTACAGGTACATGCTTTATAAATCTCAAATCACAAGAAAATGGTACTTTTCATTTTATAGTAAAAAATACCATGGGACAATCAGTCTTAACTAAGACTATCGATGTCAATTCTTATGACTATTTGATAGAATTGGACCTGCAATCAGTAGCCAATGGACTTTATTTGATTATAATGACAGATGACAAAGGGAAATTTCTATATACCTACCCATATTTTTTGACCAATTGATGTAGTGAATAGTAAATTTGAATAAAACTACTATCAAAACATTTTACAAATCATTAATAAGTCATGCTTTCATTAGAAAGTAATTATATATTTTAAAAATTATTAATAGTCGTAAAATTTTCATTTTGCTGGATGTTAAATTTTAGAAAGCATTAGATTTCAACATTTTAATAAAAAATATTTTAAAAATTTATATTCTGTTAATAAAATAATTTTACCTTTGCGTCTCTTTTGAAGAAGAAACAGCATTTTTCTTCATTAAAAAATCAAAATTTTATAAATTTTCATATATGCCAACTATTAATCAGTTAGTAAGAAAAGGTAGAGAAAAAGTGGTCATGGCCAGCAAATCAAGAGCCTTGGATTCATGCCCTCAAAAACGAGGAGTATGTACCAGAGTTTACACTACTACACCAAAAAAACCAAACTCTGCACTTAGGAAAGTAGCCAAAGTAAGGATGACAAATGGTATCGAGGTGATCGCTTATATCTTGGTGAAGGACATAATCTCCAAGAGCACTCTATCGTATTGGTCAGAGGTGGTAGGGTAAAAGACTTACCAGGGAGTAAGATACACCATCGTAAGAGGTGCATTGGATACTGCAGGTGTAGCAAAGAGATTGCAAAGTCGTTCAAAGTACGGAGCTAAAGCACCTAAGAAATAATAAATCGTTTAGATCATTATAATTTTATCGAAAGATGAGAAAAAAGAAAGCCAAAAAAGAGAGTAATAGCTCAGGATCCTAGATATGGTGATGCATTGGTAACACAATTTGTCAATAATATGATGTGGGAAGGCAAAAAAAGTGTCGCCTATGCTATTTTTTATGATGCCATGGATAAGGTAGAGGCAAGAACAAGCGAAAATCCTCATGAAATGTGGAAAAAAGCTTTAGAGAATGTGATGCCAGCAGTGGAAGTAAGAAGTAAGAGAATAGGTGGAGCGACTTTCCAAATCCCTACCGAGATCAGACCAGCAAGAAGATTGTCTATCGGCATGAAATGGTTGATAAGATTTTCAAGAGCTAGAAGCGGAAAAGGTATGGCTGAAAAATTATCGGCAGAAATCATCGCAGCTAGCAAGGGCGAAGGTGCTGCAGTAAAAAGAAGAGAAGATACACATAGAATGGCTGAAGCCAACAGAGCTTTTGCACATTTTAAAGCGTAGTCTTTTTTCATCATCATTCATTTTTTTATTAAAGAATATCATCTTTATAACCATATATCATGGCAAAAGATCTTAAATATACAAGAAATATAGGCATCGCTGCACACATCGATGCTGGCAAAACGACCACTACAGAGCGTATCTTATACTATACAGGTATTTCACACAAGATAGGTGAGGTACATGATGGAGCAGCTACCATGGACTGGATGGAGCAAGAGCAAGAAAGGGGGATCACTATCACATCTGCTGCTACCACTTGTAATTGGAACTATCCTACTACTCAAGGTCAAGCGACTCCTGATACTAAGCAATATCACTTCAATATCATTGATACCCAGGTCACGTTGACTTTACTGTTGAGGTTAATAGGTCTTTGAGAGTATTGGATGGTCTTGTGTTTGTTTTAGCGCAGTGGACGGTGTAGACATCAATCAGAGACAAACTGGAGATTGGCAGAAAGATATCGTGTGCCAAGTATTGCATTTGTCAATAAAATGGACAGATCTGGAGCAGATTTCTTCAATGTAGTCAATGATATCAAAGAAAAATTGGGCGCCAATGCTATTCCACTTCAGGTTCCGATTGGAGCAGAGGAAAAATTTAAAGGAGCTGTAGATCTTATCACCAACATCGCAATGGTATGGAATGAAGAAGATCAAGGTATGACATATAAGGTGATTGATATTCCTGCTGATATAGCCGATACAGTTGCCGAATATCGAGCTAAGTTGATCGAATCAGTGGCTGAGTATGATGTAGAGTTGATGGAAAAATTCTTTGAAGATCCAGACTCTATCACAGTACCTGAAATCAATGCAGCAGTGAGAGCTGCTGTGATGGATTTGGCTTTTACTCCAGTGATGTGCGGATCAGCATTCAAAAATAAAGGTGTACAAGCAGTATTAGATGCAGTATGTGCATACTTACCGTGTCCATTGGATGTTGAAGGTATCACAGGCACTAATCCAAAAACTGATAAAGAAGAAATCAGAAAACCATCAGTCTCTGAACCATTTGCAGCATTAGCTTTCAAAATTGCTACTGACCCTTATGTAGGTAGATTGGCATTTATGAGAGTGTATTCAGGCGGCTTGGATGCAGGATCTTATGTATTGAATACAAGATCAAACAATAAGGAGCGTATCTCAAGGCTATATCAAATGCACGCTAATAAGCAAAATGCTATTGAGAGAGTGGAAGCTGGTGATATCGCAGCAGGTGTAGGTTTTAAAGATATACGAACAGGTGATACACTTTGTGACGAAGCTCATCCAATTGTTTTGGAAAGTATGGTTTTCCCAGAGCCAGTTATTGGATTGGCCATTGAGCCAAAGACGCAAAAGGATTTGGACAAGTTGGGTATGGCACTTAATAAGCTCTCAGAAGAAGATCCGACATTCAGAGTCAGATATGACGACGAAACCAATCAAACAGTCATCAGTGGTATGGGTGAGTTGCACCTTGAGATCATTGTTGACCGTTTGAGAAGAGAGTTTAAAGTGGAAGTGAACGAAGGAGCTCCACAAGTAAATTATAAAGAAGCGTTGACTACTAGCGTTGAACATACCGAGAGATTGAAAAAGCAATCAGGTGGATCGGGTTTGTTTGCACAGATGTCATTTGAATTGGGACCAGCTGACGAAAAATTCTTGGAGTCAGAAGAGTTTAAATCAGGTAAAACGAAACTTCAATTTGTCAATGATATATTTGGGGGATCTGTACCAAAAGAATACTTTGCATCTATCATCAAAGGTTTTACGTCGATGATGGACAATGGTATCTTGGCGGGCTACCACATAGATAGTATGAAAGTAAGACTTTATGACGGACAGACTCACGCAGTGGACTCAAAACCTTTGGCATTTGAATTGTGTGCTAAAGAAGGTTTTAAAGAAGCTGCCAAGATGTGTAATCCTGTTTTACTTGAGCCAATCATGAAGCTTGAAGTAGTATCACCTGATGAATATGTAGGATCTGTAATAGGTGACTTAAACAGGAGGAGAGGATTACCAAAAGGTCAGGAGTCAAGATCTGGAGGAGCTATAGGAATACAAGCGGAAGTGCCTTTAGCCGAGATGTTTGGATATGTAACACAGTTGCGTACCATCACATCAGGTAGAGCATCAAGTAGTATGGAGTTCAGTCACTTTGCACCTGCACCAAAGGGTATTGCTGATGCAGTAATAGAAAAAGCAAAAGGTGCGAAAGCATAAATTATAGACACCGAATAGCGAATAAGTGTAAGTAAATTATTCGTTATTCGGTGAAAATGAATATTTTATTAATTTTTTTATCATTTTATTTTTTATTTTAATAAAGAGTGCTATCTTTGCGGCCTCTTAAAAAATAGAGTTAATTTAACATTAGGTCATGAATCAAAAAATCAGGATAAAACTCCGTTCTTACGATCACAATCTTGTAGATAAAAGTACAGAGAAGATTGTAAAGACGGTTAAAAACAGCGGTGCTGTTATTTCCGGTCCGATTCCGCTGCCAACAGAGAAAGAAGTTTTTACGGTTTTGCGTTCCCCGCACGTAAATAAAAAATCTCGAGAGCAGTTCCAGCTAAGGACCCACAAACGCATAATCGAGATTTTTACACCTACACAGAAAACTGTTGACGCATTGTCAAAGCTTGAACTGCCAAGTGGTGTTGATATCCAGGTTAAGCTCACATAATAGCTGGATTTTATTTTTATTTTTAGATTCTGAAGCAATAAGGTCATGAGAGCTTAATCTCTTGTGATATTTTAAAAATTTAATCATGAACGGATTAATCGGAAAGAAAATTGGTATGACCAGTATTTTCGATGCCAGTGGTAAGAATATAGCTTGCACGGTGATCGAAGCTCAACCAAATGTCGTCACTCAAGTGAAGACCAATGAGACTGATGGATACGATTCCATTCAGCTCGGATATGGTGATGCAAAAGTTAAAAACACTTCTAAAGCTCTTCAAGGACATTTTGAGAAGGCAGGCACTACTCCGAAACAAAAAGCGGTTGAGTTTAGAAATTATCCGCTCGATAAAAAATTGGGAGAGGAGGTCGCCCTAACTGAGATATTTGCTGAAGGTGATAAAGTAAGTGCAGTAGGTACATCCAAAGGTAAAGGATTCCAAGGCGTCGTAAAGAGACATCATTTCAATGGTGTAGGCCAGACCACACACGGTCAGCACAATAGATTGAGAGCGCCTGGTTCTGTTGGTGCATCTGCATGGCCATCAAGAGTATTCAAAGGCCTACGTATGGCTGGTCGTATGGGTAATGAAAGGGTCAAAACCAAAAATTTAAAAATTGTAAGACTTTTACCAGAAATGAACCTGATTCTTATTCAGGGATCTGTTCCGGGTCATAAAGGTTCTTTTGTAATCATTGAAAAGTAAAGAATATGAAACTCGATGTATTAAATATTCAAGGTAAAAGCACTGGTAGAAGCATAGAACTTCCAGAATATGTTTTTGGTATTGAGCCTAATGCACATGCTGTGTATTTGGCAGTTAAACAATACAATGCGGCTCAAAGACAAGGTACACATAAGTCTAAGGAAAAATGGGAAATAGCTCGTACTACCAAAAAATTGAAGAGACAAAAAGGTACCGGTACTGCGCGAGCAGGCTCGATGAAATCTCCAGTTTTCAGAGGTGGTGGTAGAGTATTTGGCCCAAAACCACGCAATTATTCATTCAAGTTGAATAAGAAAGTGAAAGAGTTGGCAAGGAATTCAGCTTACTCTGATAAGTTTGCAAATGGTGGTTTAATAGTTATTGAAGATTTCAACATTGCTACACCAAGTACCAAGGAGTTCAAAAACATTTTGACCAATTTACAAGTAGAAGGAAGATCATTGATGTTGACTGTAGACCATAATGAGAATGTTTATTTGTCAGGTAGAAATTTACCAAAAGTGAAAGTACAATCTGTCAAGGATAGCAACACTTATGAAATCATTAAGTCTGATGTTGTTATTATTTCAGAAAGTTCAGTTAAGCACCTTTCATCTGCTTACGAGCAATAAAATTTATCAGAAATGTCTAGAAGTATTATAATAAAACCGATCATGTCTGAGAAGTCTGAAAAATTGACTTCAAAGGGGAATCAATATACTTTTGTTGTTGAAAAGAGTGCCAATAAGTTGGAAATTAAGAAGGCTGTTGAAGCAATGTTTACAACAAATGTGGTAGCAGTCAATACCGTGATTGTCCCTGCCAAATTAAAATCAAGGAATACTCGAAGTGGCGTAGTGAGAGGGAGTGTAAGTGCATATAAAAAGGCTTACGTTACCTTGGCAGAAGGCGAAGAGTTAGACATTTACGGAAGCAACGAAGAATAATAGCTTAATTTTTTAAAGCAAAAGCAATGGGAATCAAGAAATTTAATCCGATCACACCAGGACTAAGACAGAAAGTATCTGTTGATTTCTCTGAGTTGACCACCTCAAGGCCTGAGAAAAGCCTTACTGTAGGTTTGGATAAATCAGGTGGTAGAAACCATACTGGAAAGATGACTATGCGTCAAATTGGTGGTGGAGCCAAGAGAAAGTATAGAATCATCGATTTTAAAAGAGATAAAGAGGGTATACCTGGTAAAATATCTACCATTGAATATGATCCAAATAGAACTTGCTTTATTGCATTAGTTGTATATGCAGATGGTGAGAAGAGATATATCATAGCTCCTGATAAAGTAAAAGTGGGGGACATTGTGATGGCTGGTGAAAAAGCTTTGCCAGAATTGGGTCACGCCATGTACTTTTCAGCAATACCTTTGGGTACTGATATACATGCTATAGAAATGTCACCTGGCAAGGGTGCTGCATTGGCAAGAAGTGCAGGCACTTATGCAACCATGATGGGTAGAGAGGGGAAATATGCAATTGTAAAATTGCCTTCTGGTGAAGTCAGGAGAATCTTACTCACTTGTAAGGCTGTCATTGGTAGGGCTTCAAATCCAGATCATGGTCAAGAGGTTTTAGGAAAAGCAGGCAAAAGTAGGTGGCTTGGTAAGAGATCAAGAGTAAGAGGTGTAGCGATGAACCCTGTGGATCACCCAATGGGTGGTGGAGAAGGTAGAGCGTCTGGAGGACATCCAAGATCTCGTACTGGTATCATGGCTAAGGGTCAGAAAACAAGAAGTGTCAATAAACCTTCTTCAAAATTAATAATATCTAAACGTAAGAAATAAGATCATAAGATGGCTAGATCAATTAAAAAAGGACCTTATGTACATTTCAAATTACTTGAGAAAGTAGTTAAGGCAAATGAGTCTAATAAAAAATCAGTAATCAAAACTTGGTCAAGAGCATCAATGATCATTCCTGATATGATAGGTCAGACCATTGCAGTTCATAATGGTAAGACATTTGTTCCTGTTTTTGTGACTGAAAATATGGTAGGTCACAAGTTGGGTGAGTTTTCACCTACAAGGACTTTCAAAGGTCATGGAGGTAAAAAATAAATTTTAAAGTAAGCAAAAGCAAATAATAAAAAACATGGAAGCACTTGCGAAGTTAAGAAATTGTCCGATGTCAGCTCGAAAAATGAGATTAGTCGTTGACAATATCAGAGGTAAGTCAGTAGATGATGCTTTGAATTTATTGAAATATACAAATAAAGAAGCAGCAGTATGGTTGGAGAAATTAGTTCTTTCAGCTGTTTCTAACTGGGCAAATAAAGCAGACGAAAGCAATCCTGAAGATTATAAATTGTTTGTAAAAACTGCCTTTGTTGATGGTGGATCTGTTCTTAAGAGATTCAGACCTGCACCTCATGGTAGAGCCAATAGGATCAGAAAGCGTATGAATCACGTGACTGTAGTGGTGGAGAATAAAGTTAAAATTGAAGAATAAAAAATATTAAAATCCAATTTCATGGGTCAAAAGACAAATCCAATCGGTAACAGGCTAGGCATCATAAAAGGATGGGATTCTAGTTGGTTTGGTGGCAAAGAGTTTGGTCAGAAAGTCGTAGAAGATGAACAAATAAGAGTTTACCTTAATGCGAGAATTCAAAAGGGTGGCATTTCAAAAATCGTTATTGAAAGAACACTCAAAAGAGTAACTGTTACCTTGCATACATCAAGACCAGGTATTATCATAGGAAAAGGAGGTCAAGAGGTAGATCGCATAAAAGAGGAATTGAAAAAATTGACTGGCAAAGAAGTTCAGATCAATATTATTGAGATAAGAAAACCTGAGATTGATGCTGCTATTGTTGGTGAGACCATCGCAAAGCAAATCGAATCAAGGATCAATTATAAAAGAGCAATTAAGATGGCAATCCAGTCTGCAATTAGAGCAGGAGCTGAAGGTATCAAAGTGCGTGTCAGTGGCCGTTTGAACGGTGCAGAGATGGCTCGTAGCGAAGAGTTTAAAGATGGTCGTACACCATTGCATACTTTTAGAGCGGATATAGACTATTCTATCAAAGAAGCTTTGACGGTATATGGTAAGATCGGCATCAAAACTTGGATTTGTAAAGGAGAAGTTTTAGAAAAGAGAGACCTCTCACCAAATGCAGGCATGAGCAAAGCCAATGAGACTGGCAGTGACAACAGAGACAGAGGCGATAGAAGAGGAGACAGAGGCGATAGAAGAGGTGGTGATGATAGAAGAGGCGGCAATGACCGCAGGGGAGGCGACCGTAGAGAAGGTGGCAATAAAAAAAGATAATCATTATTGATAAAATTGTATTACCTTTGCGGAACTTTTCAAAAAAGGTAATTTATTAAATGACAACAAGATATGTTACAACCAAAAAGAACGAAGTACAGGAAGCAGCATAAAATGAAAACCAAAGGTATCGCTGTAAAAGGTAGTACTATTTCATTCGGTTCATTTGCACTTAAGTCTTTAGAAATTGGTAGAATTACCAACAGGCAGTTGGAATCTGCAAGGATTGCGTTGACAAGGTACATGAAAAGGGAAGGTAAAGTGTGGATAAGAATATTTCCAGATAAACCTATCACCAAAAAGCCGCAAGAAGTGCGTATGGGTAAAGGTAAAGGTGCTTTGGATCATTGGGTAGCAGTTGTCAAACCAGGCTTGATTATGTTTGAGATAGATGGTGTTCCTTCAGCTATTGCTGTTGAAGCCTTGAGACTTGCGGCACAAAAATTGCCTGTATTAACAAAAACTGTTGTAAGAGCAGATTTTAGCGAATAATTCTTTTAAAATAGCTGATATGGCATCTAAGAAATTTTTAGAACTTCAAAGTATGACACCTGAAAGCATAGGTGCAGAATTAAGTCAAGCTAAGGCTGATTTGGGTAGAATGAAGTTTGATCATGGTTCAAAAGGATTGCAAAATCCTTCAGAATTGAAGAGTTTGAAGAAAGATATTGCTCGTCTCCAAACAGAATTGAGAGCAAGAGAAATCAAAACTCTTACGCCTGAACAAGTTGCAAGCCGATCCAAAATCAGATTAAGAAGAAAGTAATAATTGTAAAATTTAAGTCCAATGACTGATAATTTATTAAATAAAGTAAGAATAGGTGTTGTATCCAGCAACAAAATGGACAAAACCGTGACTGTGCTTATCGAAAGAAAATTAAAGCACCCTATTTATGGTAAGTTTGTGAAGAAGTCAAAAAAGTTCTTTGTGCATGACGAAAATAACGAATGCAACGAAGGTGATACAGTAAAAATCACAGAGACCAGACCACTTAGTAAAAATAAGAGTTGGAGATTGGTAGAAATAGTAGAAAAAGCAAAATAACATTTTAAAATATAATTAGTCATGATCCAGCAAGAGTCAAGATTAAAGGTTGCAGATAATAGCGGTGCAAAAGAGGTACTATGTATCAGAGTTTTGGGTGGCACAAGGAGAAGGTACGCTTCGGTAGGAGACAAGATTGTTGTTGCAGTAAAATCAGCTACACCTACTGGTATCAAGAAAGGTACTGTGACCAAAGCCGTTATCGTCAGGACATCAAAAGAAATAAGAAGAAAAGATGGTTCTTATATCAGATTTGATGACAATGCTGTAGTCTTATTGAATGCATCTGATGAGCCGAGAGGATCAAGAATTTTCGGTCCTGTAGCCCGAGAATTAAGAGATCGTGATTATATGAGAATTGTATCATTAGCACCAGAAGTGCTTTAATTAAATAAATTATTTGTCATGCCAACAAAGAGATTCGCACCAAAATTAAGCATCAAGAAAGGTGATAAAGTAATGGTAATTGCTGGTTCCAATAAGGGATTAACAGGCGAGGTAAAAAAGATGTTCCCTACTGAAAACAGGGCAATTGTGGAAGACGTCAATATGGTTAAAAAGCACACAAAAGCAACCCAAGACAATCCTGGAGGTATCAATGAGATAGAGGCGCCTATTCACATTTCAAATTTAATGTTGATTGATGCCAAAACTGGTAAACCGACAAGAGTGGGTAGAAAGCTTGTTGATGGAAAGTTGGTAAGATATTCAAAAAAATCAGGCGAAATTATTAAGTAATGAGTTACGTTCCAAGACTTAAGACAAAATATAGAGAAGAGATTGTATCAAAATTGCATGAGCAGTTTGGGTATAAGACGGTGATGCAAGTGCCAAAACTGCTAAAAATTAGCGTTAATCAAGGTGTTGGCGGAGCTACTCAAGATAAAAAGATGGTGGACAATGCTGTCAACGAAATGACAATGATCACTGGTCAGAAAGCAGTTTCAACAATAGCATCAAAATCTATTTCAAATTTTAAATTGAGAGAGTTCATGCCCATAGGTTCTAGGGTGACACTTCGAGACAGACAGATGTATGAGTTCCTTGATAGATTGGTGACTGTTGCCTTACCAAGGGTGAGAGACTTTAAAGGTATTAACGATAAAAGTTTTGACGGTAGAGGAAATTACTCTCTTGGTATTAAGGAGCAAATTATTTTCCCTGAGATAGATATAGACAAGGTCAGCAAGATCACTGGTATGGATATCACTTTTGTGACATCTGCCAAAACTGATGCTGAAGCATATGCTTTATTGAAAGAATTAGGTTTACCTTTCAAAAATCAAAAGAATTAAAATCCATGGCAAAGAAATCCATCATAGCTAGAGAAATCAAAAGGGAAAGGCTTGTGGCTAAGTACTTGGACCTTCGTAAACAGCTGAAAGCAGCTGGAGATTATGAAGCTTTAGACAAGCTTCCAAAAAATTCTTCTAAAGTTAGATTGCATAATAGATGTAAGTTGACAGGAAGACCTAAAGGATATATGCGCAGATTTGGTATCAATCGTGTTACCTTTAGAAAAATGGCCAACGAAGGATTGATTCCTGGTGTGACAAAAGCCAGTTGGTAATTATTTAATAATTGATTAGTATATTATAAAATGATAGTAACAGATCCAATAGCAGACTACCTTACGAGAATCAGAAATGCTCAGATGGCAGATCATAAAGTGGTAGAAATTCCTTCATCAAATATGAAGAAGGCAATAACTGAAATACTTTATGAAAATGGATATATTTTAAAGTACAAGTTTGATGATGCAGCAGGTAAGCAAGGTATGATCAGTATAGCATTAAAATATGATCCTATCACCAAGAAACCTGTCATCAGAGAGCTAGGAAGAATCTCTACTTCTGGTCTAAGACAGTACTCTGGTGCTAAAGAAATGCCTAAGATAATCAATGGATTGGGTATTGCAATCGTTTCTACATCAAAAGGCTTGATGACAGATAAGAAAGCAAGAAAGGAGAATATCGGTGGTGAATTGATCTGCTACGTTTATTAATTAAGTATAAATTTTAAGTCATGTCAAGAATAGGCAGAGCGATTATAAATATACCTAATGGTGTGAGTGTTGATGTCTCTAAAGGTAATTTGGTGACTGTCAAAGGATCAAAAGGTACCTTGTCTGAGCAAATCAACCCAGATCTCACTGTCAAAGTTGAAGATGGTTCTCTTTCTGTAGAGAGGCCTACTGATCAAAAAAGACATAGAGAAGTACACGGACTTTCTAGATCTTTGATCAATAATATGGTGACTGGTGTATCTGAAGGATTTACCAAACAGTTAGAGCTTATAGGTGTAGGTTACAGAGTATCGAATACTGGCAATCTATTAGAGTTGGTGATGGGTTATTCACATCCTATCTTATTTATGTTACCTTCTGAAGTGAAGTTGACCACAAAGATGGAGAAAGGGGAAGCACCTACAATTATTCTTGAGGGCACTGATAAGCAGCTTTTGGGTCAGATTTGTGCCAAGATCAGGACTTATAGAAAGCCAGAACCTTACAAAGGAAAAGGTGTGAAATTTGCTGGTGAGATCATCAGAAGAAAAGCTGGTAAAACATCAGGTAAAAAATAATAGTTAAATCCTAAGTTTTTAAAAATGGATAGCAAATTATATAATAGAACGAGAGTCAAATACCGCATTCGCAAGAAGGTAAATGGAACGGATCAAAAACCAAGACTTTCAGTTTTTAGAAGCAATAAAGAGATTTATTGCCAGTTGATCGATGATTTGAATGGAGTGACATTAGCAAGTGCGAGCTCTAAAGGGATCAAAATCGACGGTAACAAATCAAATGTAGCTGGCGAAGTGGGCAAAATATTAGCATCAAAAGCTAAGGCAGCAGGTATCAGCAAAGTTGTCTTTGACCGTGGTGGATATTTATATCACGGTAGAGTAAAATCTTTGGCAGATGGTGCCAGAGAAGGTGGATTAATTTTCTAAAAAAAATAATAATATGTCAGCACCAGTAAAAGTGAATCAAGGCGAGGCAGAAATTAAAGAAAAACTTGTCAACTTAGCAAGGGTAGCGAAAGTAACAAAAGGTGGTAGAACTTTCAGTTTTTCTGCTCTGGTTGTTGTTGGAGATGGAAATGGTTCTGTTGGTCATGGTCTTGGTAAGGCATTGGATGTTTCTGAGTCTATTCAGAAAGCAGTACAAGATGCTAAGAAAAACATGATCAAGGTTGCTATCCACAAGGGCACAGTTCCCCACGAACAAAAGGGAAAATATGGTGCTGGTAAAGTGTTGGTAAAACCAGCTGCTGATGGAACTGGTGTTATAGCTGGTGGTGCCATGAGAGCAGTCTTGGAGATGGCTGGTGTACACAATGTATTGGCCAAATCTCAAGGTTCTTCCAATCCACACAATGTTGTCAAAGCCACAATTGATGCGCTTTCAAAAATGAGAAGTGCACACTTAGTAGCGAAGCAAAAGGGTATGAGTTTAGATAAAGTTTACGAAGGGTAATAAAAATTCCGATATCAATGGGAAATATAAAAATAACAGATCAAAAGTGTGATCGATAGAAGCAAAAGACAAAAAGATACCATAACGGCGTTAGGTATCAAAAAGCTTCACAATCCAGTAGTTAAGGAAGTCAACCCACAGATAATGGGTATGGTAGCCAAGGTAAGACATTTGATCACAGTAGAAGAGTGTTAAGGAGCTTTGCTTCTATTAAGTAATATTGTAAATTTATACAAATGAAATTGCATAGTTTAACTCCAGCTAAAGGTTCTGTCAAAGCCGAAAAAGGTAGATTAGGTCGTGGAGAAGGTAGCGGTTCAGGAGGAACAGCATCGAAAGGTCATAAAGGAGCAAAAGCCAGATCTGGTAATAAAAATAAACGTGCTTTTGAAGGTGGACAAATGCCTATTCAAATGCGATTGCCAAAACGTGGTTTTAAAAATATTAACAATGTAACTTATATTGCACTAAACGTGTCAAGACTTCAAGAAATCCATGATAATTATGGGTTGACAGATATCACCAAAGTAGCTTTGTATAATGAAGGCATTATAAATAGAGGTGATAAAGTCAAAGTTTTGGGAAATGGAGAGTTAACTGTTAAACTCAATGTACAGGCTGACGCTTTTTCAGCGACGGCAAAAAGTAAAATTGAAGCTGCAGGTGGAACTGTAAATGCTTAATCTATATCAAGATGAATAAGTTTTTTGAAACATTAAAAAATATATGGAGCATCAAGGAGTTGAAAGATAAAATTCTTTTTACTTTATTGGTTTTGGCTGTGTATAGATTAGGATCGTATATCGTTTTACCTGGTGTCAACGCTATGGCTCTTATGAGTGCTTCTGATGGCAAGAAGGCAAATGACTTACTCCAGCTGATCAATACATTTACTGGTGGAGCGTTCAACCAAGGTTCCATCTTTGCTTTAGGTATTATGCCTTACATTACTGCTTCTATCATTGTGCAGTTATTGGGTTTTGCAGTACCTTATTTCCAAAAACTTCAACAAAGAGAAGGTGAATCTGGGAGGAAAAGGATCAACCAAATTACAAGGTTTCTCACTTTGTTGATTACTTTAGTGCAAGGTAGCGGTTACATACTTTACTTGAAAAGCTCTCCTGGTGCTGTAGATCCTAATATTAGCCCAACAATATTTTGGTTTAGTAATATGATCATTCTTGCCACTGGTACTATTTTTGCTATGTGGCTGGGTGAGAAAATAACAGATAGGGGCATAGGAAATGGTATCTCCTTATTGATCATGGTGGGTATCATAGCTAGATTGCCACAAGCATTTTTCTCTGAAGTTTTGGCACAAGTTTCCAATAATAGATTGATTTTACTTATTCTTGAGTTGATTGTTTATTTCTTCATTGTGATTGGTACTATTATGATAGTACAAGGAGTGCGTAAAATTCCTATACAAGCGGCAAAACGTATGGTAGGTAGAGCAGCAGGTGACGCAGGTGGTGCTAATGATTTTATCAATTTGAAGTTGAGTGCTGCTGGTGTGATGCCTATCATTTTTGCACAAGCTATTATGTTTTTACCACTTACTGCGGCACAATGGGCAGCTGGTAATTCTGGTGTACAGAGCAATGCTTTGTTAGCAATGAATGATCCATTTTCATTGGCTTATAATGTAGTGTTCTTTATTCTGATTGTTATATTTACTTATGTTTATACAGCATTGATTGTAAATCCACAGCAATATGCAGAATACCTTAAAAGAATGAATTCATTCATTCCTGGCATCAAACCGGGTCAAGATACTCAAGATTATATTGATACTTTGACGACACGCATTACTTTGCCTGGAGCCATCTTTATCGGATTGATTGCTATTCTTCCTGCTATTGCTTCATTTGCTGGTGTAAATTCAGCATTTGCATACTTTTTCGGTGGTACATCATTATTGATCTTAGTAGGTGTGGTTTTAGATACTCTTCAACAGATTGAAAGTTATTTATTGATGAGAAAGTATGATGGTTTGGTCAAATCTGGAAAGATTCAAGGTAGATCATCTCAGGGTATAACTATCGGTACTGGTATGTAATTCCCTGTATGATTTATTATAAAACGAATGAGGAGATTGAGCTGATGCGAGAGAGCAATCTTTTAGTCAGTAAAACTTTAGCATATATTGGCGGTTTACTAAAAGTAGGAGAAACCGGAAAGACTGTTGACAAAAAAGCTGAGAGCTTTATCAGAGATCATGGTGGAATACCTGCATTCAAAGGGTATAGAGGATTTCCTGCATCATTATGTATGTCATTAAATGACGCAGTTGTACATGGAATACCATCTGAAAAGGCATTTAGTGAAAGTGATTTAGTTTCTATAGATTGTGGTGTTGTTTTGAATGGTTTTTATGGAGACGCGGCGTTTACATTTGCATTTCAAAATGTCTCTGATGATAGTAAGAAGCTTTTGCGAGTGACGAGAGAGGCGTTGGTTAAAGGAGTTGAAGCAGCCATAGTAGGAAATAGAATTGGAGATATTAGTTTTGCTATTCAGTCTTTTTGCGAAAGAGTGCATGGTTACGGTATCGTTAGAGAGTTAGTTGGTCATGGAGTAGGTAGGGCTTTGCATGAAGATCCAGAAGTACCAAATTTTGGTGTTAAAGGTAAAGGACCTTTACTTAAAGAAGGAATTGTAATAGCAATCGAGCCAATGGTCAACATGGGCAGTAAGTCAGTAAAACAATTGAATGATGGATGGACAATATTGACTAGAGATGGCAAACCATCTGCACATTTCGAACATTCGGTAGCAGTAAAAAAGAATGGACCTGATGTACTATCTGATCACAGTCTCATTGATTTGGAAGTTAAAAATAATCCAGAAATAGTGGATATCTCAATAAATTTTTAGATATTTGCGCTCCAATTTAAAAAATGGCAAAACAAGACCTTATTAAGTTAGATGGGATAATAGAGGAAGCGCTTTCAAACGCGCTATGTTTCGCGTTAGATTAGAGAGTGGGCATCTATCACCGCTACTATATCTGGCAAGATGAGAATGCATTATATTAGGATACTTCCTGGCGATAAAGTCGCTGTTGAGATGTCTCCGTATGATTTATCAAGAGGTAGAATTAACTACCGTTATAAATAAAAGTTTAAAAGTCGTATTACAATGAAAGTACAGGCATCAATCAAGAAACGATCTGTAGATTGCAAGATCGTAAGAAGGAAGGGGAAGCTTTATATTATTAATAAGAAGAACCCTAAATTTAAACAAAGACAAGGTTAATATATATAATATGGCACGTATTGCAGGTGTAGATTTACCAAGAAATAAAAGAGGCGTTATAGGTTTAACGTACATTTATGGCATAGGTCCAACCTTAGCTAAAAATATTCTAGCAGCCGCTGGCGTGTCTGAAGACACAAAAGTGCAAGACTGGTCTGATGACAATATCAAATTTATATCCAAGTATATTCAAGATGAGTACAGGGTAGAAGGTGAACTTCGAAGCGAGGTACAATTGAGTATCAAGCGATTGATGGATATTGCTTGCTATCGTGGACTAAGACATAGAAAAGGCTTGCCAGTACGTGGTCAAAGTACAAAAACCAATGCTCGTACTCGTAAGGGTAAGAAGAAGACAGTCGCAAATAAAAAGAAAGTAACTAAATAATAGTTAATTAATAATATTATGGCCAAAGGTAAAAAAGTCAGTAAAAAGAGAGTTGTAAAGGTTGAGTCAGACGGCTTGGCATTTATTCATGCATCTTTTAATAATATAATTATTTCATTGACCAATAAATCTGGTCAAGTTATTTCTTGGGGCTCAGCTGGAAAGTCTGGTTTTAGAGGTAGCAAGAAAAACACACCTTATGCAGCGCAAATGGCTGCCAACACTGCATCAGCCACTGCTTATGAAGCTGGTTTGAGGAGCGTGGAGGTTTATGTAAAAGGTCCAGGTGCAGGTAGAGAGTCTGCCATCAGAGCCATCGATACTTCCGGTATCAAGGTATTGAGAATAAAAGACATGACTCCTGTACCGCACAACGGATGCAGACCACCCAAGAAAAGAAGAGTTTAATTTTAGATTTAAAAAATACCATTTAAAATGGCAAGATATACAGGTCCTACTACTAAGAAGGCAAGAGCATTTGGTGAACCAATTTTTGGTTACGACAAGGCATACGAGAAAAGAAAATATCCTCCAGGACAACATGGAGCAATGAAAAAGCGTAAGCAAAGAACAGATTATGCTTTAGAATTGATGGAAAAGCAGAAGGCCAAATATACTTATGGGGTATTGGAGAGACAATTCCGTAATTTGTTTGAAAAAGCAGCTGCTAAATCTGGTGTAACTGGTGAGATACTTTTACAGTTGTTAGAATCTAGATTGGACAATGTAGTCTATAGAATGGGTATAGGTAAGACCAGAAGGTCAGCCCGACAATTGGTATCGCATGGACATATTCTCGTGGATGGTGTTTTGTGCAACATTCCTTCTATGTTATTGAAACCAGGTGCTGTAGTAGCAGTGAGAGGAAAGTCAAGAAATGTTGATATCATCAAGTCAAATGTCACTGCCAAAAGAGATGGTTCTAGATCTTATGGTTGGATCGAGTGGAATAGTGATAAGATGGAAGGTAGATACTTAGCTCATCCTGAACGGGAAAAGATACCAGAAAATATCAACGAACAATTGATTGTAGAATTGTATTCTAAATAATAAATAATGGCTATCCTACATGGGTAGCCTATCCTTTTTTTAAAAATTTCCGAAAAATTATCATAATGAGTATTCTAAATTTTCAGAAACCTGATAAAATCCTTCTTCAAAAGGCTGATGATTTTGAAGGTGTTTTTGAATTTAAACCATTAGAACCTGGTTTTGGCCAGACTATTGGCAATTCGTTAAGAAGAGTACTTTTGTCTTCACTAGAAGGATATGCCATCTCTGCCGTAAGGATAGCTGGTGTTGATCACGAATTTTCTACTATTAAAGGCGTAGTTGAAGATGTGGTAGATATAATCCTTAATTTGAAGCAAATCAGACTTAAGCCAATGGCTATCTCTGAAGGCTCCGAAGAGGAAAAACTTTATGTTACAATCTCTGGCAAAGATCAGTTTTTGGCTGGTGACATAGAGACAAATACTAATGCATTCAGAGTCATGAACCCTGAATTATACATTTGTACATTAGAGCCAAACGTTACATTAGAAATAGAGTTTACCGTCACCAAAGGCAGAGGATATGTGCCTGCTGATGAGAATCTACCAAAAGATGCAGCAATTGGCGTTATCCCTGTAGATGCTATTTATACTCCTATCAAGAAAGTGGCCTATAAGGTAGAAAGTACAAGGGTGGGACAACGTACCGATTATGAGAAGTTGACCATAGAGTTGAAGACAGATGGCACTATTCATCCTGAGGAAGCACTGAAGGAAGCATCAAGGATCATGATTCAGCATTTGATGTTGATTACTGATGAAAATATCACATTTAATGACTCGTCTTCAAGAGAAGATAATATAGTAGATGAACATATATTGCACATGCGCAAATTGTTGAAGACAAACCTTGAAGATTTGGATTTGTCAGTGAGAGCATACAATTGTCTCAAAGCTGCGAAAATCAATTCTTTGGGTGAAATGGTCAAATTCGATATGCATGAATTATTGAAATTCAGAAATTTTGGTAAAAAGTCTTTAGTAGAAATCGAAGAGTTATTACAACAAAAGGGTCTTACCTTTGGTATGGATCTTTCCAAATACAAATTGGACGAAGAGTAATCGTTTCGACCCATTAGGATGAATATTTATTAATAGTATAAAACGTTGTTTGTATATGACCCAAGGTCGAAGTGGGGACAGACAATAGTGGTACAAAATGATTTTTTTTAAATGAGACACGGTAAAAAATTTAACCATTTAGGTAGGAAGAAAGGTCACAGAGATGCATTGATGCTCAATATGGCCAATTCATTAATTTTGCACAAACGAATCAATACAACATTGGCGAAAGCTAAATCTTTGAGAGTGCATATCGAGCCACTTTTGACCAAGGCTAAGGATAATACAACACATTCACGTCGGATTGCATTTTCATATTTGCAAAATAAAGACGTAATTAAAGAGTTGTTTGATGTAGTAGCACCTAAAATTTTTGACAGACCAGGAGGATATTGTAGGATCATTAAAACAGGATTCAGAAAGGGAGACGGCGCTGAAACAGCTATGATCGAATTAGTTGATTTCAATGATGTATTGAAAGCCAAAACAGGTACTGCAAAGGCAGCAACTACACGAAGAAGCCGTAGAAAATCGAATATAGATGCTGGAACTGTTGCAGCGGCTGCAGCCACGGCAACATCTGTCGCTACAACTGCTCCTGAAATAGCCGATCAAGCAAAATCAGAAGAAGAATAAGATTTATTATATAATGATAATTATAAGGGAAAGCAAAATAAATTTGTTTTCCCTTTTTTTTTCAGTGAATATTTAAGAATGTCACGGTATTTCATCAGACTCTCCTATCAGGGTAGTAGGTATAATGGTTGGCAAATACAGCCCCATATTGGTACAATCACGGTGCAAGGTATGATCGAGGAGTCATTAAGAACTCTTTTGCAGGAGAAAGTCGAACTAACTGGTTGTGGAAGGACAGATGCTGGAGTACACGCAAGAGATTATTTTGCCCATTTTGATGCGTCAAATTTGGATGTAGTGGCATTAATGTACAAAATGAATAGGATGCTACCAGATGACATAGCAATACATGATATCTTGCCTGTACACGATACTGCACATGCAAGATTTGACGCAATATCTAGAGCATATCAATATACCTTACACACTGCAAAACTACCTTTTGAGCATGAGTCATTTTATTATACTTATGATACTCCAATTTTAGCCAAATTGAATGAAGCAGCTATTTTACTTTTAGACTTTCATGACTTTGAAACATTCTGCAAATCTAAGAGTGACGTCAAAACAACCCTTTGCAGTATCAGTGAGAGTTTCTGGGTGCAAGATGGACATAGTTTCAAATATAGGATAACTTCAGACAGATTTTTGCGAGGGATGATTCGCTTGGTGGTGGGTATGTGTTTGAATGTATCAAGAGGCGTAGTGAGTATGCAAGAAGTGAGAGATGCTCTTACTTCAAAAAAGAAACTAGATATGAATTGGTCAGTGCCACCTGACGGACTAATGCTTTGTGATATTAAGTATCCTTATTTGTAGTTTATTTCCCTTTTTGAAGGAAATTCAAACCTATCAATCCGATGATGATACAAAGGAGGAAGATCAATTCTATAAAATTTGTTTTTTCGTCAAAATAATACATACTTGCAACATAAACTAAAAGTGTACTAGAGCCAGCCCAAATGGCATTGGTGTAGCCCATTGGTAAATGCTTCAGCGCCATAGTCAGTAAGAAAAATGTTGCAGTGTAACAAATTGATCCCAAAATAAGATATTTTTTATTAGTTGGACCATCAGCCATTTTCATGAGGATAATGGCCGCTGTTTCAAAAATTATAGTTAAAACTAAGTATATATATCCAATCATGACCATGTTAACGGATGGATTAATACCATCATTTTACAGCTTGTTCTAGTAAGGTGACACTCATATCACTAGTATCCATTTGTGCATCAATACCTAAAGGGAAAGTACATATATCCCTTACATGACCGAAGGTAAACCCATAAAAACAAGGGACACCTAGTATTGAAAGCCTATCCATCAATACTTGCTGTAGTGAAAGAGAATCATCATCTTTTGATTCACAATCTACAAATATACCTAAAATGATCCCAGCAGCATCTTTTAGGTCTGTTGCTGCCAATAGATAGGTCAACATTCTATCAATTCTATATGGTTTTTCGCCTACATCTTCGATAAAAACAAGCTTGCCTTTATATCTTGGAGCAAACTCTGTACCAGGCAGATTGACCAAAAGTGATAGATTGCCACCAGTAAGCCGACCTGAAGCCTTGCCATGATTGATGATGAAATTATGATCTTTATATTTGGGGTCAGTCTGAGGTTGATACCATATTTTGAAGCTATCTACTTCTCTTTTGAAGAGTATGTTTTCAATATTTAGCTTTGAATATGTAGTAAAATAGTCAGAAATGGCTACTGGGCCATGAAATCCGACAATTTTTGTTTTTTGATAAATAGCTATAAGTAATGCCGTAATATCACTATACCCAATGATGATTTTGGGGTTATTTTTGATAAGGTTAAAATCAAGTTGATGAAGCAACCTTGTACAACCATATCCTCCTCTTAGACACCAAATAGCCTTCACAGTAGGATCAGAAACCATTTGGTGAAAATCATCTAACCTTTCTTGGTCAATGCCAGCCAAATATCCATATTTTTTAAATACCATATCAGTATATTTTGGCACTAAACCCAATGATTCAATATTGGCAATAGCTATTTGAAATTTTTCTGGCTTGATAGGACTTCCAGGTGCAATCAGTGCTACAGTATCTCCTTTTTTTAAAGAAGCTGGTATGATGTTTTTTTTAAACAAACTTAGTGATTCTGGATCAAGCCCATTTGAATTATACAAGATAAATGGATTTAAATCAATGACTTATGAAAAATTATCCTTTTCACTGACGAATCCAGGCAACTGGCATATTATTATCATAATCTCCCATAATAACAGGATGCTGTGCATTGGCAGAGTAGGTAGCAACATTGGTCGAAACGTAATCATACAATTCAGAAATGGTGATCAGTTTGTCTTTATTTGTATCTGCATACCCCTTCAAGCCTTTGATAAGATAATGCGAAAACACCCCTTGCCTTAGGCCTCCGTATTCAAGAGAAACCTCTTCTTTTTTGGATGACATCATGATAGCAGTGCCGCCTTTGACACTATTATAAGCACTGTAAAAATTTTCTAATGCCACATTGTACGGAGATCTAGCTGCAACCATCATTGACCCTGAGTGACAAGCATCGGTGATGAATAATTTGTGCTTGGCTGATGAGTTGTTGATGATTTCAAGTATATCGTCATACGAAACTTGATTTTTACTACCATCAAAATCGCTAGGTACATAATATCCATCCAATCCATGCCCTGACAAATATACCAATACAACATCATTTTCATCAGCTTTGGCCGTCATTGTATTTAATTCTTGCAAAAGGCTCTTGCGTGTGACTGCATCGTCCACTATGATTTTGATATTGTCATCTGGTAAAGCTCCACCTTCTGGACTTTTTAAGAAAGCATATAAATGATAAGCATCATCATCAGTATATTTTAAGGATGGCATGTGATTGTAAGTAGCAACACCAGCTATCAAAGCATATATTTTGGTCGTGTTGTCACTTTTTTTGATAGTAGTGGTTGATGCTGTTGATGGTATTGAATTTTGGTATTGTGAATTGATCTTCTGTTTAGGAACACCGTTTTCCCAGATTGCCGCATAGATATTGCCTTTTGCAAAGTGCATAGTACCTTGACCATGTGGTGCATGATTTTTCAACCACCTTCGTAATAATCACCATTGGCATATTTGCAGCTACCTAAACCTTCACCTTTGCCGTTGATAAAATCTCCAGTAAATACCGAACCGTCTTTGTAAGTTAGTTTGCCTTTTGTATTATGACAATATTCATCATTACAATTTATAAGGACGTCATTCTCGAATTTTTTAGAATTATTGAGTGGAAAATTCGATTCACTTGACACTTTTGTATTGTTTTCATCCACCAAAACATCCATTTTAAAAAATGTATTGGTCAATTCACCATTTTTATAGGACTTTCCGTTGCCGTTTTTCTTATTCTCCAACCATTCACCTTCATAATAAGTGCCATCAGTCTTTGTAAATCTGCCTGTACCTGTAAATGAGCCATTTACAAAAGTTCCTTCGTAGCGATCTCCATTTGAAAAAAGATATTTGCCCAAGCCATTAAATTTTCCTTGTTGCCATATACCCAAATAAATATCACCATTAGCGTATGTCATTTTTCCTTCACCTGATATGGTGCCTTTTTCGAAATGCCCGGTATAGACATCTTTACTTTTGAATGTCATCTTACCCAAGCCGTGTTTAAGACCTTGATGAAATGACCCAGTATAGACACTGCCATCTTTATAATGATAAGTGCCTTGTCCATGTGGTTTGCCCCTCAAAAAACTTCCGCCATATTTGGATCCATCCTTAAATATAAATGTACCTTTGCCATTATAACAATTGCCGCTAATGCATGATGCATGGACATATAAGGTCATCATGATTAACGGCATACTCACAAAAAATCTAAACAACGATATCAACATGAACCTGAAATTTTACGGTTTAATACAGTGTAAAGGTAAGGTGATGCTTTATTTTTTTGATTAATATCTAAAACTTTTTAATTCATTAAATTATTATTTTCAATCACAATTTTATGAACAAGTTAACATTTATATTTTCAATCTGCATATTGTTGACAGCTTTTGGCTGCAAAAATCAATCATCCAAAGGAGATGCATCAAAAAAAAATGACCAGTTTGGCGCTGCGATTGATACGATAGGTATGATTTCTTTTGACAATATGTTGACCGAGATGAATGGGAAAGATTCGTTGATTACAAAAGTTTTTGGCAAAGTAACAGGCGTTTGCCAAGCCAAAGGCTGCTGGATGAACATAACATCTGATCAACCTAATCAAAGCCAAGAAATGTTTGTCGAATTTTTGGATTATGGTTTTTTTATGCCCAAAGATCTGGCAGGAAAAAAAGTAGTCATGCAGGGCAAAGCATATATTGAAGAAACATCTGTGGATGAATTGAAACATTTTGCCGAAGACGAAGGCTTGACTCCAGAAGAAATTGCAAAGATAACAGAGCCAAGAACAGAATTAAAATTCTTAGCTTCTGGAGTTAAAATTCTTCCTTGACATCCATTTTATAAGTTGTTTTGGAATAATATTGTTCGTTAGGGCGCAATATGGTATTGGGAAAAGTAGGATGATTGGGCGAGTCTGGAAAATGCTGAGTTTCTAAACACAGTCCACTATAGTCTCTGTAAGTTCCATATTTTCCATTGACACCTGAAAGCCAATTGCCAGTATAAAGTTGTATAGCTGGTTGATCAGTATATATACTTAATCTACGACCGGAAGTAGGATGTATCACAATCGCTGCTGCTAAGTGAGAGGCTCTGCATCTAATATATAATTATGATCATACCCTTTGGTAGGTATCAAATCTGTAGAGAGAATATCAAAGGCCTTTGGATAAAGGTAAGGATGAAAAAAATCCAAATAGTATTTTAATTTTTATGATGTGTCCAGTGGGAATGGACTCGTCATCGGCTGCTGTGATAGCTTGTGATCTGATGTTTACTAAATGATCGAATTGTTTCGTTTTGATGTCCAGATAGGTTGAAATAACAATGATTGGATAAATTGATAGGTGTAGATTGATCAGAATTGGCAAAGTACTCTATAATTAATTCATTATGAGCAGTATATGTATATATTGTTTTGATGTTTTAAATTGCTTATGGATAACCTTCTTCGCCGTCACAACTTGTAGATCTAAGTATGAGTTTTACTTGATTGTCGTATTCAAGTATCTCAGAAGACCACACTTTTCTATCAAAGCCATGGTGGCCACCATGCAAATGATGATGCCCCAAGTTAGTAGTTAAAGTATAGGTTTTGCCATCTAATGAAAATTTGCCATGAGCGATTCGATTGGCGTATCGGCCTATGATGGATCCAAAATACGGATGACGATCCAAATAATAAGGTATGGATTGGCATCCTAAAAGGATATCAGCAAGAATTCCACTTTTGTCTTTACAGAACCATGAGTGGACAATACCACCGAAATTTGTAATTTGGACAGATTCATTGTCAGGAGTAGAAATTGTGTATAAATAGACTGCATTATTGTCAAAAAATTGAGAAAATATTTCTTTTTTAACCTGCATCATTAGTTACAATAGCATTTTGATATTATAAATAAAATTAATATATATTGTCCAAAAATGACTTATTTTATGTCCAAAATTGTCAATTGTAAGACAAATTTAATCAAAATATAAACTTTAACACTTTTTTAAGTACACTGAAACAATATTTTCAATAAATTTGCCAAATTAAAGGTTTGTTTATGGATAGAAGAGTACGCATATTTCTTTTTTTAATCTGTATCTTTCTGGTTTCGATAGGGACAGGAAGCGCGCAGAGTTATGCAGGATCAAATCAGTCACCAATAGATGGTGTGTCTGAAGATATCAAGGTATATCCAAATCCGACTGTTGATTATTTTCAAATTACCAATGGATTGAATATAAGAAAAGTGGTGGTGTATAATATGTTTGGTAAAGAAGTGAAAAGTTATTTCCACTACAATAATGCTCAACATGAAGTGTCTGATTTGAAGTCAGGTATGTATATTGTCAAGCTATTGGACGAGAGAAATAAGGTCATCAAATCTATCAAGTTGCACAAGAATATCACAGGAGTTTAACCCATTAAATCAATAACACATGAGAATATTTTTTACATTTATTATATTAACGTGGATGATGGCAGTACAGGCACAAATTTCTCATTCGCCTGCATCTCTCAAAGTGAATGCACCTGTAGATAGCTCTGATGTTAAGCTAAATATTCACTTGAAAAATGAGAATGATACTACTTACGAAATGTATTGGAAGTTGGTAAAAGATACATCAACATGGAAAAACGGTTGGTGTACCTATATTTGTGATAATAATTTTTGCTATAATTGCAATAAAGACAATGCTGTTGTGGCCAATGAATGGGCTACAGGAGATATGAAACTTGAATTTCATTTTAGACCAGAAAATATTGCAGGTTGTACAATATTAAAATTGATTTTGTATGGGGATAAAGCTTTAACGAAAGAATTATATAGGACAACCATCAATATAAACAATTGCTTTAATAGCTCAAAAGATGTTGTGGTGCCATTAGATATCAAACTTTATCCAAATCCAGCATCAGAGTATTTTCAGATCAGCAATGATACCAAGGTAGAAAAGATCAGAGTTTATAACATCTTTGGCAGAGAAGTAAAATCATTTTATCACTATAATAATGCTCAGCACGAAATCGGTGAGCTGAAATCAGGCTTGTACATCATTAGGCTGTTCGATGGCAAAAATCAATTGATAAAGTCAATGAAACTTAATAAAGTATCTTCGGGAGCATAAACTAATAGTTAATTCGCCTTCAAAATACAAAAGCCTTTAGTCATTTAGACTAGGGGCTTTTTTTGTGTTAAAAAAAGATATAATAACTTAGAATGATAGTCACTGACAAATCAGCCGATGAAAAGCAATAGTCACATGTGGGGTATCAAGAGTAAATGAGATTCTAAACTAATTCTACTTCGTCATTTTTCAAATCTTTCCGTGATCATCGCCATTTTTAGAGATTTTTCGTTTTTTAGGAAGGGCCATGAACCGAAAATCTTAATAAAGATGTGTATATAAAGAAGATATAAAGGGCGTAGCATTTGAAAGATATATTTAGAAAATAAGACAATCATAAGCATTGATCAAATTGTGGGTCGGTATGCTTTGGGATAGCAAAGGCCTAAAGCTATTCGTAAGCAGAAGGAAAAGAGGTGTCTACTGTTATATAGAATGTGCTTGAATTAATATCATGAGAAGTATTAAAGTGAAAGTAAAGGATATGAAAACAGCAGAAATTAATGTAATGATGAAGGCAATGGCATTGGTATCTTGACTACCTGCATTTTAGTTTCAAATGCAGGATAAATAGGTAACATCCAACACATTAATTATTTTTCAATTCATCAAAAGCAATTGCATATTGCAAAAAAAAAGCCAATCATCGCTGATTGGCTTCGCGCCCCCTCCAGGACTTGAACCTGGGACCTGCGGATTAACAGTCCGTCGCTCTAACCGACTGAGCTAAGGGGGCAATCTGTATATTAAAATCCAATCTAATGGATTAAGTTTTACAAATGCGGTGCAAAAATATAATTCTTATTCAAACTATACAATTTATTTAGTATTTTTTTTTCAAACTTTACAAATGTCTCTCAGCGTGATAAGAGCTACGCACCAAAGGTCCTGACTCGACAAATGAAAATCCACGTTTTATCCCCTCTTCTTTGTACATGGCAAAAGTGTCAGGATGTACAAATTCTGCTACTTCAATGTGCATTTTGGTAGGTTGCAGATATTGGCCGATAGTCAACACATCGCACCCATAATTTGCTAAGTCATCCATGATTTTTAGCATATCAGCCTTGGATTCTCCGAGACCTACCATCACTCCAGATTTGGTGCGTTTACCATATTCTTTGGTTCTTTTTATCTGCTCCAATGATCTTTCGTATTTGGCTTGTGGCCTGACCTTTCGGTAGAGGCTTTCGACGGTCTCCATATTGTGTGAGACTACTTCTTGACCAGGGCTTATCATTCTTTCTAAAGCATCCCATGATGCTTTTACATCTGGTATCAATGTTTCAATGGTAGTCTCAGGCGAAAACTCCTTCACTTTTTTTACAGTCTGATGCCAAATCTCTGCACCTCTATCCTTAAGTTCATCTCTATTGACAGAGGTAATGACAGCGTGTTTTACTTTCATGAGGAAGATAGCCTCTGCCACGCGCCTTGGTTCATCTTCGTCATATTCGCTTGGTTTGCCAGTTTTGACTGCGCAAAAGTTGCAACTCCTTGTACACACATTGCCCAAAATCATAAAAGTAGCGGTACCTGCGCCCCAACATTCGCCCATATTTGGACAGTTGCCGCTTTGGCATATAGTATGGAGTTTGTAATTATCAACTAGATTACGCACTTTTCTGTAATCTTCTCCTATAGGCAATTTTACTCTTAGCCAATCAGGTTTTTTCTTCTTGACCTCTGTGGGTAAATTTGGTATTATAGGTAAGTCAACCACTTTATTAAATATTTTTTACTGTATCAATTTGTCCTTTTACCAAACTCAAATGTAGCATAAAAGTTTAAAAAATATGGTTTAGCACTGATGGTTTCGGTCTCTACCATGATGGGTATCTTACGAATGTAAAAATCACCCATGATGCCTATTTCCAATGATTTTGAGTATTCTTCAAATGCTCCCAATGAAAAGAACAATCCTAACTTACCCTGTACTCCAGGCACTATACTCAACTCACTCCATCCACCTGATGCTCCGCCAAAAACTGAATTGTAGTCCAAAAACTTAGCAGCATTGTCCTCTGAATATTTTTCTACTCTCAATTCATTGTAATAGTTGCCATTTTCTTCAAAATTATAGATCAATTCCAAATAATATGGCCTTAGAATGGCTATAGATGGGCCAGCTTCATAATTGTACCCTATAGCTACTCCTTTACGTTTGGCCTTGTCTGTGATCAGCCTTTTAGTACCTTTGCCCGCTCGCAAAGCATACATATAGTTTTGCTTACCAAATTTGAATGATTGGGATACTCTACTGAAAGAATTCTGAACATTTCTGTTTTGTTTCTGCTCTCTTGGATCAGTCATATACCCCAACTCAAAATGATAGTAATTGGTCTTATAGTAGGTTTTGATTTTCCCAGTGTTATAAGCTATTGAGTAGCCATTTGTGTGCAGTGTGATATTTCCAGTGGTCTCGTTTCTATACACAATGCCTTTCCACTCAGTATCTACTTGCTTGGGTTGAAAAGACTTTTGGGCATCAACTAGGTTTAAAAAGCACAAGAGTCCAGTAATAAAAGCACTTTTAAGTATCATTTTTATGCAAAAAGTATTAGAAATCGCCTATCACTTTTAGAGCGAGATACCAAAAGTAAAGGTTTTTTATTTATTTTTTAATATTTCATATAAAATATTCGACTTTAGTCGGTTAGGAGATAAATGCTGACCCTGTTTTTAGGTATTATTTTATTACAATAGTAATTTTATCAGTGGTTCAAAGTTCAATTTTACGCTTGAATATTGATTTTTTGATGTAATTTTACAAGCTAAATATTCAAACATAAGATGAAAATACGGATAAATGGCAATAGCCTTCGTTTAAGATTGGCACAAGCCGAGATATCACAATTGGTCAAACTTGGAGAGGTATCCACTGAATGTAAAATTGGAAATAATCATCTCACTTATAGAATAATAAGTAAAAATGTACCTCAGATCTATGCCCAGTTTGAAGATCAAACGATATCAGTTTATATCCCCAAAAAAATGATCAATCACTGGGACATTGATGAACGCGTAGGATTTGATCATTCTGCTGATGATTTATATATACTTATTGAAAAGGATTTTCAGTGCTTAAAACCTAGACCAAATGAAGATGAGTCAGACCTTTTCCCCAATCCTCAGTCAACTATTACTTCCTATGATTGATAAGAGGAGACATGATTTTCAGATCAAAGAAATTTCCATTTCAAAATACAAATCTGGCAAGTATGAATTTTGTAATGACTTCGTAGCAGCTGAAGATGCACTACAAATCAAAATAAACCATAGCCCACTCACCATCACTATGAGGTCTCCTGGAGATGATGTAGCATTAGCATTGGGCTTCTTGTTGACAGAGGGTATGATCAAGTCTTACCAGGTAGTTTTAGATGCCGTACAAGAGGATGAGCATACCGTCAATATCATCATCGAGGACGAAGCCATGAAAACTAATATTAGTAAGGCGTCTAGAAATTTTCTTAGTAATTCGAGCTGCGGTGTATGTGGTAAAGTCGAGGTGGATGACATAAAAACCAAAAGTAGTTTTATGCCCCCATCCAATGATGTAACCGTCAATGCAGAGACTTTGCTATCACTACAAGAAAAGCTCCTCAATGTACAGCAATCATTTGAAATGACTGGTGGGATCCACGCTTGTGCCTTATTTTCATTGGCTGGAGAGTATAGATATCACAGCGAAGACGTAGGAAGACATAATGCACTGGATAAATTGATTGGGCATGCTTTGATGGCTGATCGTTTACCATTAGCTGATCACCTACTGTTATTGAGTGGGAGAGCCAGTTTTGAATTGGTACAGAAGGCATCAATGGCTGGGATACCGTTGATTGTAGCTGTTGGTGCACCTTCGAGTTTGGCAGTCGAGTTATCCGTATCCATTGGTATGACCTTAGTTGGGTTTTTGAAGAAGACAGGATTTAATGTTTATGCTGGAGGGCAACGTATTTCGTAGTAATTTGACTGGTGTAGTCTTGATGGGAGGACAGAGCAGCAGGATGGGATTTGATAAATCATCTATCAGTATCAATAACCGACTCCTTTATCAACGCGCTGCCGATCTACTTAATCCTTTTTGTCATCAAATCATACTATCTGTCAATGCCAATCAAGCAAATGGATTAAATGATGAATATCCTGTGGTCATCGACATTTACAAAGCACAGGGACCTATGGGTGGCATCTTATCCTGTTATGAGGCAGGGTATGATATGCTGTTGGTGTTGGCTGTTGATTTGGTCAATATTGGTACAAAAGAAATCAATAAAATATTAGAATTGTATCAATTAAATCAAGGTAGGTGTACAATGTATTATAACGTAAACAATAGCAGATATGAGCCAATGCTATCCATTTGGCCATCTAAGGTGCTTAAAAAGTTGAAGATTTGCTTCGATAAGGGAGAAAGATCGCTCCACCGATTCCTCAAAAACGAAAGTGTCAATCTTTGCAGTGTAGATGATGAAATGCCCTTTGTAAATATCAATACAAAGGGCGAATTATCATCTTGGTTGTCAAATGATTAGGCAGGCCAGATCAGAGTCTCGCCATCGTCTTCGACATCAGGTAGGATTTGCATCTCGATGACTGTATCGTCTTCAAGCCAAATCATCAAGCCGTCATTTTCGGATTCGATGAGTTCTAAACCTGGATTTTCTTCATCAGAAACATCCTCAATACTTGAAATTTCGATATTATGCTTTTCTAACAAGTCCATCACATCTTGTTTATCCATGCCCACGATTGATTTACCATGAAAAGTAAAAAATGGGTCACTGACAGCAATAGAAACCATCTTCCAATCATAATCAGCATCAAAAACCAGCGAAAACTCGTATTCATCATAATGCCATGATTCTAAGGTATCAGATATCTCTTCATCAAAGCCTGGAAGGTTTTCGATATCATCTGGCTTGCCCGCTATTTTTCTAATTTCTTCTCTAGACATACCAAATTTTATATCGCCAATACCGACTCCAGTGACGATTTCCTTAATATTCTTTTGCATGATAAATTATTATTTACGTACAAAGGTAAGGACTTAATTTCGGGAGTAATTAAAATTTATGAAAAAAGCTAATTTTATTTTTACAGATGGTAGCTTATTAATATTTTGCACAAAATTTTGACATTATATGGAGGCACTTTGGGGCTTAGATTTGGGTGGCACAAAGATAGAAGGCATTATACTTGATAAAGCTACTCATCATGTTATCAAAAGGCTGAGAGTACCTACCGAAGGCAATCTTGGGTATGAGCATGTTTTGAATCAAGTCACTATGCTCATTGAGATGCTTAAAGAAGAGAGTCAGATGGTGCCATCAGCCATAGGCATGGGTACACCGGGTACTATGGATCCCATCCTAAATGTGATGAAGAACTGCAATAGTACCTCGCTCAATGGCAAAAATCTTAAAGCTGATTTGGAATCAAAGACTGGCATTACCTTTCACATGAGCAATGATGCCAACTGTTTTGCAGTAGCAGAGACGTTAATGGGCATCATACCTCAAGAAATGCCTGATGCTAACGTCATCTTTGGTGTGATCATGGGTACCGGCGTAGGTGGAGGCTTGGTAGTCAATGGCAAAGTAATAGGTGGTCGTCAGGGCATAGGTGGCGAATGGGGACACAATTTCTTGGACGAATCAGGAGGAAAATGTTATTGTGGTAAAGTAGGATGTGTAGAAACCATCATATCTGGTCCTGCTCTAGAAAGATATTATAAATCTATCAGCGGCAATGCAAGGAGCCTCAAGGAAATTACATCTGGATACAGAGCACATAGTGACCCTTATGCCAGAGAGACCATGCAGCGACTTTTTTATTATTTTGGCAAGGCCATTTCGGTAGTTATCAATATCATAGATCCAGATGCTATAGTAATAGGTGGAGGAGTTGGCAATATTGACGAATTGTACACATTGGGAGTAGAAGAAGTTAAAAAACACGTGTTTAACCACAGATTGGATACAAAATTTTTCAAGCCAAGTTTGGGAGATTCCGCTGGTGTTTTTGGAGCAGCATTTTTATAGGCATTAAACTTGTGTTAAAATGCTTTACGTTTAGAGCTAGCACAAAACAGATTAGATTTTATAGCGTTTAATGCAAATACAGCAAATACAAGATGAAATTTTTAATTTTTTTGATTAGCTTGCTTCATTTGGGTGGTTGGAATACCAACAATAATCATCCGAATGCACTTCAACAAAAGAAGATGCTTGATACTGTCAATGCCATAAGGGCAAAGGGCTGTTATTGCGGTGATAAATATATGAAACCGACTCAAAAATTGGAATGGAATGAACTATTGTATAAAAGTGCTCACAATCAAGCAACAGACATGAGCGAGAACAATTTTTTTGCACACTATTCACATGACGGACAGGATATTGGTCAAAGATTGGATTTGGTAGGTTACTCTTGGAAGGTGGCGGGTGAAAATTTGGGAGAAGGTCAAAAAACATTTGAGGAAGTATTGGACGCTTGGCTCAAAAGCTACTCTCACTGTACTATGTTGATGAATCCAAAAGTCAATGAGATGGCAGTAGCGAAAGTAGGTAAATATTGGGTTCAGCACTTTGGCAAACAAATGGAACAACCCAAAATGAATGCTCAGGTTAAGAATTAAAACCCTTATTCAAATTCGATCATGATTTGATTTTTTTCTACGGAATTTCCCTTTTCAATGAGTACACTTTTGATGATGCCACTTCCTGCAGCTTTTATAATATTTTCCATCTTCATGGCTTCGAGGGTGAGTAATTTTTCACCTTCGGCTACCTCTTGACCTAGACTTACAAAGATTTGAACCACCAAACCTGGCATGGGAGATTTTACTTCTTTGACAGAATGCTTACCAACAGAAAGAAATCCCAAGTCCTTGACCAGATGATCTAATGGCTCTACCATTTTGGTCCGAAAATCGTAACCGTTTACATTAACCAAGACAGATTTTGATTCATAATCAAATTCCTTGATTTTGGCATCATAAGCAATGTCATGATAGAGCAGTCTCAGCATGTCTCCATCTCTGTGTAGCATGCGTATATCTTCATCTTTGATTTCAGAAAATAAGATACTTCCCATTTTTTCAATTTCGTATGTGGTTTGATATTGCTTCATGATGTACTTAAATTTAATCATTTATTAACTGGTTTTTCGTCGGCCATCTTGACCATAAACCATGTCTCAAAAATAGTAAAAACAAGATAAATGGCTAAAAATGGAAAGATAAAATTTCCATCAGGTGGATTATTTACCTTCTTATAGGCAAATAATAGTCCGATAGAACAAACTATTTTTATCAATGTATTAGCTATGGTTACAGAGATAAACATCTGTTTATTTGGACTTCTGACGGATATACTTAAAAAATAGTATAATCCGATACTCAAGCCGGTAAACATAATTAGGCTATATTGGATGATAGTATTTGTACCACTATCAAGCACAAATACCATCAAGCTCCATAAGATAGGTATTAAGACAAGGATAGAAATAATATAGCCGATGATGAAGTTTTTCATTTATTTTTGATCAACTCGATATATAGTTTATACATAAATCCAATAAAAAATACCAAGGTTAATACTAATATAAAGACAGGCTGAGACAGTTCGAATTTCTTGTCTATCCATTTGCCTACAAAAATACCTACTGATATCATGGCTGCAAACTGAAAGCCCAAGCTAGAATATTGCATATAATTATGCGATTTTTTTCTGATTTTGTCAGGATCCACCTTCAAAAGGATGATATAAATTTATGCTTTTGCTACTTGCTCTTTAGGGATCAATGGTTTTAGCTTTTGGCCGCCCATACTACAAGTCACATTGAATACTGCTCCTGTCTGAATAAACAATTTGTCGCAAACAATATCGCCATTGATAACACCAGTCTCTTTGACTGTCAACAATTCTTTCACATTCAGATTGCCAGTAAATGCTCCTTCGATAATGGCATTGATACATGAGATATCTCCTTCTATCTTGCCTTGAGGGCCAATGATGACACGACCATTACACTGCAATTTGCCGTGCAAGATTCCATCTATTCTGATGTCGTTGGGAGCATTGATATTGCCAGTGATGCTTGTGCCTTCGACGATACTATTGCTCACATTTTGTGATGGAGCTGCTCCATTATTATTTTGCTTTTCGTTTTTATTTCCGAACATACGAATTTTTGGTTTTAGAAATATTCAAAATTACTAAATTATCTAAAACTCACTCTCTTGATTAAAGTGACCTTTAGGGGAAATTTCATTTAATAATCTTAGATGCAAATATATTTAAAATGATGCATCCAAGTGATTTGTGAATGGGTAAAATCTCTACGCTTAGACAATTTGAAACCAAGCTACGACAAGGTATAATTAGAATCTTGGACAATATACACCACGGCTTTCTGGCCCACAGATATTGTATAAAAGTGAAAATTCAAATGCACCATTGGCAGCAGATGCTTGACGCAAACCGGAAACGTTGATGTCATAACTAAAGCCAATTCCAAAATTTTCGTAATTGAATCTTGTAGATAAAATTGCTGCATCAGAATGTAGGCCAGAAGGAACTTTATTGCCAACTCTATACCATGCTCCAATTTCCCAAGATTGATTGGTTGTCCTTGATGGTCCCATAGCAAATCTTAGATTGGCACCAGCATTCAACTGTCTGTGAGGACCTTGAGCAAGATAAACCGCAAAAGGAAGTAAAGAAATTCTTTTTTGCAACTCAAATTGTAAACCAGCATGCAAGGTATATCTACTATACAAATCTACTTGTGTACCTAAAAATGATACATTAGGTCTATTGAAATGATGAACAGCGGCACCAAAATACCAGTTAGTGTAATTGTCTATGATGCTAAACCACAACAATCCTGCTCCTAAGTCAGCATATAAGAAATCTCTGTCTTGACCGTTCAACTCATCCAACCCAGTAGTTGGATCCCAGCCTGAAGCAGAAATCTGAGATGGCCATCTTAAGTCCTGACCACTGATACCACGATTGGTCAATGCTGCATCAGCACCTATGACAAGGTAACTTGCTTTTTTTCTATAACCAGCCATTTTCTTGCTGTAAGATAGTGACAATCTTCCTTGAGTAGTACCAAATCTCGAAGCACCTGCCACATCTCCCCAAATAGATCCGCCGATACCGAAGTAGTCTTCTCTACCTATTGGAATTTTTTGATCATAAGACACAGAGTAGGTATTATAAGCATTGGCTGCCAAAACAGCTGACCACTGATTACGATAGTTGGCTACCATTCTTGTCTTACAATTCATGACGCCTGTCAATGCAGGATTCAGATTGAGAGGCGACATATAAAACTGGGTAAAGTGTATATCTTGAGCTGATAATATAACCGAAGACATCACAAAAAAGAGAACACCGATTTTGGAAACTAACTTGTTCATATTAAACTTATTGTTAAAATGTGCTTTAAAAAGCTGTATTTCTATGTAAAAGGAAGGCTAAAAATAAGTATAAATTTGATTTTGGAATACAAAAAGAGAAAAAAATTGCAATTAGACTAAAAAAAATTACAATAACCAGATTTATTTATTCCATTTTGCGCCATAGCTTTCTACCAATAAATTGTCATATTTGTCTGCCGTCAATATCAATTCATTAAATAGCTTTTTCATGGTGTTTGCATTGATATATTGGTCATAAATCAAAAGTGACAAAATTATATCTTCATCTCTAATAGAAAAATTCATACCTTTCAGTATATAATTTTGTTGTAATAAAAATTCATAAATCTCTTGGATATGGTTATTGGGCAATGTACACAAATACACATCGCCAATCAGTAGTCCAGTTTTTTCGTAGTAAGAAATATTGATCAATGCGCTTCCTTTTTGGATGGACCAAGTATTTGGCCCTTTTCGAGAAAGTGTATTGTTGTATCCCAATGCTTGTATCATCTCCTCTATAGTATGACTGATGCCATAAGGAGTATAGTCTTCGGTGTCCGAAATCATGGTGATGGCTGCACCACAATATTGACAATAATTTGAAACAGCTAGGTCTTCAAAATTTATTTTTTGGCATGTATTGCATTTGACCCCAATGGCACCAGATCCTTTTGAAAAATCTTGAAGGCTTTGGTATAGAATATCCGATGGCAAGGCGAAGCCAATATTGTTGCCATTTTGGATGACAAAGGTGTTGATACCGACCACTTTGCCATCAATATTGATCAGTGGCCCACCACTGTTACCAGGATTGAGGGCTGCATCATGCTGGATGTAAGAAATCTCATCCTTAGCCATCTGAAACCCAGAAACGATACCTTGAGTAGCTGCAAAATTAAGGTCAAAAGGATGACCTATAGCGATGATTTGGTCTCCTGGAGCCAGATTGTCAATGAACGCTATCTCTATCTCAGCCATGTCATGCTGTGTTGGCGCTTGGACAAATGCCAAGTCATGTTTTTGATCCAAATACAAAGTAGACACCACTTGCTTATCGAAGGTACTGCCTGCTATGATGATATTTTTATTGCCTCTCACTACATGTTCATTGGTAATGATCACATTCCATTTTTTGAAATAAAATCCTGTCCCTGTACTATATGGTGTTGCAATCTGGACGATGACATTTTTAAATTTATCAATTATTTCCTTCGTAGTCATGGCATCGATACTATTTTTTTGATCATCAATAGATAACTCTTGCTAAAAATAGCCATGTCATCAAATACCAAATCTCTAGTTAGCTGGTCGCTCTTGCCATTGAAGTATGATTGAAACAAAGACTTTATACTAGAGATGATTTCAGATTTGATAAGTGTACCATCTGTCTTTGCAAAAGTACAATGAAAACCCAGATCGGTGAAATATTCATTTTCTGTCATTTTGTAATATAACTTCAAATAATCTTTCAATACATCTGGTAGTGTAAACGAATAAAGTGAATAACCCACTGCATAGCCACATATTGCTTGTGCAACTTTGTAGTACTTATTATTATAATACCAATCAAAATCATTGAGCTGTGCATCGATAATGTCTGATAACTGTTGTGGTCCTTCTGGCTTGGAAATACCAAAAGTGGCGCTTACTTCATAAATTTCCTTGGCAAAATCTTCATAACTTATCTCATTAAAGCTCCTAATAGCGGTGATCATCTTTTTATTTTTGTCGTGGACTGACGAAATCGAATCTTGAAAATATCTAGTATGAAGATCAATGATAGTGTCTTGGATATTTCCTTCTGGCTTGATGAGGTAATCGATTTTGTAAATTAAATCCAACAGTAGGTAAGAAATGCCACCAGGATACAAATGAGCATCTAATTTACCGTTGTCTATTACTTGCAATGCAGATTGAACAGCGTCAATAAAAAAGTGATACTTAGTTGATATTTCATGCTTATCTACAGTCCTGATATGGTGATTGTTGACTGGCTTTAGTGCTGGATATTTGGCTATCAGTACATCATCTTTTTTGTCGGCTTCAGTGGCCAATTCTTTAAGTGCTTCATATACCTTATGTGGTGAGCCGTCTTCAACATAAGTGTCAAATCGCAAACACAAAATACCATTTTCATCCATAGCGTACCTTGCATATTTAAGATCAAAATTGGTTTCTAATAAATCTCTGAGCAAACAAATAGGTGGATTGGAAGTAGAAACTATCTTTGCTTCTGCTTTAAAAAACTTGAAATCTGACTCTCCTTCTATTATTTTTGAGCCTTGCTGAATTGAAAATGTCAACTTACCATTTTGTTGATTGTATGTCACATTATTTTTTACTGGGCTAGCAATGAAATCCAAAAAATGTTGATAAACCTGCAAGTACTTCTGATTTTCAAAATTTTCTATAGCTAAATTCCAACTTTTGTATTGTTCATCAGTCTTAATTGAATCGGAATATCTCCCAAATTGAATTTCAGGTTCTATGCTTACACGCTTTTTTTTGAAAATATTTGATAATATACTCATTCCAAGGGCAATATATAAGGCTTGCAAATTTATCAAAATAATCATTATTCATAGATAAATAATGATTATAAATCAAGACCATCTGTATGGCATTTAAAATTGCTCACAAATATTTGATCGATCATTGCGCAAAGTCAATTACCTTAATACATTTGTAGCTAATTTTCCAAAATGCAAAATAGGGTAGTAATCATCGACAATTATGACTCTTTTACCTTTAACCTAAAACATTTGGTGAAAGAAGTCACTAATTTTGAAGTGGATATTATAAAAAATGATGATAATCTTGCACTTGAATTAAGAAATTATAGCCACATCATCTTGTCACCTGGACCAGGCGTGCCTGATGAGGCAGGGTATCTCAAAGATATTATCTCATTGTATGCTGGTAAAACACCAATTTTGGGAGTATGTTTGGGACTGCAAGCTATAGGAGAAGTCTTCGGTTGCGCCCTCAAAAATCTCAATACTGTCTTTCACGGTATGAAGACAGAGATTATCAAAACCCATGTTTTCGATCCAATTTTGGAAGGAATACCCAATCCATTTTTTGCTGGAAGGTATCATTCTTGGGTAATAGACAATGACTACATTTCTGATAATATTTTAGTAACTTCCTGCGATATTGATGGTGAAGTAATGTCTATAAAGCATAAAGAAATGGAAGTATTTGGTGTGCAGTTTCATCCAGAATCTATAATGACTCCTGAAGGATGGATGATGCTGAAAAATTTTTTGAGAATATAGTCAAAATTCCTTACACATGCAACATTTCCGCACTGAGCTCAATATACCAAGATCAAAATTTCATATCACCCATCAGGATGAAATTCTATTGATTGGTTCTTGTTTTTCGCAAAATATAGGCTTATTACTACAAGAACATAAATTTGTATCTATCCAAAACCCTTATGGCACGATCTTTCATCCAGTAGCCATGGCGAAGATATTGGAACTTTGTATCTGTCAAACTTTGGTGACGAAAGATGAATTTGTACATGCTCAAGGTGTGTACTTGCATCCTAATTTTCATAGCAATCTCGGAGATACATCTCTTGAAGACGCAGTGTCCAAAACCAATGAAGTCATCCAAACTATACATGAGTATCTTAAAAATGTAAAATATATTTTTATTACATTCGGCACAAGCATAGGTTATCGTTTGAAATCAAACAATGAGATAGTAGCAAATTGCCACAAACTGCCAGCAAATCTTTTTATTAGAGAAAGTGTCACTTTGGAGAATAATCTGTTTGCATTAATTCAAACATTTGAACTCTTGAAAAATTGTAATTCTAATGCTAAAATCATACTGACTGTTAGCCCAGTAAGGCATATCAAAGATGGCATCATCGAAAACTCAAAAAGCAAGGCTACACTATTATCATTGTCACATGCTCTCACTGAAATGTATCAAAATGTATCATACTTCCCAGCATACGAATGGATGATCGATGACTTAAGAGACTATAGGTTTTATTCCAAGGATATGATTCATCCCAATGAACAAGCCATTGAGTATATTTGGGAAAAATTTTCAAATCATTTCTTTGACCAAACTACAAAGGATATAAACATAAAAATTGAAAGGATAAATAAAGCCATCAATCATAAGCCATTTAATGCAAACACCAAAGAACATTTAATATTTTTGAAAAAGCTCCAAGATGAAATTGGTCTCTTGCAGTCAAGTTATGACTGGGTTAGATTTTAAATGTCAATGTGAGTATATTCATTCAGCAAGTAATGAAAGCTGGCTTGACGTTAAATCTTCGCCCCGCACGCAGAACAAAACTTATGGCCTATATCTACTATTGCGCCGCACTTCTTGCATTCTTTTTTGTTCTTAAAATTGGGTTGAATGCCAAAAGCAACAGATGATTTATTGGCTTCTGGTATTTCGGAGATAAATACGCTTTCGTTGCCTGCTTCGGTGATCAAGTACAGATGATCTGCTGCTCGTGTGAGCGCTACATAAAATAAACGGCGCTCTTCCTCCAAGAGTAGATCGTACTTGACAGGTCTGATGATATGGTAGATCCTATCATCCAACCAAATATCTGGAAAACCACCATTGCCATGTGTGAGACCAATGATAAAAACTATTTTGCTCTCGAGACCTTTTGCAGCGTGTATGGTCTTGGCATTGACGTATAATTTTTCCTTTTTGAAGCGCTCTCTGTATGGCTCAAACATCTTTGATCTTCGATACAAAAATAAAATCTGCTCAGGATTTATCTTTTTCTTAATGAGTTCTTTGACTTTTTGTAATGCCCACTCTACACCGTCATGAAAGTCGATTGCTGTATAGACTTCAATTTTACTTTTTGACTTTTTGTAAGCCCTCACTACTTTATCAAGCATAAATTTATTGTTTCGAATCACCTCTGAGCTGGCATCGACGATACTCGAAGTACTTCTATAATTGGTTTCAAGACTTATAATCTTGGCATCCTTAAAAAATCTTCGAAAATCTACAATATACTGTACATCAGATCCTCTAAACCCATAAATGCTTTGCCAATCATCTCCGACACAAAACAATTGGGCATCAGGATTCATCATCGTCCGTATGAAGTTTACCTGAATTTTATTGACATCTTGAAACTCATCTACCAAGACATATTTGTATTGATTGAAAAATTTCATCCTGATCTCATCGCTATTTTTGAGCAAGTCTATCGCTTTGATATTTAGATCATTGAAATCAAGAAATGATCTATCTGTGCAGAATTTTATATACTTCTGTATGATGGGAAATGCAAGAAAGTAAAACTCTCTCACTCGTTGGTGAGGATCATTAGTAGCTTGTTCGTAAACTGCCACCCAATCTTTGTCATCTACCTTGATCATATCTATCACTCTGATGAGCTGCCTTAAATAGTTGCGTATTTCGTTGTGGCGCCCTCTGAATTCTTCTTCGTAATTCAATACATTGTTGGATATGACACCATCTGGCAATTTGTCTCTTATGATTCTATCCAGTGCCAAATTAAAGACAGATGTGTCCCTTGTCATTTCTTCATAGGTTCTGACCAAGTGTTTACCTGCTAAGAAAAACTGTTTTTCTTTCAGACCTGTACCACGACTCAGATTGCTCACATGCTCAATATAAAGATTGGCATCTGGCACAAAAAAATCTGGATGAAAGGTCACGTCTTTAAATGTGACTTTGGGTTCATAGACAAATTTTAAGTTGTGTCTATACAGCCAGTCTGCGATATATTGCTCAGATTTTGATCTGACTTTTGTCCCATTGAGTGTAGTATAGATCTTATTGTCATTAGATAGTGCCATGGATGATTTGTGTGGCACATGCAGTCTATCTACGAGATAATCCAATACATATCGTTTAAACCTTATCAAGTATTGCTGATCGTCACAACAAGCTATGAGCATTTTATGTAGCGCCGAATAGTTGGTTTCGGAGGCGACTATAGATGTCATTTCTTCATCAACATATCCAGTATCAGTGATGATTTTAAATTTATTGTCAAAGACTGGTACGCCATAAGACTTTAAAATGGCATAACACAATCCGTGAAAGGTGCGAATTGTGACATTGCGTACCCAACCTATTTTAGCCATACTTTGGCGCCTTAGAGTATTTTTTTCTTTTTCAGAGAGAGATTTATTTGTCAGTGTGATATGATATTGTCCACTTTTGTCATAAGACAATAGAAGTCTATCTATCATCTCATTGGCCGCATTTTTTGTAAATGTGATGGCCAAAATTTCTGAAGGCTTAACATTCTTTTCATGGATAAGATACAAGATCTTTTGCAGGATAGTCTGCGTCTTGCCAGAACCAGCGCCAGCTATAACTAGCACTCGTTTATTTTCTGATTTTACTGCAGCTATTTGTTGCTTATTGAGTGAAACCAAAGCAGACGGTGTATTGTTCTTAGCCAAAATATTAATGAGTATTGATAGGGCGAAGATAGAAAAATTTGAAGACAAATGATCGACTTGTCTTTCACATCACCGTGTCAGCTGTCAACTCAACTTAAGCGTACTTAATATTGTCTCTCTACTTCTTCACATCAGGAAAACTCGCTGTTTTTACTATACAATCCAATTGCTGGACGTAATCTCTCTTATCTTTGCCTGGCGCATAGACAAATACATCTATAAAGACGACTTCTCCTTTAGGCTCATTGAGCAAAAGATAACTTACAAATGGTCCTCCCATAAAATCATTAACTGTCTCCCAGATGCCTCTTACTTCTTTGGTATATATACCGTTGTTGATGTATGTGTATTCTAAGGTAGGCAGGTCTTCATCGTTGGTAGTCATATAGGCATCGGCGCTACTTGTTTTAATATATTGCTTGCCGTATTCGTTGCGCATTTTGATGATATTGGACATCGAAAATTGATCTTTGTTGATGTAGGGAAATTTCTGGATGACAATGCTTTGATTCATTTCTTTATCGTCCAGTCGCATCCAAAGAAAATTCGGCTGATTCATAGCGAGTTGATAGAGTCCTGGTATTTTGATATTCAAGCCAAAGCTATCTAAGGTTATTTTCTCCAACTCTCTATTGTCGTTTTTGATGCCATATACTGTAGCAGACAAGTTTTTCTTATCGTGCTGATTGATTTTTTTGGCTATATTTGGAAAGTTGTCTCTGATGGCTTTAGTCAATCTTGGTCTTCCATCGGCAAATACATAAACAATCATTTGGTCTTTGGCCCACTTGTCATTGCCAACCATGGTAGTAAATGTGGTATCCGTTTGTGCCTTGTGAAAACGCTCTTCGCCGAGGTCATCTCTAAGCATCTTTGTGGCTGTCAAGGTGGTATCTGATACATCTGCCAATAATATATATGTGCGCAATTCTTTTCGCAATGGTTTGATTTCCAAATCCGTAGGAGTCATATAGCGTATATCAAACAATGGTTCGTCGGCGGTCAAGACTGGGTAAGGCGCTTCAAAATATGCGGAGATTGTATCTTTGATGGTGCTTTCAGCGATGGCAGCATCGGTCAAAATGACAACATCATTGATTCGACCAAATGCAGTTGGTCTCTTTGCTAATGGATGATTTTCAGACGTTAAGTTGCAAGAGCCCAATGAAATAATAGTAACGATGGCTAAGTAAAGATATTTTTTATGTTGTAACATGAGCATTTATTGAAATACAACAGTATGATGCAAATTTATGGATTTTTGGTGTCAATAGTCAGTATTCTGCTCAAAGTAAGTTCAAAATTAATTTTAACTATAAGTTTGAGGAAGTTCCATTCAAAACATAAATGGTGATTTTTGCGTTCTGAATAAAAATTTTTCAAAATGTCAAAATCCCAATTGTTTATCGGCCTTTCACTCCTAATTTTTGGATGTAAAAATAATGATGCTCCAAATGTAAGCCATATCCAAGCCGATGTCAATTGGGTGAGGACTGAGCAGGCTATTTTTGACATTCAGTCCAAAGATCAATTGAGTAAAACGACAAGCACCCATCCTGATTTTTATGATATTTACTTCAAAAACATCTTGCCCATCTATCAAGGTACAAATGAAGATAGTCTGTTTACAAGTTTTATTGCATTTTCAAAAGATTCATTGGTACAAGACACAAGAAAAAAGGTTGATGCACAATATAAAAACCTTGGTGATGTAGAGCAACAGACCAAAAATATGTATCAATATTTGCAGTATTATTTTCCTGAAAAAAAATCTATTCCCAACTTGTACACCTTTGTTTCTGACTTTGGTTACCAGATTTTTATTTTTCAGGACGATGACAAAAAAGATGGTATTGCCATTGGGCTTGATATGTTTTTGCACCCAAAGGTAGATTACAAAATGATCGACCCTAAAAATACCAATTTTTCTGATTATATCACCCGGTCGTGGAACAAAGATCACATCGTCAAAAAAATTGCTGACCTACACGTCAATGATATCATAGGAGAAGCTCCAGGTCATCGTATGCTGGATCAAATGATACATAATGGCAAAGGTTTGTATCTGTTAAAAAGATTAATGCCTGAGGCACAAGATTCTATTATTCATGAGTATAGTGCTGACCAAATGAAATGGTGTCGAGAAAATGAGCTTGAGATGTGGTCATTCTTCTTGGACAAAAAGCTATTTTATGAATCTAATCCTAGCAAAATTGCAAAATATATCTATCCAAGTCCACAGAGTCCAGATATGCCTGCTGCAGCACCAGGACGTACAGCCAATTATGTAGGATATCAGATTGTAAAAGCTTATATGGATCGATTTCCAAACACAAGCATACAAGATTTATTACAGCTCAAGGATAGTCAATTGTTTTTGGAGCAATCCAAATACAAACCAAAGAAAAAGTAATATTGAATTTTGAAAACAAAAAAGGCAAAACACTTTCGCATTTTGCCTTTTATATTTACTAACTGATTTATCTAATTAATTACATCCTAAGTCTATCATTGATGATGGGTCTGCATTCGGAAAACAATTACCAGAATTGGTATGAATAGGCTTGTACCTTAACATATTAGGGTCAAAAAGTCCATTGGAAAGAAATTCAGTCAAATCTGCTACTTCACTATCTGTAAGATTCAAAGGTCTGAACAATCCATCAATTCTCTTTGATTCAACTCTTGAGTTTTCTGGCTGACCTTGATTAAAGTATTCTACTACTTCTCTCAAGCTTCTCTTGGAGGCTCCATGAAAGTAAAATCCGACATCTTTCAAATTATACAATTCTGGAACCTTAAATCTGTACAAATCTTCATCTTTCAAAGTAAATGATGCTCTACCTTTACTTCTGCCATCGTTGGTCTTATATACCAAATAGTCACTCTGATCAAGATCCTTCACACCGATGGCTGCGAAACGTTGACCATTAAGTGATGGACTATTATGACAATTGACACAACCTGCTTTATCAAAAAACAAAACTGCTCCTCTCTTTTGCTTTTCAGTCATAGCGCTCTTATTGCCTCTCAACCACTCTTGAAATGGCGCTTGATTGGTCAAAATAGTTCTAAAATATGCTGCTATGGCATGAGATGCATTTTGAGGTGTGTATCTTTGGCTTTCTGGCACATCTGCAAATGCATTGTCAAATAAACCTTTATATCCAAGGTCTTCTATCATTTTTTTATTGATGACTTGACGATGTACTGTCAACGCCCTCGTTATAGCGGCTTCAAGACCTTCGCGATTTTCTCTATTGATCAATGTCAGTGAATCAGCTACGCCCCAAACGCTTTCAGTACCAACATTCATACCTGTAGAACCAAATGAACCATTCCATAGGGCATTTTTAACGTAGGCCAAGTTGATAACTGGCAATGGTCTCGCTCCTTGAGCATCTACTTCGTGTCCTTCATAATGATTATTGATAAGTCTCTTTTCGCCATGATAGCCAAAACCTACACCACCATCAGCTATACCTTGAAATCTACCTGCAGTAAAGCCTACTTCTGGTACATGACAAGTGCTGCAAGAATAAGTGGCCATTGATTCGCTTTTCTTTGCGGCCATACCTATGCCTGTTTCAAAAAATAGTGAATTTCCCAAAGCTACTTTTGGATATGTAATTGGATTTTTTGGGTCTTGGTTGGGGATATTTGCAAAATCATTGCTAGAAGGCATGACATAAAAACTCACTTCGCCTGTTTGACTATGTGATTTTAATAATGCTTCCAAATTTTGATCAATGCTTAAAGGTGCTTGTTCTTCTTTGTCACTGCTGCAACCTACCATGAGGGAAATGGCAAATGCAAAAAAGAGAATTAAAAACCGGTTCATACGTAAAGATTAAAGTTCATTAAAATTTGCACAAAAGTATTACTTATGGGCATATAAACAAAAATTATTGAATTATTTTTTTTAATAGTTTTGTAAATAATTAAAGAAGTTATGCAAGTGATGTACATATTTGGTATCAAATCATGTGCCAAAGTGACAAAAGTCACTCAATTTCATAAACTGGCCATTTAACTTTGTGGTATAATTATTTCATAATGAAACATTTAGTGATAATAGGTGCAGGTACCGCTGGTACAATGATGGCACAACATCTCAAAAAAGATTTGGATAGTTCGCTTTGGAGGTTATCAATAATAGATAATAGGACAGATCATTACTATCAGCCTGGGTTTTTGTTTATACCATTCGACCAATACAAACCTGAAGATGTAGTCAAACCAATCAGAGATTTTATACCAAGTGGAGTGGACTTTGTCAATTTTGGTGTAGAAAAAATCATGCCAACTCAGCATCAATTATTGTTATCAAATGGCAATACTTTGAATTATGATATATTAATTGTAGCTACAGGATCTGACGTAGCCCCAGAAGAGATAGAAGGTATGCAAGGTAGCGAATGGGGAAAAAGTGTATTTACATTTTATACTTATAAAGGTTCTATCGCACTTAGAGACAAGCTCAAGAGTTGGACTGGTGGTAGATTGGTGGTGCACCTTACCGAGATGCCTATCAAATGCCCTGTAGCACCATTGGAATTTGCCTTTTTGGCAGATAGCTTCTTTAGAGACAAGGGTATGAGAGATAAGGTAGAGATTACTTATGTCACTCCATTGAGTGGTGCATTTACCAAACCCAAAACCACTGCCACGCTTAATTATTTACTTAAAGAAAAAGATATCAAGATAGAAACCGATTTTGCCATAGAATCAGTGGATAATGATACCAAAGAAATATTGGACTATGGAGGACGATCTATTGGCTTTGATTTGCTGGTGACAGTTCCTACCAATAAAGGCAATGATATGTTGGAGAAATCGGGCATGGGGGACGATCTCAATTTTGTACCGACAGACAAACACACACTCCAATCAAAAATACATCCTGACATCTTTGTCATAGGTGATGCTACCAATGTACCTACGTCAAAAGCTGGGTCAGTAGCTCACTTCGAAGCAGAAATCTTGACAGCCAATATATTGAAGTACATCAAAAACGAAAAAATGGAAGAAAATTTTGATGGACATGCCAACTGCTTTATAGAAACGGGCAATGGAAAGGCTTTATTGATTGACTTCAACTATGACCATGAGCCAGTGACTGGTACCTTTCCTATTGCAGGCATTGGGCCATTACAATTATTGAAAGAGTCGAGATTCAATCATTTTGGAAAACTTGCTTTCAGATGGGTATATTGGAATATGCTTTTGAAAGCTAGGCCTATACCTTTTGTAAAAGCAAAAATGAGTACAGCAGGTAAAAATTATATTTAACAAGTAAACAAAAATCATTCAATATGGACAAGTCAATAGCTGGTAAAAACATCAGTGTGACCGAAGAAGGTTTTTTGACCGACTTTAGTCAATGGGATAAAAGCATCGCTGATGCATTAGCATCAGAAAACCAAATCACACTCACTCCACGTCATTGGGAAGTTTTGGATTATATCCAGACTGAGTACAAAAATGATGTGCCTTTGAGTATCAGGAAAATAGGTAAAAGTGGTATCGTCGATATCAAAGAGTTTTACCAATTATTTCCTGTAGCACCACTTAAGACAGCTACAAAAATCGCAGGTATTCCCAAACCTGTAAGTTGTATATAATTAACCTTTTTAGAAACAAAAAATAGAAGTAAAATGGAAGATAAAGGTCAAATAAAAAAAATGATGATCATCCTTTCTAAAGCCACTTTAGAGAATGTATATGCTTGTTTTGTACTGGCTAATGGAGCAAGAATGGAAGGTATAGAGGCAGAAATATTTTTTACATTTTTTGGCTTAGAAGCTATACATAACAAAAAATTGGATCATCTGCATGTCGCCACTGTAGGTAATCCAGCTATGCACATGCCTACATTATTGGGTGGATTGCCTGGTATGGAAGCATTGGCTACTAGTATGATGAAAAAAGAAATGGAAAAAATCGATATGCCAGATGTGAGAGAGTTTCTTGAGATACTTAGTGCTTCTGGTGTAAAGTTATGGGCTTGCAAATTGGCGATGGATATGTTTCATTATAACAGAGAAGACATGTATGCAGACTTGGACGGCATCCTTACAGTAGGAGATTTTTATAAGCAAGGATCGGGAGAAGGCACACACATGCTATTTATCTGATAGTACTTGATCTCATATAAACATTGAAAAGGAGAGTTGTCAAAAAATCTCCTTTTTTTTATAAATCTACAGGGCTAATGTCTAGTTTTTGATAATTATCTTTGATTTTCATATACGAAGGTATGACTTCTTGAAGACATGTATAAACTGCATTGATTAATCTTATTTTGGTGGTGAATTTGTGATAAATAATGCTTACTTCTCGGACAGGAGTAGGATTCATAAATGGAGTCACTCTCTCTTTCCTCTCGGGTGTGAGATTCCATGTGGCCAGTTCGGGGATGATGGTCATGCCGCCACTCGATTCGGTAATATTGATGAGCGACTCTATACTACCTGCATTGTAAACGACATTGGAATGTTCAAGTTTTCTTAGTTCACAAAGCTTCAACATTTGGTGACGCATACAGTGACCCTCTTCGAGCAGCCAAAGATGTCTGATATCCACATCTTCTTGCAAAACATAAGATTTATTCAGCTTGTCATGCGAAAACAAATAAAATTCTTCATAAAAAATGGTTGTATAAATTAACGACTTTTCTTCGATAGGTGTCACCAATAGAGCAGCATCTATCTCAGAGTTTTTCAATCGATGTATAATGGATTTTGTAGTCTCTTCTTCGATGATGAGCTCTATGCCAGGATAATCATTTGAAAATTTTTTTATAAAAATAGGTACTAAATAAGGTGCTAAAGTAGGGATGACGCTGAGCCTAAGGCTGCCATTGAGCTTGTCTTGGTGTAGGTCAGAGGCCATTCTTTCTAAAACAGATAGTTCGTCGAGAAGTTTTACAGCTTGCGTAGCTATGATTTCACCTTTTTCAGTCAAGGTGATGGGATTTTTCTTCCTATCTATTAGCATCAAATCCAACTCTTCTTCAAGCTTTCTGATGGCCATACTCAATGCTGGTTGTGATACATTGCACTGCTGAGCTGCAGTGCTATAATTTTTGGTGGTTGCCAACGCTAAGAAGTATTTAAGTTGCGCTATTTGGATGTTCATAAATAAAATTTATAAAGCCATAAAATTATAAATTTTTTCTTATGAAACAAAGTTTATAATTTTGTAATATTAAAATATAAAAATAATTTAAGAATAATATCGAAATGTTTGAAAAGCTCCTCTTAAAAGAAAGCGGGGCTTTTTTTTTGAAAATCTATAGGTACTGTGAAAAGTTAACTTACCAACAATAATACGTCCTACCTTTTCATATACCAACATTACTTTTGATGGTGAATATTCGATCAATAGGTATTCAACCTATGAATAATGTGGTTCGATCAAAATATCTCTTTAAATTATTTCTAAAATTGACTTGATCATAACAAATTTTGTAATTTTAGAATTTTCACAAATCACAACATCAATAATGTTTGGTTAGAAATTATCCATTTACAAACTAAGAACTGCTAAAGACAAACCTGCCATAAATTTGAAAAATGATCATCGTATTTTTACTCAAAAATTAAGATATCATGTTTCAAAAAATTTTTCCATTAATATGGGCCATATTTTTTATGAGTTTCAATGCTCTATCACAAAATGTAGGCATCAATATAAATGATCCTGAAAGCGCACTCGATGTAAACGGAGATTTTTCTTTGAGGTCTGCAGATTTGACCTTATCGGATGGAGCAACTCTGAGTGTCCATATCCACAGCAATGCATTTTCAAATTTCAGAATATCTGGACCCAACACAAATTTTTCATTGTCTGGTCTCTTGGCACCAAATGATGGAAGAGTGGTCTTGCTGCTAAACAACACGGATTATCTGATGTCTGTAATTAACCTTGATGCCAATGCAGTCATGACAGAGCAAATAATCACAGGTACTAGTGGCAATCTGGATATTTACCCTAAAGGAAGTATCACCATAATCTATGATGGGTTACTTCAAAAATGGGTAGTCAAAAATTATCATAGCTCATCATCTTCAAATGCACCTTCCTGGCATCTTACAGGAAATGCCAATACTGATGAAAATCAAAATTTTATCGGCACTACCGACAATAAACCTGTTATTATAAAAAGTTTCGGAAATACGGTTGCCGAATTTAGACATGGATATCCTTCCAATAATTATATTGGCACAAATTATCAAAGAACAGGAATTGGTATTTTAGGAAATGGTGCTCCTGCACATACTTTAGAAATTGGCCTGGCGGATATTTACGGTGGAAGTCAAGGTGTTTTAGGTATAAGGGGAACAAATTTCATGTCTCATTTTAATTACGGCTTGGACGAGCATATATATATAAGAGCAGGTAAATACAATTCTAACATTTTATTAAACGACTTATCTGGTCTAGGCAATATAGGCATAGGTACTAGTACACCCTCGTTTAAGCTAGACGTTATTGGCAATACAAGAATACAAAATACGTCTATGGCTCCAGGTATTGGTGGATATCTTACAAATGGGGGCAATTTGTTTTCAGGAAATAGTACTAATGGATATTTAATGGTCATGGACGAGTCGAGAATTCAAGCTCAAAAACCAAAACCATTTCCACAACCTGGAACATCAGCTTCACATATTATACTAAATCCATACGGTGGTAATATAGGTATAGGCACTGACTATACACCTAGCAGAAAACTAGAGATATATAGAGGGCGAATATTGTTTTCTGGCTCTACTGGTGGAAATTTTAGTGGTATAGAATTTACAAATGCAGCAAATACAGAACATAGAGGATATGTAGGCATGTTTAGTGATGATTTGATTGGCTTTTATAGTTTCCCTATTAACTATCATGGATTAGTGATGGATATTAATAGTGGAAATATAGGAGTAGGTACTCAGTATCCTACACACAAATTAAGTGTAAAAGGCAGTATAAGGAGTCAAGAAGTTATTGTAGAAGCAGCCAACTGGCCTGACTATGTATTTGGAGATACTTATTCGCTCCGTGACCTTAAAGATGTTGAGCAATATATCAAGACATATCGTCACCTTCCGGGAGTACCTGATGCACAGGAAATGGAGACAAATGGACAAGCATTAGGGAGTACTCAAAAACTAATGATGGAAAAAATAGAAGAGCTTACACTATATATCATCGAACTGAAAAAAGAAATAGATGTACTAAAAGTTAAACAGAATGAAAATGAAAAATAGATTTTTGTTAGCATTTTTTGGATTATTATACATTCATGTCCAAGCACAAACTTTAACACCTGAGTTAGAAACAAAACTGACTGGTAAGACAAAATTTTTTGATATCAAAAATGAGATTTTATCATATTATGAAACGGAATACAAAAACGCCGTAGAAAGTAATGATGAAGATTCAAAATCCAAGGCATATAGACAACTTAAAAAATGGAACCGCAAGTTCTATATTTCAGAATTCTATACCAATGAATCTGGTATAGTACAGGATGCAGATAGAATAAATGCAGAAGAACACAAGTTGTGGAAAAGAAACCATAAAAACGATGACACAAGATATCAGCCAAATTTCTGGAATTCAGCTGGTCCATCGGATGGTGATAAAGGTATAGGAAGAATTGATGAAATCGCCTTTGATCCGAGCAATGCAAACATAGCATATGCTGGGTCTGCCAGTGGTGGACTTTTCAAATCTACCAATGGTGGTAATAATTGGTTTCCTATTGGTGATTATCTTCCTTCTCTAGGTATATCTGGGATAGCTATAGACCCCAATAACACCAACATTATTTATGTTCTCACCGGAGATGGTAATACAACAGATGGATTATTGGTTGATGCCTATCTTTACCGACCTACAGGTGCAGGTGTATTCAAGTCTTATGATGGTGGTCTGAATTGGTTTGCATGTGGTAATTTTCCTATCACAGGTACACATCGAGGCAGAGAGCTTATTATTGACCCTAATAATAGTAATAATCTCATTGCAGCTACCAATAGGGGCATCTTTAAAACTTCCAATGGTGGCGATACTTGGTCCATGATTACTGGGGGCAATTTTTTTGATATAAAATATCAACCCAATAATAGCAATACCGTTTTCGCTACGGATAGCACAGCATTTTACAGATCAACTAATGGAGGCAATACTTTTACCAATATGAATATAGCAGGACTTCCAACCAACAATAGAATATCCATAGGTGTCACACCAGCCAATAGTAATAAAGTAGTTTTATTTAGCGGACCATCCATAAATAGTAATATCTTCCAAGGATTGTTTATTTCAAACAATGCTGGACTCACTTTCAATACACCAATACAGTCACCTAACCTTTTTCTCAGTTTCATAGGTAATGATGTATTGAATGATCAGTCATGGTATGATAACTGTATAGCTATATCCCCCATCAATGAAAATGAAATTTTTGTTGGTGGTCTGGTTGTTTGGCGAAGTAATGATAATGGAATCACTTGGACTCAAGCTTCCGCTTATTTTCCAAGTGACAATCCTTATATGCATCCTGATATCCAAGCATTAAAATACAATACTGCAAACAACTTTTTGTATGCCGCAACAGATGGTGGAGTTTACCGCTTGGAAACAGATGGTACCTGGACATTTAAATCCAATGGATTGAACGCCACTCAGTTTTACCATTTTGAAAGAGAAAATGATGAGGGTGATGTATGGGGCGGAGCTCAGGACAATGGAATTTTAGAGCAAACCAATGGAACTTCATTTTTTAATTACAGTACGGGAGATGGCTATGATGTATTGACTGACCATGATTATCTGGTTTATGATGGAGAAGGTGACGATGTTTATTATAGTGTAAATAATTTAATATACAAGGATTGCGTTAGTGGTCAATGCAACATTTCTGTCCCCAATAATAGTCAGTTTTTCGCCAATCTCATGATGTCACCAGTATATGAAGATAGGATTTACGCTGGCTATGCTAATGGACTTTGGAGATCCACAGATGCAGGTAGTACATGGACAACACTTTATAGTCAGCCAGCAGACTGGTGTGTTGCAAGTTCTGCCACTGCAACAGAAAATGTGTACTATGCCGGAAGTAATAATAATATAACAGGTCTCTTTCACAATGGGACAAATATCACACCACCAGCTCCTTACAATACAAATTTAAAGATTACTGATGTTGATGTAAATCGTCAAAATGACAACATATTAGTCATAGGTGTAGCTGGTTTTACCAGCAACGTAAAAGTATTTTACAGCAATAATGGTGGCGGATCATGGACTAACTATTCATTTAACCTGCCAAATGTACCGGTCTTCTCAGTCAAGCAGGATCAAAATGGAGGCATATATGCAGGTACTGCTATTGGCGTTTTTTATAAAGCTTCAAACCTTAATTATTGGCAGGATTTTAATAACGGATTGCCACCAGTACCCGTTTCAGAAATCGAGTTATGGCCAGTGCCCTTCCCTATTTCAGGAAATCAGCCAGATAATCTGCCCACTAATCCGGAAGTGTGGATTTCAACTTTTGGCAGAGGTATATGGTACACACAGCAATACCAGACATCATGCCCCAATACACATTCACTTACCGGCAATGTCAAAGGCATACTTCTTACTCAAGCCAATCAGACCATTAATTCTGCTCAAAACATATATGGCGGTATAGGTACAAATGTTGAGTATCGAGCTGGAGATGCAATTATTCTTCAGAATAACTTTAGAGCCAACTTTGGTTCAACATTTAAAGCAAAGATTTCTTCCTGTAATAACTAATAATAAGCTACGAATAGGTTTTTTCTATTTTTCATGATTTAAATTTTTTTTTCTTTATTCCAGTTGACCGTATTCATTGTTCAACACACAGTAACCTTACTAATCTTAAGTCCAGGCTACTATGTGTTTATTTTATATCAGTGGATGAATGAATGGAGATCTTGTCTTATATCTTGTGGATGCTCTTGCAAATATTGATGGCCTCTTCTATTGCCAATTTATCATTGTCCAAAAAGGTAATGATCACAAAAAAATTGGTATCTGAATCAGGATCGATGAGTCCCATTATGAAGATTTTGACGCCTTCAGACACACCTTCAGCATATCCACCTTTGAAGCCATTGATTTGTATTTCATTGATGTCATCAATTCTACCCAGATTGAGTGATGCTGCCACTGCCATAGTGTAGGTAGTGATGTCTTTGTCATCGATGGTGCTGTCAGCAAAAGGTATAATAGACATCTCCATACCATCGCCTACTGCTGCAAATTCTTCACCAGAATTGGCTGTCTCTTTGAAATCATCAGCCAGAGTAAAAGATATACCATAATCATCCCAAGTATAAACTTGCTGGCTGTATGATGTAATAATAGTAAAACAGAAAATAAGAATAAAAAGCGACCTAATCATTTTGTCTTGATTTTAAAGGGTGAATATTGCGACAAATGTAATTATAAATATGACTTGATGTGACATATTAGTGTATTAATATTGTAAAAATATCAAACAAAAGTTATAAATTTTGATATTGTCTTAAAAAGCGGTTTGAGATCAACTGGTCAATATTCATGATCCAAGTAATCTATCTATCACTTCTTGGCGTTTACTCCTGGCTACAGGCACATGCATACCTCCTGTCAGCACTATTTCCATGGCATCACCTCTTATCATTTTTTCAATTGCCTTGTCATGAATCAACCATGAACTATGAGGCCTAAAGAAAGCTGGATTATGGAGCATATCTTCGATGTCTCTGAGCGTTTTTGACAATAAATATGGCTTTGACAAACCATGACAATATACGCGACAATAGCTTCCGTCAGCTTCACAGCAAAGGATATTTTGAACCTGCACAAATATGATCTCATTGCCTATGGGTAGCAGCAATCTATCAGGTATTGAGGTTTTGGATAAGTATTGTAAGTGGCTTACTGTATCTGGGTGTAAGATCGTAGAAGATTTTTTGACAGCTCCTATCAGTTCTGACTTATCAATGGGCTTGAGCAAATAATCTATGGCATTAAACTTGAATGCTTTGATAGCATACTGGTTGTAGGCTGTTGTAAAGATGACTTTTGATTGGATGATTTCTAGTTGACTTAATAACTCAAAACCATTGATATTGGGCATTTCGATATCCAAAAATAGGATATCAGGTTGTTGATCTCTTAGATATATCAATGCATCATGTGGCTTATTAAAAATGGCGCTGATGGTGACATCAGGACAATGCTTATCCAAGAGTATTTTTATCACATCGGTACAATATATTTCATCATCGATGATCACTGCTGTCATAAGATATATTTTTTAAAATGATAGTAACTTTTGTACCAAGACATTGCAATTCATCAGTGGTGAAGATGTCTTCAATTTTGATGCTGGATTGGGTCCCATGTATTTTGTCCATCAGTTGCAATCGTTCGTTCGAGAGGGATATTCCGTGCGATTTGTGCTGATCTCCAGACTTGCTTTTGATCATCATGGCTCTTTGCCTACCTATACCATTGTCTTGGATGATGATGATGCATTTATTGTTGATTTGCTCAACGGTGATTTGAAGCTTTTTTACTTTCTCTGAAGGTGATTGTATCAAACCATGCCAGATAGCACATTTTCAACAAATGGTTGAGTAATCAGTGCAGGAAGCAAAATGTCATTGGTATTGACAGATTGGTCAACATCGATTTCCCACTCAAAGCTACTTTGAAATCTCATTGCCTCCATTTCAATATACAATCTCAAGGCCTCCATCTCTACAGACAGCGCAACAAAATCTGACCTACTACCATCCAAAATCAATCGGATCAATCTTGAAAATTTTGTCAAATATTCACTGGCTGCATCCGTGTCATTGGTAAGAATAAAACGATTGATACTATTGAGACAGTTGAATATAAAGTGAGGATTCATTTGCGATCTCAAAGCAGTCATTTCTATCTCTGCGATGCGTTGATTCAATTGCTTTTTTTCTGCTTCTTCTGCTCTTACATTATGAATATGCCATCTATATATCCAAGTGAGTGCAATGATAGTCAATGATAAAATCAAAAAATAAAACCACCATGTCTGCCACCAAGGAGGATAGATGACAAATGTGGTATTCAAGACAGATTGCTGGAAATATTTATATTTAATAGCCACATAATATCTACCTGGATTTAAATTGTACAAATGCAGGTTCATATTTTGGCAACGTTGCCATTGGCCATGATTTATTTGATATTCAAAATCTCTATCTGGTAGTTTGATAGCTCCATGATAGCCAAAACTAAGCGAAATGTTGTTTTGTTGATAATTCAAATATATCAAGGAATCAAGCTCTATTTTTTTTCCTAACAAAAGTATTTCTTTAAAATATAGTTTCAAATCACTAAGTCCTTGGTGGGTTGCAGATCTATCAAAAACGATGATCTCCTTGTCAGCGTTTTGACCAATATTGCGTTTGTCATCAAGAAACAATCGATTGTAAAATCTTTTAGCTTCAGGGACATCAAATGTAAATATCCTTGCACTTTTATGATCAAAAGCCATCAAACCCGACTCTGATGAGAACCAAAGTAGATCGTGATCGTCCAAGATACCAAAACTCACACCGTCGGTAAGTAATCCTTCAGTATTTGTGTAAAGTGTTGGCTTCATGATTTGGCTTTTTAAATGTACTAATCCACAACCATTGATGAGAAGATAAACATTGCCATTTTCATCTCCTTTTATATCATTGATGTAGCCTGTCTTGGCGCAACCAAAAACTGAAAGTGGGTAATTTTTTATTTTTTTGGTAATAAGATCAACTGTGAACAGACCCAATTTATCATCACAAAGCCAAAGGCTGGATGTTGCCTGATCGTAATGCATCGCTCCAAATTCAACCATAGGTATATCCAAGTGCAGTTTTGACGCAATTTGACTGCCTTTAGGAAGGAGGTAAATTCCTGTTTTTCTATCTCTTATGTAAATGTTCCCAACATTGTCTTCTACAAAATTTCTAAATTCATGTTCGACATTTCCGATGGTGTTTTGGTCGATTATGTTGATAACTTGATCAGCATTCTCATCCAAACTATAGCATCCATTGCTTGTCGAAAAAAATTGCCGCCCATCTTTTGCTGCAAAATACATTTGTAATGGTCCAAGTTGTTTGCCTTTGAATGGATCAAATAACGTATGGCAATCTGAACCACAACAATATTTTACTTCATTTTTATTCCAATCTCCTATCAAATATTTTCCAGAAGCGGATATAAATCCTTGGTGATTTTGAAAATTTGGAGGTAGTCGAAGTTTATGACTTTGTACTATATTGTCTTGTTTTAAAGCATGAACAAAAGGGAAGTTGCCCAATGATGTCAAGTACAAATTGTCTGCTGATTTTTTAAAATAAGACAAAGTAGTTTTTTCTTTACCATTGATAGGATACGGGTCAAGTGTGGCAAATGTTTTGGCTCGCTTATCATAAATTTTTATACCATCAGCCATACCAACTAAAAGCTTTTCAGAATCATATCCTATAATATTGGTAATGGAGCTACTACCCGAAGGACAAGCGTGCTGCTGCCAATCATGGGTATCTGGACGGTAGCTAAAAAAACATTGATTATATGTAGTAATCCATAAAGTACCAGATTCGTCAATATAAGATATTTCGAAGGCAAAAAAATCCGTAATTTTGGGGTGTGGATGATATTGGTACTGCTTCGTAGGAGTATGTACCGAAAATAGGCCATAGACAGTCATGATCCAAAGCTCTTCATCAGATTTCTTGACAACACTTTGCGCAATACTATTACGAAGTACATCCTTGATAATTCCGTTTTTTGATGCAAAATCATACCAGCCACTGTTGTGAAATTGATTTGACACTGGGTCAAATATCAAAACATCATATTGACCACCAAGCCAAATTCTACCTGCATGATCCTCGGCCATTTCTGTATAACCTATATTGGAAACTTTGCCTTCGATCGAAGGAGTGTAGTTTGTGAAGTTTTGCTTGTCATGATGAAATTGACTTAGTCCTATGCTAGTGCTGATCCAAAGTTGGCCTTTAGAATCTTCAAAAAAATTGTTGCACCTATTGCTGGCTATAGAGTTAGGGTCTAAGTGGTCGTGCTTGAAGGCATAAATACTGTTACCATCATATCTGTTGAGACCGTTATTGCTCGAAATCCAAACAAAACCAAGCTTATCAATATGAATCCTGCGACAAAGGTCGGAGCTAAGTCCGTCTTTGGTAGTATATTGATGCAACTTATAGTGTTCTTGTGCATACAAAGTAAAACACATTCCCAACATGAAAATCACTTGAAACCACTTATACTTGGGAATGCCTTTATTGATCATGCACTGAATGCTTATATAAGCGTGAAGATAATGTAAAAGTGAATTATGGGTAATGTATTTATTACAATTTGACTCCTGTGTGCTAAAGCTGACTACTATTTGCCAAGGAGATATGTTTCATAAATGTTATTGTGAGCGAGGTATTCCCAATGATATCATCCATACGCAAAAGGCCATAAGTACCATATCTGAAATGATAATACCATAGCTAAATATCTGGCCATCAGCTGGATGATCATTATTGAAGACCACATCTACACGATCTCCTTTATCAAAATTCATCCATGGCAAAAGGATCACTGACGACTCAAAACATACTAAAGAATCGATGCTGCCATTTACAACTGGATACTTAAATACTGGCCTTCTTGAAATCCATTTCTTTGGTCTTTTTGACGTGTTATCGTCAAATATTGTTTGACTTGTACCTCGACCTCGAAACCCTACAATGATACCTTGCACTGATACTCCACTGATTTTATTTTGAATCTTTGACACAAAGGGCTTGCCTATGATATACAATAAGATCAAGCCGCCTAAGACGAGCAGAATTCTGAAAATAAAAACCGAGAAAGTGTTCATACATCTTATTTTCCACTGTTATAAATACTCATCAATAATGCCTTGCTGATGCGTTGACCTGCATTTTTGCCTATATGGCCTTGTCCATCAGATGTATCCACACCATTGACATCGCTTGGGTCTGTAGCAGAATTTCTATTTTGCGGACAAATGCGCCAGACGCCTCCTTCTTGACATTGACCATCATTGCTCTCCAATGCCTGAAGATCAAAAATCACATCTATGGATGCATACTTACTGCGCATCCATTGGCCTACTTTCATACGAGCAGCATTGCCATCATAAGATTGGACAGAATATACCAATGGTGGCGTGACATGTACTATCCTTAAATCAGTGACTTTTGCTTTTAATTCTTCGACCATTGCTTGATACACCACTTGCACTTGAGTGTAATTATTATCATCAATGTCGGCATATCCAAATTTGAATATCCCAATTTTGACAAACTCTTTGTTAGATAGAATCTGCTCTTTAAAAACACGTATTTTTTCATAAGGGTCACCATTGGGAATATTGCCAACATCTACAAAAATGCCGCCCATGAGTCCTTTGTCTATTTTAATACCGTTTCCGAAATATTCCCAAGAAAAACCATTTGCAGCACAACCTTCTTCGATGTCCTGACCTACTGATTGATGTAAAAATAACGTATTCCATCCTTTTATTCTATCTTTTTCTTTTGCTGGCAGTGCGTCCCAATCTGAAATGCCTTTGGTGCCTACGACGCCAGGTAAGCCAAGACCAATCTCGGTATTATTATTATTATTATTATTATCGATAGGAGTGGTATCGTTTGAAGATTTATCGCATGATATTAAGCTAAAAATTAGCACCACAATGGTGAAAATATAAGGTTTAATTATTGTCTTCATGATAGTAAAATTTACCTTCGGTGATATTGATTTTGTTGCCTTCCACACATTGCATTGTACCAGAAAAAGTAGCTTCCAATATTTGTGGATTTTTTGAAACCTTTGTGATTTCAATAGTAAATTGACTACCTTGTAAAGCCCCTCCACATAGATAATTGGTTGGTGTCAATAAAGCAAATTGGGCTACATTTTGATGAGGTTTTGAAGTAGTGAAATCAGCAATATTGACATTATAAATACCAATGCCGGCTGTGTTGTAAAGATTGATATTGAAGTTTTGATCATTGGGAGCAGCTCCTTTTACACCTGCAATATTGATCAAGCCTGGTCCTAATTCCTCTGTAAAATGGTAGCTACCAAAAATGTCTCTGTCGGCAATCCATTCACGTCCGTCTATCTTCATACTTAGGTAATTATTGTGATATTGACCTACCATCTTTTTTTCAGCAATTGCATTCTTTTGGCCATTACTGCATGATGCAAAGCCAAACAATATTAAAGTGCTTTGAACCAATAAGAGAGTTCTGTACATTTTATACGTTTTATATTATTTTGATAAAAGAATTTCAGCCCAGTTTTGCTTATAAGGGTATGCTTCATATTTCTTTTGGGTGATCCAATTCATGGTGTTTGGATTAGCAGTGTTGACCCCAATTTCATATCGTTGGTACCCATCATCATCCACAGATAGCTCTCCTTTTGAAGCTTGAAATGTGGGCGATGTGATGGCCAATATCGCCTTCAACTCAGTATCGGACTGACTTACGTTTTCTAACTTCCAACTACCTTTTTCAGACGTATTTGTTACAAATTCATACCCTATGAGGTCGCCATTTGCAAAAAACTCATAACCAATAACATTGGGTTTTAGAGTTGCAGTAACTATTTCTTCACCGACGTCATTGATGGCAAAGGTTGCACCACTTTTATTGGTCCATTTGCCTAAGATGAGTTGTGTGGTTTTGTTCGTTTGCACTTTTTCATCAGCTTCATCATCACAACTATTTAATGTGAAAATAATAGTCATAAAAAGGCACAGTAAAAAATGTGATTTGTAATAAAATGTTTTGGTATGCATATTTAATTTATTTTATGATACTACAAAAGTATATCATGGGTGGATGCCCAAAGTCTAACACTTTGCTTACAGCGGCCTTCAACCGATTAGCTTCAGGTTTGAGTTTATAATTGGAAAAGTCTTCAGCTTTTTTACAGTTCAATTTATTAAAGAATAGAAAAAACCAAGTATGATGAGAATCAGTATTAAAATGTTTGTGCAAAAAGCTATTTTATTTCAAATTTCATAATTTTGTATATATGCCATAGTTCGATTTAATTATTTATACTTTGTCAATTATTCAGAATATTATATACATTAAGTGTAATTATTAAACAATTGTGAGAAGGCATTCAATAAATGAATTCTAAAATCAATTCAATTATTTTAATTTAAAATTCAAATTTAAAATTTCATTTTTTTGAAATGCTACAAAGATTTTTATATTTGCATAAATTTTTTCGTATTTATTAATTGTCAAATCATTTGCATTCCTCATGTATAAGCTGAAACTCACTTTAAGCTTAGCTTTCGTAACTCAAATCATACAAGCACAATCTCAAGAATCACCAAGTAGTGGCTTTTTGTTGTACTCCGTTGTGGCTCTTTGTGCACTACTTGTAGTTTGGGCTATCTTAAGTTTGGCATCCAACCTTATGAAGATTGAAGCAAATAAATATGGTCTGCTTCAGAATGGCAAACAATTGGGTATCTTTCCTGGTATAAGAGATTTCTTTATATCAAAAAAACCAAATTTTATCAAAGAAGGTACCTACCACCAATTAGACAAAGGCTATGATATCCATCTGGCAGGCAAAGCTGAGGGTTCCATTTCACAAGCAAATGTCAGTAGATTTGGGATTTTACCTACTGATTTTCATGGTATGTCTCCTATACCCAAAGTAGAATACCAAGTAGGTGATGAAGTAAAAGCAGGAGATATATTGTTTTATGACAAAAAAAAGCCAGAGATAAAGTATTGTGCTCCTGTCAGTGGTGAATTGATAGAAGTGCGTAGAGGAGAAAAAAGGTCTATCTCCGCTGTGGTTATATTGGCAGATAAGACAATCAAATACAGAGGCGCTCAGGTTCCCGACATTTACAAAGTTGATCGCAGTACATTAGTGGAGTTTATGGCCGAGCATGGCTTATGGCCATTTATCAATGAGCGACCTTTTGATGTAGTGCCACAATTAGCTACCATACCAGAAAACATTTTTATTTCTACTTTTGATACTGCGCCATTGGCACCAGACAATAATCTCATAGTGGCTGGACAAGAAGAAGCATTTCAAAAAGGACTTAATGTATTAGCGCTCTTGACACCAGGCAAAGTACATTTAGGCTTAGATGGAAGAGGTGTAGAGCCCGCCAAGGCCTTTACCAATGCATATAATGTAGACAAACACTGGTTTAATGGCCCGCATCCATCTGGAAATGTAGGTGTTCATATCCACCATATAGCACCAATTAAAAGTGGAGGCAAAGTATGGACATTGACCGTGCAAAGCGTTATCACAATTGGCCAATTTTTCTTAACTGGTCATTATAAGGTAGATAGAATCGTAGCACTTACTGGTGCAGAACTCAAAGAGCCAAAATATGTGCGTACTTATCAAGGTGCAAATATATCAGATTTGGTAAAAGAAAATCTCAATGGAGAAAACCTTCGATTGATTTCAGGAGATGTTTTGTCAGGTGCGAAGGTAGATATAGACGGATTTTTAGGGTGGAATGCTGACCAAATAACGGTCGTTAAGGAGGGCAACTATTACGAACTGTTCGGGTGGCTCCTTCCATTGAAACCAAGACCAAGTACATCAGCCACTATACCATGTTATGGAGGAAAAGATTTTGAATTTGAAGCAGATACCAATACGCATGGTGAAAAAAGAGCATTTGTGGTTTCAGGCCAATATGAGCAGTTTTTGCCCATGGATATTTACCCAATGCACCTCATGAAGGCTATCATAAGCAATGATGTAGAAAAAATGGAAGGATTAGGTATCAGCGAGCTCACAGAAGAAGACGTAGCGTTATGTGAATTTGCATGTACATCAAAAAATCCTCTGCAAAGCATATTGAGACAAGGATTAGAAAACCTTAAAGAACAATTATAAAAGCAAATCGAATTTATCTAGACAAATGGGATTTATAGATTATTTAAAAAGAATAGAGCCGGATAAGAAAAAAAGCCCGTTGCTGCATACAGCGTATGATGCTTTATTTACATTCGCTTATGCGCCAGACACGGTAACGAAAGCAGGCACACATATCAAAGATGGGATGGATCTCAAGAGATTGATGGTTACCGTTGTGATCTCTATGCAGCTTTGTTATATCTTTGGAGTATATAATATTGGGCATCAACATTTTGTAGCGGCAGGTCAGTATTTGGGATTTTTGGAGGGATTTCATTTGAAGTTGGCGCATGGTCTCATTAAGTTGCTCCCGATATTCATTATGTCTCATGTAGTAGGTTTAGGTATTGAGTTTTACTTTGCCGCCAAAAAAGGTCATGCTGTAGAAGAAGGCTATTTGGTGACAGGTGCATTAATACCACTCATTATGCCGCCAGATCTGCCTTTATGGATATTATCACTAGCTATAATTTTTGCAGTAGTGATTGGCAAAGAAGCTTTCGGTGGCACAGGTATGAATATTTGGAATATCGCACTTTTAGCAAGGGTTTTTGTGTTTTTTGCCTACCCTCTTACTATATCTGGTGATCAATGTTGGGTATCAGGATACGAAAAAATAAGCGGGGGCGCTCATGCCGTATATGGTTGGTGGCATACTGGATTTTTCAATTCTATCTTTCAATTTTTTGGCTTAGACACATTCAATCCTTCAACTACCATAGTGAATGGATTTAGTGGTGCTACGCCTTTGGCCTTGGCATACGAAGGTGGGTGGAATAGGGTGACTTCAGTTTTTACCGAAAATCAAATGATTTGGGGTACAATACCAGGATCTGTAGGAGAGACAAGCAAGGTTTTCATCATTATTGGAGCTATCATATTGTTATTGACCAAAGTAGCAAGTTGGCGCATCATGGCAGGTATGATGATTGGTCTGATAGGTACCACTTGGATACTCAATGCTTTAGGCTCTACACCATTTATGCAGGTGACATGGACACAACATATTATGATGGGATCATTCTTGTTTGCAATGGCTTTTATGGCCACAGATCCAGTAACTGCAGCCACTACCAATAAAGGAAAATGGATATATGGCATTCTGATTGGATTTATTGGTCTATTGATAAGGGTGATGAATCCTGCTTATCCTGAAGGTTGGATGTTGGCAATATTATTTCTAAATACTTTTGCTCCTACCATAGATTATTTTGTAATTGAATCTAATATTAAAAAAAGATTGAGCCGTGCATAGTACTAGTTATATCATCAGATTTACCTTGATCATGACTGTTTTGGTGGCCTTTGTTTTGGCCCTTTTGGTGTCAAGTCTCAAAGGTATCCATTCAGAAAACGAATCAGTTTACAATAAGAAAGGAATTTTGTCTGCCGTTTCCGTTCAGCTCGGAAAAGATGTAAATGCTCTCTCAAATGCGCAAGTGCAGGAAATATTTGAGAAACAAATCACTCAAAAAGCGATCAATACTAAAGGTGAAGAAATGACTCCAGAACAGTTGAAAGCCGCTACTGGCGCTACTCAAGTGATAGATGTAGATATGGGTAAGGAAGCTAAAAAACCAGAAGATAAACGTATTTTGCCCTTATATGTATTCAAAGGTGGTGACAATAAAACGTACAATATACTATATACCAGAGGTAAAGGTCTATGGGACGAAATCTGGGGCTATGTGACCTTAGATTCTGATTGGAATACAATAGCAGGTGAGGCTTTTGATCACAAAGGCGAAACTCCAGGTCTTGGCGCTGAAATCAAAGACAACCCTTCTTGGTACTCACAGTTTACAGGTCGTAAGTTGTATAATGCAGCAGGTGATTTCAAGTCAATATCTGTAGTCAAAGGTGGTGTCAAAGACAAAGACCATCAAGTAGATGCTATATCTGGAGCGACTATCACGGGCAAAGGTGTAGATGAGATGTTGCATCGAGGCCTCCAACTGTATGAAGCTTATATTAAAAAAAATAAAAAATGATCATCTTCAAAAATTTATAATAATGGCAGAAGTTAAAGATGTAGCATTACAAAATAAAGAAGCAGCCTTTTCATTTGGCAAGGATGAAAAGAGATTGATTACTGATCCACTGTTTGATAACAATCCTGTGACAGTACAGATCCTTGGCGTCTGCTCGGCCCTGGCAGTGACAACCTTGGTGACAAAGGCTATAGTGATGGGAATAGCGGTAACTTTGGTGACAGCTTTTTCTAATTATTTTACATCATTATTAAGGGACTATATTCCCAAGCAGATCAGGATGATCGTTCAGTTGGTCATCATTGCTTTTTTAGTGACTGTTGTAGAATTGATACTTAAAGCGTTCAATTATCCAATTTGGAAGGATTTGTCGGTATTCATAGGCTTGATCATTACAAATTGTATCTTGATGGGTAGGTTAGAGGCTTTTGCGATGTCGAATAAACCATGGAGGTCATTTTTGGATGGTATTGGCAACGGATTGGGATATTCTATCATTCTCATTATAGTGGCCTCTGTGAGAGAGCTCTTTGGTAAAGGTTCGCTGATGGGATATAAAATCATTGGACCTACTGCAGAATATGCTTTGAATACTACTACCACTTCTTGGTTGAACTGGTATAGTCCAAATAACCTCATCATCTTGTCGCCAGCGGCCATGTTTATAGTCGCTATTATTATCTGGATTCAACGCAGTAGAAATCCAAAACTGGTAGATATTTCATAATCCATCAAATCAATAGAAAATGGGAGATATAATTAATATTTTTATCAAATCAGCCTTTATTGAAAACTTGGCACTTTCATATTTTTTAGGCATGTGTTCTTTTTTGGCAGTTTCAAAAAGTGTTAAGACTGCATTGGGTTTGGGAATAGCTGTGATCTTTGTACAAAGTATCACCATCCCTATGAACTGGTTAATTGACTATTGGTTGTTGGGAGAAAACGGTATTTTTGGTATGGATTTGACCTTTTTGAGGTTTATCATATTTATTTCTACCATTGCGGCATTAGTGCAATTGGTAGAGATGGTAGTAGAGAAATTTTCTCCTTCATTATACAATTCTTTGGGTATCTTTTTGCCACTCATCACGGTCAATTGTGCGATTTTGGGTGGATCGCTATTCATGATCACTAAAGAGTACAACTTTAGCGAGTCATTATCATTTGGCATCGGAGGTGGATTAGGTTGGGCACTGGCAATTTTGGCTATAGCAGGTATCAGAGAGAAAATGGCCTACTCTCAAGTTCCACCTGCGCTAAGAGGCTTGGGTATGGCATTTTTCCTTACTGGCATTATGGGTATAGCTTTCATGGGATTGATGGGTATTGATCCTGCAGCATTTAAATAAGACATAAATAATCTCCAATGGTTCCATTTATAACATTATCTATAGCGGTCTTTTCAGCTGTAATCTTAGGACTTTCATATATGCTGATCTATGCCCGCAAGAAGTTGATGCCTCAGGGCGAGGTCAAGATCATCATCAATGGCGACGATGAGCATCCTATCGAGGTGCAGCCAGGCTCTTCATTGCTTTCTACCCTTAGCGACAAACAAATCTTTCTACCTTCTGCGTGTGGTGGGGGCGGCACTTGTGCTATGTGTGAGTGTCATGTATATGAAGGTGGTGGCGATGTTTTGCCCACTGAGATGAATCACTTGACACGCAAAGAGGCGGCCGAAGGTATGCGCTTAGCTTGCCAAGTGAAAGTACGCCAAGACATGAAGATAGGCATTCCAGAAGAAATATTTGGTATCAAAAAATGGGAATGTGAAGTTATATCCAATTATAATGTGGCTACATTTATCAAGGAGTTTATTGTAAAATTGCCACCTGGTGAGACCCTACATTTTCAGGCAGGTGGTTATATACAGATAGATGTACCACCTATCACAGTTGATTATAAAAATATGGATATCACGGCTCATCCAAAGTACCATGATAGACCCGATAAATTTCAGAAAGATTGGGATCAAAACAAAATGTGGAACCTTAAGATGGTCAATGAAGAACCTATATTCCGTGCATACTCAATGTCCAATCACCCAGCAGAGGGCAATATTGTATCATTGACTGTCAGAATAGCGACTCCTCCATTTAAGTTTAAAGTAGGGCCTGATGGTAAGAGACAATGGGATGGCTACGAGGCGGTCAATCCTGGTATTTGTTCATCTTATATTTTCTCTAGAAAACCTGGTGATAAAGTCACAGTGTCTGGTCCTTATGGTGAGTTCTTTATCAAGGATACACAAGCAGAAATGTTGTATATTGGTGGTGGAGCAGGTATGGCTCCTATGAGATCACATCTTTACCATCTTTTTCACACATTGAAGACAGGTCGTAAGGTTACTTTCTTCTACGGTGGACGTACCAAGCAAGAATTATTTTACATTGAAGAATTTAGAGACATTGAAAGACAATTTCCAAACTTCAAATTTGCTGTGGCCTTAGATAATCCATTGCCAGAAGACAATTGGGTATTGAAAAAAGATCTCAATGATCCTGAAGGTGATGGCTTCAAGGGCTTTGTTCATAATGTGGTGATTGCCGAGTACTTAAGCAAGCATCCAGCGCCAGAAGAGGTTGAGCTCTATTTTTGTGGGCCACCGATGATGAATCAATCAGTCTTAAAAATGGCAGATGACTGGGGCATACCAAAAGAGAATGTATCATTTGATGATTTTGGAGGATAAATAATCACTAATGCAATAAAAGAAGGGAGTCAGAGATGATTCCCTTTTTTATAGATATTATATTGTACTTTTAGATCTGGTGATAAGAAAAAGTGTTTTGATTAATCAGTTTACTTTAGTTCTTAGTTATGCAATTCACAATAAGTTATAAATGGAATATCAAAATTTGAATAAATTGTTTATTCAACTTAATTAATTAATTAGGGTCTGCTATTTTTTTCGGAGCAGTCAGTGGGTATATTGCAATTAGAATCTTGGGTGGCGATGGGTTTGGGTTTTTTGGCAATATGGTGGTTGGTGTCATTGAAGTGCTTTATCGGTGCTTGGGTAGTTAAAGTTGCTAAATCCCCATGATTTCCCCCCCCCCCCCCCCCCCCCCCCCTTACAGGCTTTGGCAATTTGATTAGTTCGCTGGAGGCGCACTGATTTTGATCTTCTTTTTAGAATTGGTCAAATATATGCAGCGCAGCAATAAGACTACAAGGAGGCGATGAGTATTAATGTAAAGTCGTTTGGTACATTATAGCATTGAGTTATTTTTATGTCAAAGCCGTGTAACTAAACTAATATTCATTGATCCTGAACTTAAAACATCATTTAATGTCAAGTAGTGTCTATCATATTTTGAATAAAAACTTCTATCGGAGAAATAGTTGAAATAATCGAGTTTTAATTCAAATTTTGGCGATGTCTTAAGGCCAATACCAATTAGATATTGGAAAGCAAAAGAATTGTCAATTAGTGTTTCTTTATAAACTGTGCCTGAACTGCTATTGTAATTAATGGTTCCTACTTTATCAAAATATTCGTCACCATCATTTTTAAATTTTGCATCAAAGATATAGTTTGGGACAAGGCCAATGCTAAAAGCCAGCTTATTTTTTTGCAATATCAGCTTCAATGGCAATATCAATTGGTTAAGATGGTAAATGTTAGAGTTTTCTGTCTTGATCCTTGTAAAATTGTACATGATGTCGCTACCTAATGACCAGCTTGACGAATCTCTTACTTTCCAATTTTTACTCAACCCTAGATAAAAATTTGGACTAATGCTAAATTCATAATCATTAGGTGAGGTAACACCGTAAGCTCCAAGGCCAAATTTCACATTGTAATCTGTATTGGTTTGACACAGCAAATTAAAACATGGAAGCATTAAACAAATAAGCCCAAACAATTTTATTTTTCTCATATTGGTTAAGTTTTTAATTTTTAATTGAAAATATTTTAAATGATTGATTACATCAACAAATGTAAAAAAATACCTGAACAAATCTGCAAATAATGACTCTATTTTTATAAAATTACGCCATCATTTTTACCCAAGCAAATCTTATCAAGATCAAAAAACCTATAAATATCAATACAAATTGGTAAAATGGCATATAAGTGAATACAAAAATATGCGTCTTCTCCAAAATCCACATCATACTTATCACAATGGTAATGATAAAGATCAATGACCCTATTTTGTCAAAACCAGGTACATCATTCAGGCTCACATTTCTGCGGATGAGCCAAAGTGTGATAATCATACAGAGTATAGGTAAAAGCTGTGTATATATATTCATCTGCATGATAGGTTGTCTTTCAAACAAGAACAAATACGCATTGAGCGTCAGTGCAAAAATACCTGGTATGCATGCAAAATAAACAAGGATTGTGTATAAGTATTTCCATGGGGATAAATGTCCCTCATTTTTTCCAAAAATAATAGCCAGAAATGCCGTGAAAGGCAAGGAAAAGAAGTAAAAAAGAACAATACTTGGTTGGGCAGATACTGTCTCAAAAAATTGTCCTAAAGTCATTGGCTTTTAATTTTATTGTTTAAAAAATGCAATTTAACTTTTTAAAAATGCAAAACTACGCCTTCTAAGGAAAACATAAGCTGTTAAAACTGTAATGATTCCAGCAAGGCTTGCTAATTCTTTGATCCAAGCTTGGTTGGCTGATAAATGTAAAACGTCTTTGGGCATATTGATTGATAATACAAACTCAATATGATTTTGAACATATAATCCACCAATTATCATTGATACTGAAACACACAATAATAAAATTGAAATCGATTTACTATTCCAATGTTGCTGGAAAATTTGAATGGACGCACCAATCGCAAAGGCCATAGTCTTACTAAATAATAATATAAATATAGGTGTGAAACTAAAAGTATAGAATAAACCCAAACCAAGTGTTATGAATAAAACACTGACAAATAACCAGACTATATTATAAAATTTTGAAAATGTACTAATAAAATACTGCCTAAACAAAAATAATAATAACAAGGTCAAAGGAAAAGTCAACTGATATGCCCATCCTTGGCTTTCATCTTTGAGTACCAAACTCCAGTAAATAAACGAAATTTCAATCATTATCAATCCTCCAGTGATCAAATAACCTAAGATGGTTGGTGAACTGGTATTATTAATTTTTGTAATTGAAGAAAGATTTGTCTCTTTATTTGATTTTATCAATAGTAAAGCAATAATAACCAATAATAAAACAATTGCAGTTATAGTGCCAAAACAAATATCTGCATTATATAAAGATGAATTGCTATTTTTCTCTACTCCATTTGTAAATTTTAAACTACAAAAGTATGACAGTATTGAAAAAAACAAGCCTAAACTCCAGTATGGCATAGCCTTTTTGAGTTGATTTGATTGAAGCGAATATGTAACAATGGCTCCAATCAATATACCATGAAAAATGGAAATGACACCTATTAACCAAAAAGATCTATATAAAATGGAAACAATGTACAACAGGGCACTCAAAATCACCGAAATGACCAGAAGATACTTATTTATATTGCGATTTGAAAAAATAATGACTGACGCTGAAATACACATCAAAGCACCACATATTCCAATAAAATTGTAACCAATAGTCTGCACAGTAAGAAGAATAGGAATAACGCTATTATACCATATTCCTATATAAAGTGCTATGGCAAAGTGTATTACCCATCCAAATTTAGTGTCTCTATCCATTGCGCCTTACTCCTGATATTCCACTTTTTCGTCTTTGAATGCTATAAAAAATAATATCATGATGATGGCTGCAAATCCTGCAGGGTACATCCAGATTGTTTTCCAGTCATTGGCATTGGACTCAACTATCAAACCAGCCACCTTAAATCCTATCAACATACCCAAACCATAAGTAGCTAAAGTGATAAGTCCTTGAGCAGCACTTTTCGCATTAGATCCAGCTTTTGCATTAGTATAGATTTGACCACTTACAAAGAAGAAATCATAGCAAATACCATGCAATGCAATACCCAAAATGAGCATAAATGATAAGCTGCCGGCATCTCCAAATGCAAAAAGAAGATACCTTACTGCCCAAGCCAACATTCCCAAAAGAATGGTGTTTTTAAATCCATATTTTTTGAAAAATATTGGTAACAACAGCATAAAAGCCACTTCAGACATTTGGCCTATCGTCATCTTGCCTGTAGGATTGTCCATACCTACATTCACCAAAAATGGATTGGCATTGGCATAATAGAATGCCAAAGGAATACAAATCAAAATTGATGATATGAAAAATATCAAAAAGTTGCGATCTGAAAGCAACTTGAGGGCATCTAGACCCATGACTTCAGACACAGTCACTTTGGTATCTTTATTGACTCTCGGAGGTGTGGCAGGCAGAAAGAAGCTAAACAGACCAAGGGCAGCAGAAGCAGCTCCAGCCAAGAGGAAGGTGTTTTTTAGAGCACCCGTTGAGATCATCTCCTTGCTGTCCCAACCGAACACAAAGCTGATCGCCAAGCCAGCCAAGATCCATCCTATCGTACCCCAAACCCTTATCATCGAAAACTCCTTGGCAGGATCTTTCATTTGATTGAATGACACGGAGTTGACCAATGCGAGCGTTGGCATATAGGCGATCATATAAGCCAAGATATATGGATAAAAGCCATTGAAATCTGTAGATGCAGACATCTTGTACATCAGGAAAGCGCCCAAAATGTGTAGTACACCCAATATTTTTTCGGCATTGAAATATCTGTCTGCTATCATTCCAATGATAAAAGGTGCCACAATGGCTCCCCAACTTTGGGTGCTGAAAGCTGAGGCTATGTCTCCGCCTGATGCTGTTAAATTATTACCTAAAAAAGTACCCAACGTAACAAACCATGCTCCCCAAATGAAAAATTGGAGAAACATCATGATAGACAATTGGATTTGAGTTGATTTGTTCATTTTACAAAAATTTTGTGCTTTGATTTATACAAAAACAAAGATAATTACAATTTCAAAACATTAAAGCCAATAGGATTTTTATTGATGGAAATATTTTTAAAAGCTGCATTTGAATAATTTAATATGGTTGGATGTAGGTATTATTCAATATCCTAAAAAAGATGTATCTTCTATGCGACCTTGACAGGATCGTACTGTTATGAATAAAACATGGTATCAACATTTTATTCCTACTTGTTATTTCATCCATACGTTTCCATTTGAGGTCAATTATTTGCATTATTGCTCTGGTTTTTCAATAAAAGATTTCCTATTGAGTCAATTTGATTGATAAAATTGATTTTTATCCATCATAAACATGTTATATTTGAGCGATAAAATCGAAAATTATAACTCATGCAGTGGACATGGCAACTCGATGGCTTTCCGAATTTTAAGTATGATGAAGATATTTTAAATGAAAGTGAGATCCAATATCATGAAAATGTAGGAAGAATAAGTGGCGCTATCACTATGATCGACGATAATGATACACTCGCCCTTAGGATAGAGTTACTTACTCAAGAAGCACTTGCAACATCCAACATTGAAGGGGAAATATTAAATAGAGATTCTGTCCAAAGCTCAATTAAACGGCATTTGGGTATTTTCACACCGAGAAGCAATATTCAACCAAAAGAAGCAGGTATTGCAGAGCTAATGACTGATGTATATGTTAATTTCAATCAGCCATTGAGCAAGAAAGTACTTTGTGATTGGCATCGTATGATTACAAATGGGCGTAGAGATTTAGATGTCATCGGAAACTATAGAAACCATCCCGAGCCTATGCAAATTGTTTCTGGAAACATTTCAAGACAGAAAATATTTTATGAAGCTCCACCATCTGATCAAATGAACAATGAAATGAAGAGGTACATTGATTGGTATAATAAAGTTTTGAGCGATAATAAGACTCCCAATTTAATCTTAGCGGGAATAGCCCACTTATATTTTGAATTGTTGCACCCATTTGAAGATGGTAATGGAAGGATTGGAAGGGCATTAGTGGAAAAAGCACTTTCTCAAGGAAAAAAGGCACCTACTTTAAATTCATTTGCCAAAATTATTGATTTGCAAAAGGAAGAATATTATAATGCTTTACACCTTTGTAATCACTCTTTGGATATTCAAGCTTGGTTAAAATACTTTGCCAGAACCGTCCTTAAATCCCAAGAATATACTTTTCAAATGGTTCAATTCATTATAAAAAAAAGTAAGTTTTTATATAAATTTGGTTCACTACTTAATGTAAGGCAGCTCAAAGTAATCTTAAGGTTGTTTGAAGAAGGGATAAATGGTTTTAAAGGTGGATTAAGTGCAGCAAACTACCAAAGTATATCTGGTGCTTCGGCAGCAACAACTACGAGAGATTTACTTTCGCTTGTAGAACTAGGAGTCTTGAGAAGAGAAGGAATTTTAAAAAGTACAAGGTACTATTTAGATATCTGATCCTTAAATTAGGCAGTTAGAGCTGGCAATGTTGATAGACATACCACACAATTGGATTATATTGTTGATGCAAGAAATGTATTTTGAAATAGGATTGTAATAATCCAAATATTAGCAACTAATAATTGTCAATATATAATTCCGATGAGTGGAAAATACTAAAACATAAATTTGCAAATTTAAAGAAAACTTACTTTGTATGTTTGGTGTAACATTGGTTACATTCTCACAGTGCTATTAGGCTTATGTTTGACCCAAATCATTAAAATCAAAAACAATGTCCAACAAAAAAACAAAAGTCCTAATCATTGGTGGAGGCACTGGTGGCATCATGGTAGCAGCTCGCCTTTTGAAAATAAAAGCAAATGTAGATATTACCCTCATAGAGCCGGCAGACACGCATTGGTATCAGCCAGCTTGGACACTCGTAGGGGCTGGAGCCTATAATATGCAAAAAACGGCCAAACCGATGGCTGAAGTCATGCCAAAAGGTCTCACGTGGGTCAAAGATTATGCAACAGCTTTTAAACCAGAGGAGAATAAGGTCTCCACTCAAAGCAATGGTGATATCAGTTACGATTATTTGGTCGTATCTCCAGGTTTGGTCATGGATACAAGTTTGATACCTGGTCTGACTGAAGCATTGGGTCATGGTGTAGTTTGTTCCAATTATACCAATCCAGAACATACCTGGGAAGTGATTCAAAAATTCAAAGGTGGCCATGCTGTATTTACACAACCTACTACACCCATCAAGTGTGGTGGCGCTCCACAAAAGATAGCCTACCTTGCTGCTGACTACTTTAGGATGCATAATATGAGTGATAGAACCAAAGTGACCTTTGCCACACCAGGTACTGTGATATTTGGTGTCAAGCCGATTGCTGATAGCTTGATGAAGGTAGTGAAAAGATATAATATCGATTTCAAACCTTTTTATGCACCTATCAAAATTGATGGCACCAACCAAAAGATCACCTTCAAACATACGGGCCCAGCAGAAAACCTTTGTGTGGTCAATGATGATGGCACTACTGACAAATCGGATGCGCCAGACGAAGTCGTCATGAAGTATGACATGCTGCATTTGGCGCCGCCACAAGTTGCACCGAAATTTGTAAAAGAATCTAGTCTTGTCAATGCCGCTGGATGGCTCGATGTCAACATCAACACACTACAACACAATAAATATCCAAATATCTTCGGATTGGGTGATGTAGCTGCTTTGCCAACTGCAAAAACTGGTGCAGCCATCCGGAAGCAAGTGCCTGTTTTAGTCGCTAATCTCTTGCATCTCATTTCTCATCATTCATTGAGTAAGAAGATTTATGAAGGATATTCTTCCTGTCCATTGGTGACTGGGTATGGCAAGATGATATTGGCTGAGTTCAATTATAAAAATGAGTTTACTCCAGATCCAAAGTTGAAGCAAATGCTGGTATTCGATAGTACCAAAGAGGATTGGAGATTGTGGATGCTCAAGAAGTATGGTTTGCCTTACTTGTATTGGAATAAGATGATGAAAGGCATTGAAGTGTAGTAAGAAATTTTGGAGTAAAAATGATAAGTCTGTCCAAAGCAAATTTGGACAGACTTTTATATTTCTAAATATACACCTAACTTTGCATCAAAAGTATAATGATCTTTGTTTGATTTTTTCATCCTGTTTTAGGAATGTTTTTGATTTCTTTTACAAAAAACTTTTAGATCATGAAGAATCATTTTATACTATTTTTTCTTATCCTTAGTTGGCAGACTTTCGCACAAGAATTTTTTACAATGATTATGAATCCAAGCGGCAAGTTAACATTCGACTGGAAGCAAAGCACCCAAACACAGCTAACCTGTTACTATGATCGTGGAGAGAAAAGATACTCAAGCACCAATGACCCAGACTGTAGGCTGGAAGTGGTGAGCAATGATTCTGGTATTGCTGATGATGCTACATAGTATTATACACCTGCTTCGCCCACTTTTCAGGAAAAAATTTGGAAAGTACAGGCTCTGCAAGATACTACTATCAACAATCAGGTTTATAAACTTATTGGCATAGATAAAGGTCAAGGAATAATACATGAAAGCAAGATTCCTATTGCTATCGTAAATAAAAAAATGATGTTTTTTGAGCAAGGAGAGTCACATTTAATTTTTGACTTTGCTGCTCAAATTGGTGATACCGTCACATACAAAGTCCCTTCTTTGGCATATTATTACGACATAACCTTTAACAAAGGTTTTACAAGGCCTATATTGCCAACTTTTCAAATGATAGTAAGTAATATAGATACCGTCAAAACAATGGAAGGGAAAATGATAAAACGTTTTGCCACAAGATCGATTATTGGAACCAATGGCTTTGGACATGCCATTTTTAATCTGGCAGAAAATGTAGGTTCCATAGCTCATGGCTTTTTTGGTTCATTTGGGCCATATATAACACAAGATAAACAAGGTTATTTTAGGTGTTTTCAAAGTAGTGATTTAAATTTTAATATCTTAAACAAAGATTGTTTGTTATCAAATATTGCTGATGTAAACGAAAATCGTATCAAAATATATCCAAACCCATCAATGGATATTTTAAATATTGAGAGTGATTTTGATATACTTGACGTTAACATTCGCACAGTAGAAGGAACATCAGTATATTACAATAAATCTTGTCCGAGTACCATAGATATTAGCCATTTCAAATCTGGAATTTACTTTATCGAAATTAGAGATATGGCACATCATCTTATCTCAATCAGTAAGTTAATCAAACTTTAGTGTTTATTCTGGTGCTCACGAGCTATGCAAGGCATGAGTGCGTCTACATTTTACAATTAAAAAAAGGAAGCCACTAAAATTAGTGACTTCCTTTCTTAAATCTAAAGTATTGATCAAATTGATCTTTTAATACTTCACATCAAAAGTATATGAATCTTTGTTTCTGTTTTCACCAGTAGTTTCTGGAGTGATTTTGATTTCTTTTACAGAAAACATATAATATTTAGTACCATTTTTAAGAATGAATACATCTCCTAAAGCAACTTTGTCAGATACTAGTCTAGTGTTGTCAGTACTTTTTTGAGTGAAAGCTCTTCCTGAAGACCATAAAGCAGAAATTTGCTCTTTGAAGCTAACATTGCTGAATGCAAAAGTTTCAGGCACTCCATTTTTACCCTTCTCAATATACTTCAATTCTGAACCATTAACGCCAGAAATTTGCTGCTTCCAAGTACCGTCTGTAAGGTCATTGACAATGCCCTCGTCTCTTACTTCTGCTTTAGCATCAGCAGATCCTGTTCCTGCACCAGTATCTAAATCAAGTCCACCTGTACCTGCTACTCCTGCCGAATTAAGTAATACTCCTACTAGATTGGTCACTTTTATACCTACATTGGCAGTAATTTGATGTGTTGATGATAAGCCGTTTACATCAATAAATTTGACCGTGTAAACATAAACACCAGCTACTGATGGAGCTCTAAAAAATATATCCTTATCTATTGCATCTTGATTTTCAACAGGAAGAGAAAATGGATTGGATGTAAATTTTGTTTGTAAGTTTCCAAAATAGATCCTGTTCAAATCTGTAGCTTTCACATCATTGATCAACACTTCAATAGACGCTAATTTGGCACTACCTTTGGTGACCTTATACCCTGAAACCAACAAACTATCTGGTTTGACATCTACTGATGAACTGGCAGTCGGGCTTAAGATGACTGGTGGTACTGCTGAAGTCGTGATATTGATGGTCTTGGTAGTGATATTGTTTTGGTCATCGGCTACTACGAATGAATAGGCCTTAGTAGAGCTATCAGTATGCGCTTTAACAGTAATTTTAATGTCAAAAGATGAAGTCAAATTACCAGACAAGAGTAATGGGTTGGCAGTTCCTGTTGTATGCGAATAAGCAATTCTTGTGATGTCAGAAATTTTTGATCCAGCTTCGTTAATGGTAATGGATTTCATGTCATTGTCGCCTTTAGTTCCGACAAGATTGACTGTAAAAGTTTCTCCCGCATTGATAGTCGCATCTGAGGTGATGACGCCTGTACCCGCAGCGAAATCTACTTTAGGTCCTGTTATACCTGTACCTGTGCCATCATCGGTACATGATGTGAAGAAAGTACTTGTGATTGCAATAGCAAAAATGAATTTTAAAAAAGAGAATGGTTTCATACTTATATTGATTTTGATGATAAAATAACTTGAATAACGACGTACAAAACAAAAAATGTCACCAATAAGTTCAGAATTAAATTTTGTTTTTTTTGAATTTTTGTTTATTTATAATTGTAACTAATAAAATTCTAAGCTTTTGAGTATCAACCTTTGATGGGGCTTTGACCCTTAATGACCAACTTCCATCCTCCACTGTTCAAGGCCATTTCCATCATTTTGAGATATTCCGATTTTTGTTTTTCTGCTTCAGCTATCAATGATGTGCTTTTGGCTTTTTCGGCAATGATAGCCTTGGCCTTGCGCTGTATAGCGTTGTATTCTTCTGGTGTGAAAGAATTGAAAGTACCTTCGCTGATATCATAATAATCTATATCATGGTCGATACTGAGCACTTCAGCTTGTGGCAACTCATTGAGTGTGACAGTCTTGGTGAGGCTATCGATACTTAAATTTACCTTTTCGAAATCGTAACCTACAGATACCTTGGCAGTCACACGTAACAATATTTTTTTGGTAAAAAGATTGAAGAAGTCATACTCATAATATTCTTTATGGTTGTACAATTCCGAAAACTGTCCTTCTACAGTGATGAGCTTTGTTACGGTTTTTATTTTTTCAAGGATTAAAGTAGTATTTTCGGCTTTTTGGGCTTCAAATAGCTGCGTCTTCATGAAATACCACATACCAATGCCCAAGGCTATGAAAATGATACCTAAAATCAAGTATTGTTTTACAAATGTTCTAATCATACAGCCTCTGAAATATTAGATTTTGGAAGATAAAACATGCTTGAGTCCCGAATACGATTTGAGTACAGCTTTTACAGAACCCACAGATATGGGAGATTCGATCATCAAGGGTATTTGGTTGCGGTCATCAGAAACCCATACTGTCAACTGGTCATCTTCCTTAAACACATTGCCAGCTACGACACTTGGTACAAACTTTTTAGTGCGAAACTCACCCAAACCTTTTATTTCTTTGGTTTCATTGCCACCAAAACCTATTTGTATTGGATACACATTTTTGTCAAAAAACATCTCAGTACCCAATTTGTCTCCTTTTTTCATGTGTGATGCATTAACATTTCGCAAATAATATACATTGGATATGATGTCTTGCATACAATTGTTGAGTTGGTGCACTTGAGATGTAGCTTGAGATTTGGACTTGCCATGATACGAAAATGCCATCTTGTGAGCTTGGTCAAATCTGATGCTATCATACAAGCGATAATTGCCTTCTTCGATTTTACGCACAAAATTATGAGGCAATAAAGTTTCTTTATCTATTTTGGAATAAAAATAATCGTTCACCTTAAAGAAAGTTTCATAACTCTTATAAGTCTTACCAGTGACAAAAAGTTCGTAATTGTCCTTATTTTCTTTGACTGTAAATTCCGCTTCACCAGCTGGTATCCAAAGCAATCCGTAGTTGTAATATAGTTTATATACTAATTTTTCACCACCTACGAAACTGGTGTTTTCAAATCCACATGGGTCAGTATCAATAGATTGTGTACTATATGTAAATGCAAAAGAACATAAGCTTATTGCAAAGATTGACATGACTAAAATTGTTTTTGACTTCATTTTTTTGAAAAATATTTTTTAAAATTTGTCGAATAAATAATGATAAGACCCAAAATGGCTGGCACTATCAAATTGATCATCCAAAGTCCAAATGTCGCTGTTAAAGCCGTTACCTTATCCACACCTGCTGATGTCCAAACTAAGATGGCCAATTCGCCCCTTGCTAATACACTTACAAATGCTGGCAATGGTATCAGTGTTTGAATCAAATATATGCTACCTATGTTTTGAAAGTATATCTTAGTTTCCAACTCAACACCAAGGAATTTGAGTATCAAGATATATTGCATAAAATATACTAAATATCGGATGGCAGAAATAGCCAAAACTTTGTGCAATAATCGAATCGAGTATTGATCCAAAGACTGTATCTGACTTTGCCATTTGTCAATATAAGATAGCTTAAAGAACTTTTTTAGAATACTTGCCACTTTTGGCAGATTATAGTAAATATATATCATCAAGATGACTTGAAAACTTACTATTATCAAAAACGTAAGTCCATTCAGATAAGTAACACCAATCAAAGATTTAAGAAAATAATAACTAAATCCTGCTCCAACAATTATATTGCAAAGATTCTGCGCCAAACTACCTAAAAGTGTCGCAGAAATCACTTGAGATTTTAAGTCAGGATCATTTAGGACCAGCCTACCTGCATACTCACCCAAGCGAGCAGGAGTCACTATACCTGCTGCTACTCCAGCCAATACTGATTTGAATGACTGCCATCTGGTGATGATGACATAAGGTGACATAAGTATTTGCCATTTTTTACTCTCTAACCACCAATTGATAGGCATCAATGCTATGCATAACCATAAGAACAATAGATATTTACTGTCTTTGGTGGTTTCCATAACAGTATGAATATGATGCACCGTATTGACATCTGTCAGTTGTACATACAGTAGATAACTGATTGCTATTACAATCAATGCCTTAATGATATAGTAGTAATTTGTCAAATGATATGGCTTGTCTTATTGCAGTTTGAGTAAAACCTTAAACTGATATGGGTCAAATACCAATAGGTTGGCATTTTCTCTAATATTGAATACATGATCTCTCCATAATTCATGAAATTTTTCACCATCCAAATGATATTGATTGACCGACATATAGATTTTATGTGGACTATAATTGAAAATAAAAGTCATTTCTTCATTTTCGTCCCACCGTCTGAAGCCTATCAAATGTTTGTTGCCGCATTCTATCCAAAGAGTATTATTGGCGTCAGTGATACAAGCATGATTTTTTCTAATACTGATGAGTTTTTGAGTGCCAATAAAAATTTGATTTTCAATGCTACCTAATTCATTTGCTTTTTGATTTTTATTCCAATCAATGATGGGTCTGTGCGCCCATCTATTGTCATACTCCTTGCCAGGATCTGTTTGGTAAGTATAGTCATTGGTATATCCAACATCATCTCCGTAAAAAAGCATCGGTATGCCACCCATAAAAATACTATTGGCTTGCATCATTAGTATTTTGTTGATGGCTTTATTGATATTGTTTTTGTCATTGGTGGTGATGGCTTTTTCTAAACCACATAATGAAGCTAATGTTCCACTGATTCGCGCATCTTCAGTCTTAGGATTATAAGCAAATAGTAAGCCTGTCGCATCTGATCCGCTATATTGACCAGAATAATATTCTTTGAGAAACTTGCGATGATCATAAGGGCTAAAACCAGCCTTGATGATATTTTCGTCAGTAAATCCGAGACCAATATCGTCATGACATCTGGTATAGTTGATCCATGTACTGCCTTGGGGCTTGTGATAAATATCGCCCTGCGACATTAGCATGACTGTTGTGTCGCCTGTGGCCAAAGCATCCCATTGCAGCGCCATGTGGGTAGCATTATAAGCTACACTGCATTCATTTTCAACTTCGCTACCAAAATACTTCATGATAGCCTTTGGCGCCACTATCGCCTCACCCAACAAAGCCATGCCTGGCGTTGCTACATCTACACAAGCTCTGAATAATTGTAAGATAAGGTGTGCTTCGTCAAGGTTTTGACATGTTGTACCTAGTTTTTTCCAAATGAAAGCTGGAGCATCTACTCTCAGTATATCGACACCCAAATTGCCATAGAAAAAGATGGTATCCATCATAGCCAAAAAAACCGATGGATTGGTATAATTGAGATCCCATTGATAATAATTAAATACCGTCATGACCCATTTATTGAGTTCGGCTGACCATGTAAAATTGCCTGGAGAACTATGCGGAAAGATTTCTGGCATCGTCACTTCATATTGATCAGGCAAATTCCTATCTTCAAAGGTGTAAAAGAAATCTTCATAAGTTTTATCACCATTTTTGGCTTTTTGTGCCCATTCATGATGGTGTGATGTATGATTAATGACTACATCGAGCATGAGGTACATATTGTGTTCCAAAAGGCGATTTTGTAATGACTTCAGATCTGACATTGTACCAAAACGTGCTTCAACAGCTTTGAAATCTGACACTGCATATCCTCCATCGCTTTCGTTTTCTGGGCTTTTCATAATAGGCATCAAATGTAAAAAATTGATACCCAAATCTTCTAAATATGGTATTTTTTCTTTCAGTGTGGTCAGGTTGTTGGCAAATCTGTCTACGTAAAGGCTCATACCCACTATATCGTGGTCAGTGTACCAAGCTCTCTTACTTTCTTTTTGCATATCTCTGACTTTGAGAGATTCGGCTCTTTCTTTCCATGTATTGATCATCAATTTAGCCAAAAGTAGGAGTTCGGTATCTTTATTTGGGCCGTAGATTGTATGAAATAAGGAAATGATTTGTTTGAGATTGCTGACAAGTTTAAAGTAAAATAAGTTGTCTTGACCATTGATCTTGAGTTTTGAAGCTTTGATTAGATCATTGATTTGCGTCTCTATTTGTGTCATGTGATAAGGTAATTAATTGTGTACAACAAATGTCTTTTTCTCTTTTCCTACTCCAGTGATGGTTAAACTTTTCCAAGTGGAAGGCAATGCTCTATTAGGAAGTTGGGAGATGCCATTTTGCCCTATAGTCAAGCCTCCAAAACCAGACAAAACAGCCTGGAGCATGCCGCCAGCACCTGTTGCAAAATATGGATTGGTACCTCCTGCGCACTCAGAGATGACTCCAAATGGTGGTACCTCGTTAGGTTTGTAACTATTTGCAAAAACTTTTTCAGCCTCTGCATACATTCCCAACTTGCAATACAATACTACCAAAATAGATACACCCATTGCTGGTCCGTCTTTGGCATATTTTGGAGCATAATACTCTAAATCTTTTTTGATATCGGCTTGTGTATGAACGATGTCAAGTGGATATGACAATAAATTGGCATCTGCTTGCTTGATGGTTTCACCATTGTAAGTAGCATTTTCTTTGGTGACGCCATTTTCAAACTTAAGAATAGGAATATTGTCTGCTACGTGACTCCAATCAGGATTAGCCTCTATCCCCAATGCAATAGCTGCTTGGGTAGCATACCTGAGAGAAGTGATAGCCATGCCATTGGTAAAGGCATTATTGTCAATATTTTCTTGCCATTCATTAGCACCGATGACATTGTTGATGTCATAATGACCAGGTGCATTCCTTTCCACCCTGCTTGCCCAAAAGTCGGCTACTTCTTTGAGGACTGGATACCCTCTAGTTTTGAGCCATTCTTTATCACTCGTTACTTCGTAATACTTCCAAAAAGCCCAACCTATACATCCAGTGATATGGTGCTGAAATGGTCCAGTCAATGCCCATACGGGTGTATCTTCAGACCCATTGGCAGATGATTCCCAAGGAAACATAGCACCTTTGTATCCATGTGACCAAGCATTTTGGCGTGCTGCTTCCAATCTTTGAAATCTATATTCGAGTAAAGATTTAGCTATTTCTGGTTGAAGCATCAAAAGTGGAGGATACATCCATAGCTCCGTATCCCAGAATACGTGGCCATTGTAGCCTAAGCCAGATAATCCCATCGGACTCAAACTTAAAGCTGAACCTTCACGGGCAAATGAATATAAATGATACAATGCAAAACGAATATCTCTAGTGACATTTGGTTGACCGCCAACTTCGATATCACTTTTCCATATCTCTTCCCATGCTGCGAGATGCCTTTTCAACAATCTTTCTCTACCTTCTAACATGGCAAAAATAGTTAACCTTTCTGCTTCGTTGTGTGGATCTTCGTATTGGGCACTGGAGACAGTAGAAGATACTATGGCAAACCTATATGATTCACCCGCTTTCAATGTTTTATGAAATTTTGCTAAATGCATATTATAATCCCAATCTTCGTGGATTATTTTGGGTTTTTGACTTTCTGATTCATCAAATATAAAGCTATTGGATGCGGCAACTTTTAGTCTTCCTGATGGACTTGTGCCTACTGAAGTCAGCAAGGGTATCAAGACATGAGGTCTGTCTATTTCTGCATAATAATTTCGTACATCCATCAAGTGATTGGGAGCCTCGATGACACTCATTGGTGTAATCGAAATGTTTTGTAAAGCTTTTATTTCGATGATGTTTAGTGCGGTAAATGGCAAGTGTCTGAGCGACATCATTTCTGTCTTTACTTCTGCCTTATTACCAAAATTAAATTGGGTGGTAAGACTAGCCTTCTTCATATCCAACGTCTGTTTATATTGACTAATATTTTGAGGGTTGATGCGTTGACCATCAATATCAAGATTCATATTGACGTGGTTGAAAGTCTTGAGTATGTTGGATACTCTACCTCTTTGATAGTAATCATAAGCGCCATTGAGTACTACATCTTTCACTTTTAAGGGCTCTGGAGAAGAGACAATGCCCACTACACCATTGGCTATAGTCACTCCAAAATAATTATTGGGATTGATATCCTTTGCTTCTATTTTCCAAGTGTCTTGAGCTTTTGCAAATGGTTGCCAAATCAAAAGGATGCATGCAAATGAAAAACTATATTTGACTAAATTGGGGATCATAAGATGAGTTAAATTTTAATTAATTTAAATTGGTAAATCTAAGGCTTTTTTCATGGCAAGATAAACACCATTAGTCCATCCGAAGCCATCTTGCACAGGATATTCGCCGCCACCACTGAGCAGATTGATGTCTTCTACATTATATTTTTCAAGCATTTTGCCTGTATTTTTAAAAACCGTATCATTGAGCATAGTCCATCGTTGAGCCAAGTCAGTTGCTAATTCATCAGCATTATAATTTTTTAAAGCAACAAATGCAATCCATTGTAATGGCGCCCAACCATTGGGAGCATCCCATTGCTGTCCAGTGATGCGATCTGTAGTGACTACACCACCAGGTCTTAATAAATGTGTACAAAGGTATCTGATAGCTCTATGTGCGTGCGAAGGCGGACATATACCTGCAAACAATGGAAAAATACCTGCTGCTGATGTTACATCGGTTGTGCTATTGTTATGCAAATTGTAATCAAAAAAATATCCTTTATCATCGTCCCAAAAATACTTCAAGATATTGTGGCTACGCAATTTGTATCTAGTTTTGAATATCTCTGAATTGTCCAGTTGGCCATTTTCAGAATATGCTTGTGCAATTGTTTTTTCTAATAAATATATTAAACAATTAAGATCTACAGGCAGTATGGATGTTGTCTGTATTGATTTTAAGTTTTGACCGTCGGCAAACCACCTAGAGGAGAAATCCCAACCAGACTCGCAAGCTGCTTTCACATCAATATAGAAATTTTCATTCTTTTCAGTATTGAGATGGATGTCTTGTGCATACATTTCAGTACGTGGCTGGTTTTCGCTATCAGCATAAATATTCAATTGATCTTCTCCTATTATTACTGATCTGTTTTCGACCCAAAATTGATATTCTTTGACCAAACTATCTAAGTATTGCACTCTGGCAGTAGTATCTGTTTTGGCCAATAATTCTACCATTAAGGCAAAAAATGGAGGCTGAGATCTGCTCAAATAGTATGTTCTATTTCCATTGGGAATGAATCCGTATCTCTGGATCATCCATGAAAAATTTTTAACCATGCTCACCATGAGTTCCAATTGACCTGACTGCTCCAAGCCAAGCATGGTAAAATAACTGTCCCAATAATAGATCTCATTAAATCTACCTCCTGGGACGATATATGGATACGGTAAGTTGATCAAACTTGAGATATCAGTATTTTCATCTGGATGGCGCCGCAAATAAGGCCACAATCTATTGATATGCTCGGTGGTTGACCTAGAAGTATCTGATTCAAATTCAGTAGCTAAATTCAATGGAGGCCAAACAAAATTTTGATTTACAAAGGCATTCAAATCAAAGTTAGGAAGATCTTTATTTGTCAAGTACTGATGCAAAATATTAGTGGGATGTAATAATGGTATAGCATCAGCCCAAACCTTACCATCTTCAAAAATATGGCTCTCAGCCACAAGTGCAAACAATATGCCTAAGTCATGAGATGGTCGGTAAATGGATAAAATACGATCAGACATAGTGACTCTATTTGAAAAGAAAGTGAGATGGTGACAAAGATAATGATAATTAAAAAGAGCAAAAGTATTTTGTCAATTATATTGAAAAGAATCTTAGTTTTGCTCCTACAACATCACAGTCCATGCAAAACAATATCAAGCTTTCGTTATATACCAATTATTTTGTATTTGCCATCTTACTCAATAGTGTTGGTATCGTCATATTGAAATCACAAAATGTCTATGGAGTAGATGAGGTAGCTGCTAGTACTTTAGAGTTGTTTAAAGATTTATCCATCGCCCTTGTGTCATTTTTTGTAGCGTCTCAATTACCCGCATTCGGATATAAAAAAGCAATGTTGTTGGCACTCGGCATAGTCATGCTTGCCTTGTTGGTGATGTACTTTGGCAACTCATTCGTCTCGGCCAAAATATTGTTTGCAGCAGTCGGTACATCATTTGCTTTGATAAAAGTATCTGTGTATTCTGTGATAGGTTTGGTCACCAAAAATACAAAAGAGCATAATAGTCTCATGAGTAGTATAGAAGGTGTCTTCATGTTTGGAATAGCATTAGCATATTTCATATTTCCTTCTTTCAATGATGAGTCTGATCCTAATAGCTGGCTCAATGTTTATCCTTTCTTGGCTGGATTTTGTTTGGTATCTTTCTTATTGCTCTACAGCGTCAATACTGACGAACAGGTACAAGTGGCAAAAGGCAATTATCTTCAAGAATTTTTAGACATGATCAAGATGGTAAGAACTCAACTAGTATTAGTGTTTGTTATCTCTGCTTTTTTATATGTCATGATGGAACAAGGCATCATGACTTGGTTGCCCACATTCAATAATAAGGTATTGATGTTGTCCGAAAATATCAGTATCATGATGGCTTCTATCTTGGCAATATCTTTGGGGTTGGGTCGTATCTTGGCAGGTGAACTCACCAAAAAATACGTTTGGATTAATATCTTAATGGTATGCCTTGTGATAGTTGTATTTTTTATTCTTTTTGTACTTCCACAAGCTGTAGCACTAAAGGTAAGCGATATACAGTCTATTTTTGATGTACCATTGCTGGGATTTGCATTTCCGATGATTGGGTTTTTTATTGCACCCATTTATCCATTGATCAATTCTGTAGTACTCAATGCACTGCCCAAAGAGAAGCACAGTTCCATGACTGGATTGATTGTCATTTTTTCTGCGATAGGTGGGACTTTAGGCTCTAGATTGATAGGTTGGTTATTCAAGACCATAGGTGGTGCACAGGCTTTTTATTACGTCATCATACCAGTCATAGGCTTGACTATCAGCTTATTGATGTTATACAAACTCACAAAAAAAGAAGAAGAATCTGCCTAAAATACCGAAACTAAGGCAGTTGGTACTTCGATGTGGCTTGGTTTTTCAAGGTTGTTTTTAAACTTTAGAGTGATTCTGACGCTTTCGTTTTACCTACTTCAAACCTTGAGTGTCTAATGTGTGGAACAGGTGGAAATAATTGGACAGGTAACAAACCATCACTAATAGCTACAATATTTACCTTTTCGGGATATAAATCAAGCTTTCGCAAAATAGTATATACTGCAAACAAAATTTCATCTGACATGACAAAGATACCGTCAAAATCATGATCAGAAATTAACGTTTTGAGCGCCTCCAAGTTTGAAGGGTCGGTTGGGTTATAAAAATAATGAAATGTCTCCGTATTTGATTTTTCAGCTGTATTGATAAAACCCTCCAATCTTGCTTGTGTCATTTGCAAGGAAGGCGAACCAAGGACTCCCAAAATCTTTTTCCTACTCAAGCTCAGAAGGTAAGTAGTAGCGTGTTCTGATACACTTTTGTCATTGATGGTGACAGTCGGAAAATCTTCTGTTGCTAGCACTTTGTCCATGAGAATGACTGGGATATTGGCTGTTTTTAAGATTTTTAAATGGTCACAATTGGTAGTAGTTTCAGATAAGGAGATCAATACACCGTCCACTTTCCAACTCAGGCAGTGATTCATAATTTCAATCTCGCGATCCAAACTATTATTCGAAAAAAAAATGATGATAGAAAGCCCCGACGCATCAATCACGCTATTGATGCCTTTCATCAATTCTGGTATGAAAAACATATTGAACTCGGGAAGTATGACTGCCACTTGTCCAGAACTTTTTTTTCTGAAATATCGAGCATGAAGATTAGGTTGATAATTAAAAGCAAGGGCCGATTCTTTCACCTTTTTTTTCGTTTCAGGGCTAATATCTGGATGGTCAGCCAAGGCCCGAGAGACGGTAGAGGGATTTAAGGAGAGCATTTTGGCCAGCTCTTTAAGGTTTATTTGCTTCATGGACGCAAAAGTATGAAATTTTATCAACAGCAAACGATTGTGCAAACGATTTCTGCAATTTTTTTATTGATGGATTGCAAGTTTGGATTATCATTGTGGTGCAAAAATTTGTATCAAAAAAGCATTAAGTAAAGCACAGAATATTATTTGTAAAATGAAAATTTTGAATTATTATTTTGGAATATTATTTTAAGTAGAGAGCAGAATTCAGAATATTTGAGATGTAGTCTTTGAAAGCAAAGTAGAAAGATCAAATATTTTTTGTCAATGGGATGCCAAGACGAAGTGAACAGCAACGGTTTAGAAAGCTGTAGTAATGTCAGTAAGAATATGATAATAAAATGTTAAAAATGATATTGAGGAATTAAGGTAAAATGGCCAATATCGTCTTACAAAACACTAATTATTGGCATTATATGGGTGAAAGTGGCGATGTTGACAAAAAATAATTCTGTATATATTATAGGAATCTTAAAAAAATGTTAATTTTGAGCTTTCAAAATGTGTGTTAATTTTACACTAAGGGTAAATATTTATTAACTAATTTTTAACAAAATCGTCAAAGCCACATGAAAAGTTTTTTAACGAAATGGTCTTTTTCGTTGTTTTTGCTGATCGGGATGACCTCAGCGTTGATATCACAAAAGATGGTATCAGGAGTTGTTTCCGACGCTACTAACGGCGAAGCGCTCATTGGAGCAAATGTATTGGTAAAAGGTACAGCCACAGGTACCATTACCGATATAGATGGTAGCTATTCTCTTACAGCCAATGAAGGAGATGTGTTAGTTTTTTCTTATGCTGGATATACTGATCAAGAAGTTGTCATCGGTGCATCCAAGACAGTCAATGTAGCCCTTGCAGCAGGTAAATTGCTGGAAGAGGTGGTAGTAGTAGGGTATGGGTCACAAAAGTCAAAGGAAGTTACAGGTTCAGTAGTATCTGTAAAAAAAGATGACTTTAATGCAGGAAATGTAAACTCTCCAGCACAGTTGCTGCAAGGTAGAGTAGCTGGACTTACAGTATCAAAGGCAAGTGGTGATCCAAATGGTAGTTTTGGAATTCGTTTGAGAGGACTCTCTACAATTGGTGCTCAAACAGAGCCTTTAATTATTGTCGATGGTGTACCTGGTGCTTCATTAAACAATATTGATCCTCAAGATATTGAAAGTTTTGATGTTTTGAAAGATGGTTCTGCAGCAGCCATTTATGGCACAAGAGGCTCATCTGGAGTAATTTTAATTACTACTAAGAAAGGCAAGAAAGGGACAAGTAAAGTTGAGTATAATGGATATTTGGCGAATGAATCAATTGCCAAACTTCCTTCTTTCTTAACAGCTTCTGAATTTAAGGCGGCTGGAGGTGTTGACGCTGGTTCAGAGACTGATTGGTATGATGAGATAGCACAAAGCAAAATTTCACATTCACACAACCTATCTTTATCTGGAGGTACAGCAAGCACATCCTATCGTGCATCTTTCAATTTTAGAGACATGGCAGGAGTTGTTCATAATACAGGGTTTAAACAGCTTAACGGTAGTTTATCTCTTAACCAAAAGGCTATGAATGACAAATTGAATATTGGCATCAATATGATAGTAACAAATAGAAATAGCAAGTTTGGATTCCCTGAGGCATTTAGATATGCATCATTATTTAACCCAACTTCAAGTGTATATTTGGAAAATGGTAGTTATAACAATCCTACGGGTTTCGATGTGTTTAATCCAGTTTCAATGGCAAATCAAGTAAATGAAGGTACAAGAACAGAAATGCTTGCAAATATTACTGCAAGTTACGAAATTGTAGCTGGACTTAAATTAACAGGTACTTATGCAAGACAAGGCAGCAACAGATTGAATGGTGAATATTATGCCAAAAATTCAGTTTATAGACAAGGAGTATCAAGAAATGGAGTTGCTTTAAGAACAACTGAACAAGATGTCAACAATTTATATGAAGTTACTTTGGTATATAGTGGAGAGTTAAATAAATTGTCATACACATTAATGGGTGGAGTTTCAACACAAGATTTTAATTTTCAAGGGCAATCAATTAATGCTGGAGGTTTTTTAATAGATGCATTTACTTACAATAATATTGGAACTTCATCTGAAGTGTTAAAAGGTTTGGCAAGACCGTCATCTTACAATAATGGGTATGGTTTGGCTGCACAATTTGCAAGAGTGAATTTCAATTATAATGATGCATATTTTCTTTCTGCATCTGTAAGGAGAGAAGGATCAGACAGATTTGGAGTAGATAATAAATATGGTATATTTCCAGCGATAAGCGCTGGTGTTGACATTACTAAATTTGCTAATTTGAACAATGTTGATAATCTAAAACTTAGAGTAGGATATGGAGTAACAGGAAATTTACTATAATAATCATATTTAGGTATTCTATATTTAGTCCAGGCGGCGCAGTTCTATTACAATGGCGAATTTGGTGCTCTCCTATGGTCCAACAACAAAATTTAACCCTGACTTGAAATGGAGAAAAAGGCGAAATCAACTTTGGTTTAGATTATTCATTATTTAATTCTAAAATTCATGGGTCTTTGGACGTATTTCAACGGAAAACAAGTGATTTGATTTTGTTTACAAAAGTTCCAGTACCACTAAACTTAGCTCCAAATACTGGAAGAATAGTGCCGATTTTACTACTAATGGCGTTGAATTCGCATTAAATTATCTGTTAGTAAATAATTTACCTTCTTATACACCAACCTTAATTTTTACATCGTACAAAACTAAATTGATAAATATTTAGAGAATACTCCAAAACAATTTATTACAAATTTAGGAGTCCATAATAAAATATTACTGATGCAGGTGTAGGTCTTCACTTATTAGAAGAGTGGTCAACCTATAGGACAAATTGTCGCACCAAAATGGGATGTGGAAAAACAGTTGATGCAACTGGAAGGCCAGTATTTTCAGATACCAATGGAGATGATAAATATGTAGAAGTAGATGACTGGGTAGTAGTAGGTAACGGTTTGCCTTCATTCGAATTATCATTAAACAATGCTTTTAAATTTGGAAGATTTGATGCTAATTTGTTCTTTAGAGGTGCATTTGGACATAGTTTAGTTCATGAAAATAGAGCATTTTATGAAACAAATCCAGCAATTCTTGCAACTAACGTAATTAGAACAGATCTTTATAACCCTGTAGTTAAGGTTGCTTCTTACAACGAGACACATGTTGAAAAGGCCGATTTCGTGGAGCAAGTTAGATAATGCAACAGTTGATACAATATAGCTACAAAAGGTAAGTATTTTTCATCTGCTAGAGTTTATTTGGCAGGACAAAATTTATTTACCATTACTAGTTATACAGGAGTGGATCCAGATGTTAGACTTGGTGATGCTGGATCTCAAGACAATGGAGTGTAGGGTTAGTACAACACTTAATCCACTCTGTTCTTAATGTTGATAGAAGAAGTTCTTACTACACTACAAGGACGTTGACTTTAGGAGTTAATCTAGGTTTTTAATTTATAATAATAGTAAAATGAAAAATAGTAAATTAATATTATTGTTTAGTTTGAGCTTGGTAATATTCTCTTGCTCGGACTTAGAGCCAGAATTTAAAGATGTAGCAACATCTGAGAATTTTTTTGAGAATGATGCAGCTTTTATATCAGCTTTAGGAGCTGGGTATACCAATTTATATGGTATTGCAAATCATGGAACATTGTTTTCATTACAAGAAGTTTCATCAGATGAAGCAGCTATTCCAGTTAAGGGTAGCGACTGGGAAGATGGCAACCAATGGGTTAGAACACATAGGCATCAATTTTCGACTGGAGAAGGGGTATTTGGAAATGTATGGAATTTTGCATATGGCGGAATAAATACATGCAATAGATTGATTGCAACATTTGAGTCGGTCGATAATCCAAATTCACCTGCATTCATTGCAGAATTGAAAGTTTTACGTGCTTTTTATTATTTACAGTTACTAGATGTTTTTGGAAATGTTCCATTAATAACATCCTTTGATGTTCCAGCAGATTTTAAGCCTTCTACTGAAACAAGATCTAAAATTTATGAATTTGTGGAGAGTGAATTGAAAACTCAAGGAGCACTTCTGTCAAAGGAAGTTTCAAGTGCAACTTATGCACGTATGAATTATTATGTTGCTCAGGCTATGCTAACTCAGCTATACCTTAATGCTTCAGAATATAAAGGTTCTGCTGAACTTGACAAGGCAATTGCAGCGGCTGATGAAATTATTAATTCTGGAAAATATTCACTAGAATCAAATTATTTTGCTAATTTTTCAGTAAATAATAGTGGCTCGAAGGAGAATATTTTCGTTATACCTTATGATAAAGTTAATGCTCAAGGATTTAATTTACCAATGATGACTTTGCATTATAGTTCTCAAGAAACTTTTAAGTTTACAGAACAACCATGGAATGGTTATACATCACTTGCTGATTTTTACAATTCATTTGAAGATAATGATATAAGAAAGACTGGAGGTGGTAGAGGTTATGGTGTTATGTTGGCAGGGCCACAATATTCAGCAGGTGGAAAAAGGTTAGAAGACAACGATCCTAAATGGTATCCTGACGGTGACACTGATGGAAATTTAGTAAATTTTAATCCAGAAATCAATCAATTGACTCCAAAAGCAGGCAGAGATGCTGGTGCAAGATTGTCAAAATATGAATACGAAATTGGGGGCACAAATAATATGAGCAATGACTTTGTGCTCTTTAGATATAGTGAAATAGTTATGAGTAAAGCTGAAGCTTTATGGAGAAAGAATGCTGGTGATGCCACAGCATTAGACTTAGTAAATATGGTAAGAAGTAGAGCTGGCGTGTCTGCATTTACTTCTCTAACTGCTGACAATTTATTGGCAGAAAGAGGAAGGGAGTTATGTTTTGAAATGAAGAGGAGGACGGATCTTATTAGATTTGGCAAGTACGATGATGCTTGGTGGGAAAAACCTGTGTCTGAAGACTTTAAGAAGTTAATGCCAATACCTGCATCTCAAATAGCTTTAAATCCTAATTTGAAGCAAAATGATGGTTATAACTAATTTTAGCTGATAAACTAAATTTCTAAACAAATTAAGGAGTCTAAGAATATGACTCCTTAGTTTGTTTTTATTAATAATTCAACTATTTAATGTATTGATTAAATCTTTTGCAATGAAAAATTTAGTAATAATTTCGTTTTTAGTTTTCTTTTGCACCTTTAATATGGAAGGTCAATGTTTTTATTATCAGAAAAATCCAGATTTTAATTGTCATCAATACGTTCGTGGTTGTGTTACTGGATTAGTCGATTTGGATGATCAAAAGCCTTTGTCACCTTTGAATGGGTTAATTTCAACTAATATAAATTCAAGCTTTGATTTTATCAAAGTCTGCAATGCCTTGCAAAGTGATGCAGCTAGTCAGATATACTCAGATCATTCTTCTTTTAAAGCAAATTATTCTGGGTATGGGTGGTGGGCTACACCTGGTTATGGATCAAATTTGCTTTGCAGCGGAATGGAGTGTGTGGGAAATTCAAATGGGGGAGCAGGTTGTTTTGTAGAGTATTTTGCTTATATAGGTGATGTATTTATACCTGAATCAACTCAATCTTTAGTACCTGGTATAATTTATACATTTACTTTAGAAAATTTACCAAGCTCTGTGACAATTTCCAATGTGACATTTGTCAGTCCTAGTTGCGCTGAATTAGTCAGTATTTCACAATCAAGTTTTGAGATTAAACCTTTAGTTCTCGGTTGTGAATTTATTATAAATGTTGAATTACAATCTCAGTGTAGTGGTGGTAGTACCAAAATTATTAAAAAATCATGCAGTATAGGTAGCCTTTGTGCAGGTAAGATTAATAATTCAAATTTAAATACTTATAATGTAGTACAGCAATCTAACAATGTCGTGACTATGAATTTTGATGGTTGGACTTGGACAAAGGTTAGTGGTAGTGCAAACTTTGGCATTTCTAATAATGGTAAAACATTGAGTTTTAATTTGCCAAGTGGTTGTGTAACTTTTAAAGCTACAAAGTCAGGATGTGGAATTTTAACCTTTACATTTTGTCGTCAATCTACAGGTAATAGATCTTTTATATATTAAATGATGAAAAAGTAGAAGTATATGATATTTATACGGGAAGAACTGTGAAATTTAGTGATGCAAAAGTAGAAATAGAAGATATACTTTTAAGTTTTACCAGCTTTGGCTCATATGTAATTTTCTCAAACGGAATACCCAGAAAGATTTTTAAATTGACTGATGGAAATTAAAGTTGTTTTATGTAGTAGAGTTCCCTATTTTTTATAGAGACAACTAAATATTAGTTTCAAATAAAGCAATATCTGTAATTTCAGAATGATTCTTAACCCAGTGGTTAGTAATTAGGTTAAAGTTTAAATTACTATCTATTTCATATACTGCTAGTGGTAACGCATCTTGCCTTCCAATATTCGGATCTACATCAAATTTATTTCCAGCAAGTGCAAATTTATTTTTGTCAAACTTTAATATTGTATTAATAGTGGATATTTGTAAAGCATTAGGAAAATCTTTTGAGCCCCATATTTTATTCTCAACATTATAAGTAAAAATTTTGAAGATGTTGTGAAGCAAGTTTTTTTGAACTTCCAGCTATTTCCAGATTCTGTGAATATGTCTTTGAGTGTTTTACCTGATAAATCTGTATTTTTTAGAAATTTTTTTCTTATTTTGGTAATACATTGACTAGCATTTATTTGGAAAGATATAAACATTATTGTTTTTATGGTATGTTAATAGTGATTCGGTCTTACCATTTTTATCAAAATCATTAATGTACAATTGCAGGGGATTCTCTTTTTGTACATTTTAGACTATGGTTTAGTCCAAAGTTTCCAGCTAAAATGGATAGCCATCATGATTTAAATCTGAGGTCAAAAGAGTAAACCAGAGACCTTCACTGCCTTCAATTATTTTAGGTTTTAAGATACCGTGTTCATTTTGGAAAATAGTTATTGGCATCCAATGCCCGCATACGATAAGGTCTTTAAACCCATTATTGTCAACATCCTCCTGTTGCATCGAAAACCATTTCATTTAAAGGAAGTTGCTTATACTTGAAAAACTTGTTGGAAATATTTTCTAGTAAATATGAATTGGTAGAGTGTCCCATAAGTAAAAGGGGAAGAATTAACACCAACAAATAAATCAATATCCCCATCTTGATCATAGTCATAGGGTGATGCGATAGATGTATTCAATGCAATATTTGGTAGCATATTTTTTGAATCGAAGAAAGTTCCATCTTTATTTTGAAGATATAGCTTTATCGACAAAAGTTTATTGCCATTCTTGACTTCGTTTCCTCCTAAACATAGGTATAAATCATCTAATCCATCACCATTTGAATCAAAGAAAGTGGCATTAGTTTCGTCAACAGCGGCTTTCTAAACCTTTATTGATAACTTGAATTTTTGCACCCTTATTTAATGTAAAAAACACCATTTTGTTTTTTGAATTTGTAACAAAGCAAATATTGTCAGATGAACATGCAATGTGAGGCCCAACCGAAGACAGCAAATAAGGTATCCAAGGTTCATTCAATTGATCATTATAATCATTTTCTTCGTGTCTATACCAATGTGATGAAATTGGTTTAACAATATAATCAATTTTCGGTTTTTCAAATTTTGACTTTTCAAAAGGGTGTAGTTTTTCTATTATTTGATGACTTCCCTGTTTTATTTTACTTACCAATTGAATTTCACCTTCAGGCCAAATTATTTTTATTGAATCACAATTCGACTCTAAATTAGGCAGAATTATTTTTTTAGTAGAAGAAGATTGGAATCCCTGAACACTTTTTACTTGGTAAACATAATGACGATTTTTGTAAAATGCGATTATCCTTGCACCAATTGCTTCTGTATTTAATGTATTATTTTTTAGTTCTATGGATGTTGCTTTTTTATTGTTTGTACGATTCTCATACAAACTTGAAATTTCATTATAATTATTAGTAATAATGTCGTAGTCTCCATCATTATCTAAATCGCACATTGATGCCCCGTTGGATAAAGAAGGTTTTTCATTTTTTAAAGCATATTGTTCAAAATGTAGATTACCAGTATTTCTAAAGAATAAATTTTTCTGCATACCTTCTGGCATTGATTTTATTAATGTAAGATCATCTTTATTTTGTTTATGTAAGATATTTGATAGAAAATTTATATAATCCAAGTCATTTGGTCTAGATTTGATGCCATTACTTATAAAAATATCTTTATTTCCATCATGGTCAAAATCAAAAATTAAAGGCGACCAACTCCAATCGCTGGCATCTAAATTTAAAAAGCTAGCTATTTCACTAAATATTGGATAGCCATTTTCATCCAAACCTCTATTCCATTGAAAAGAATTTTTCGGTTGTTGATGATGATAGCCATAGGATCTTTTAAAATTGTAAATCTGTAAATTTTCCCATCCACCAGAATTTTTATAGGTTTTCTCGTCAAAAGGCTTCATATCAACTGTGAAAATATCAATATTTCCATCATTGTCAATGTCATCACAGTCGTTTCCCATACTAAAATTACTTGTATGACCAAAACTTGTTGAGCATATTTCTTTAAATGTTTTGTTTTTTAAATTTAAGTATAAGTAGTCATTTTCATGGAAATCATTTCCAATATATATATCTTGCCAGCCATCATTATTAAAATCACTTATACTGATACCAAGGCCATATCCGATGGAAGATTGATAAATATTTGCATCTTTTGATATGTCGTAAAATACACCATTTATATTTTCATAAAGTATATCACCAGCCAATGTATCTTTGATATTCCTAATATGTGATGGCTGAAATTGCGATGCGTTTTTAACGGAATGATTAAGTAAGTAGGCATCAAGATCTCCATCTCGATCCATGTCAAAAAATGCACATTGAGTCGAATAACCTGAAAAGTTGAGGCCTAATTCTTTACTTTTTTCGCTGAATGTTCCGTCGCAATTATTGATATAAACTAAGTTATGGTCAATATCTTTCTTTCTATAAGTTCCTAATCTACAAATAAATATATCTTTCCAGCCATCTCCATTTATATCAATTATATTTACCCCTGTTGACCAGCCTTTTGTATGATCTAAATTTGCTATTGTAGTTATTTTTTTAAATTTTAAATGTCCTAAATTAAGATAGAGCTCATCTTGGCCTTGATTGGAAGTAAACATGACATCTTCCAAACCATCATTGTTAATATCTCCAGTGGCGACTCCACCACCATTGTAAAAATATAAGTATTTAATAATGTTGAAATTTGTATCATGATCAACAAAATTAGTAAAATCCAAACCAGTTGTTTTATGACTTATATTTTTGAACGTGCAATTGTTACAATCTTCTTTGATACTGCAAGAATAGATAGATATAGTAACCCAAAATAAAATCAATCTACCTTTTTTGCTTAAATAATTCATATACTACTGGACTTTCACTGTTTCTAGCAATTAAGATATTTTGTTTACCTGCTATAGATATAGGTAAGATATTTCTAATTTCTCCCTCGCATTTTAGACCTGATTCAATAAAAGATGTATATTTGAAGTTACCGGTACCGTTACCAATTAATACCAATCCATTTGATGCGTCATACCACCCAATCTCAGGTTTGACTGCGTATAAGTTTCCTCCTAAAAGTAAATCAGCGTTTTTATCATTATTTAAATCTGTTACATATATTGAGTACATGGTAGAGAATTGTGCTTGTGAAGGTAAAGTGATTTTCTCAAAAGATTTACCTTTATTTATAAGCACAAAAGAATTTAACTCATAAGCATTTAATTGAATCATATTTTCTTTATCCTTAGAAGTAAAAATATCGTCCATTTTTTGGTTGATGTAGGAACTATATTTTAGATACTTCTTTTTTAAAAAAGGTAATTGTTTTACCAAATCATGTTTTAGAACTATAGGATAAGAGTTTTCTCCTTCATAAGTGCAAATGATTTGCTCGGTACTTCCATTCTTGTCAAAATCATTTATATTCATACAAACTGGATGATCGAAACTTGCTTTAAACTTACTATTAGTTCCGTGATTGCCCAATATAAAGTCAGGAAGATTGTCGTTATTTAAATCTGCTACTTTGATAGTGTTGTACCATCCATTACTTTTTGACAAGCCATACTCTTGGGTCTTATTTATTAATTTTCCGTTTTGATTGATGAAAATACTTACAGGCATATAATGACCCACTATTACTAAATCCATTGCTTTGTCTTGATTTATGTCTATCCAAACTGCATCTGTAATCATCCCGATATTATTTAATTCAGGAGCTATATCAGCAGTAACATCTTTGAAAACTCCATGATCGTTTCTTAAGATCTTACCTGAGCATGGGACTCCATAATTGAACATTTTAATGTATTCACCAACAAACAAATCTTCGTCACCATCATTGTCAAAATCTGAATTTGTTACAGCTAAAGTGCTTTTATATTCTGAAAACATTTGTTCTTGTCGAGTAAATCTTCCTTTCCCATCATTGATATAAAGTCGATCTTTAAGAGCACTAGATTCGGCAGAATATTCATTACCACCACTTGCAACATATAGGTCAATTTTACCATCATTATTTGCGTCAAAAGCAATAGATTTTACATCTTCACATTCTTTGTCCTTGACAAAAGCATCATTTTGCAATTTTTGGAATGACCCATTAGAATTTTGAATATAAAGCTCACCTGGGTAATCTTTGGCCCCACCAAAATAAATGTCATCAAGCTTATCATTATTAAAATCAGCTACACAACAGGCAGGTCCTAAAGTTGACATCATTTGTGGAATTAACCCGTCTTTGTCAAAATCTACAAATTGATTCTCTTTATGAACAAAGTCAATATTTTTTAATGGTACAGTTTTTAAAAGTGGTGATCCGTTACTTTTATGTAATCTTGTGTAATCAAACTTTGTATGATTATTGCCCTCATTAACAATATTGATTGAATTAATAGTTGGATTAATTTTTGTTAAAAATTTATCGTTTGAGAAGATTATAACTGCTGAATCTAGTTTCGTAATAGATCCCAACCCAAAGTGAACTCTATAGTCCATTGATGACTCGAATCCCTTCATTGGCATGAACTCTGAATAAAACATTTTTTGGTCAGAGTACAGTATAATTTTTGTACCTATTGCAAATGTATTTTTATCATTGCCTTTGAATTTGAATTGTATATAATTTGAGCTTTTGTTATTTGGGGTATTAACATTATTTTTGTAAACAAATGCAGGCATATTAACATTGTTTACTACAAGATCTAAATCTCCATCATTATCTAAGTCACCGTATGCAGAACCATTTGAAAAACTGGGTTTACCAATGCCAGCTGATTCAGCAATATTTACAAAATTTAAGCCGTTTTGGTTTTTAAATAAATAGTTTGAGATTGGTTCTGAAGGTATGGCTTCTATCAATTGCTTATAATCTACTTTATTATCTTTTATGATGGATTTCATTGCCTCTTCACTTCCTATAAAGTTTAAAAAATCTTGATCTGTTAGGTCTTGATATATTCCATTTGCAACAAAAATATCCTTAAAGCCATCGTTATCGAAATCATTGATCAATGCTCCCCAACTCCAATCCGTAGCTTGTACATTTGAAAATCTTCCAACTTCTAAAAAATGATCACCATTTTGATTCAAATGGAGCATGTTTCTTGTAAATTGGCTATGATAGCCATTTGCCAAATTGTACTGGAATTTATCCCAGTTTTCAAATGTTGTTTTTGTTTTTAGTCGTTTGTCTGTGCCAGGTAACATCTCTGTAACAAAAATATCAGGAAAACAATCATTGTTGATATCCGCCATATCTGCTCCCATTGATGCCACTGATATACTTTTCATTTTCTGAGGTAAAACTTCTAAAAAAGTTCCATCTTGATTGTTTATATATAAATAATCTCTTTCAAAAAAGTCATTCGAAACATAAATATCAGTCCAACCATCCAGATTCACATCACCAACAGTAACACCTAGACCGAAGCCTATCACCGATCCAAATATACCAGCTGATTCACTGGCGTCAACAAATTTGTTACCATCATTTCTGAAAAGCTTATCTCCTCCTTCTTTGTCTCTTACATTTCGCACATTGTTTTTCAAATTGAACGACCCTATTGCTTTATAAGAATTATTCAATAAATACATATCTAAATCATTATCTTTGTCATAATCGAAGAAGACTGCATGAGTAGAATATCCTCTGTCTGCCAATCCAAATGTTTCTGCTTGTTCACTAAAAGTGTTATCTTTGTTATTGATAAATAGTTCATTTTGCTTTTTTTCTCCATTGACATCGCCAGAGTTACACACGTATATATCCAAATAGCCATCTCCATTGACATCAGCCATGGTCACACCTGTTGACCAAGTCATTTTACCACCTACTCCAGCCTTTTCTGTAATATCTTCGAAAACAAAATTTCCTTTGTTCAAATAGAGTTTATTAGTTTCCATATTTGAGCTAAAGTACAAATCTGATAAGCCATCATTATTGATATCTCCAATTGCAATACCTCCTCCATTGTAAAAATTTCTGTACGTATAAATATTAAACTTCTCATCATAATGAAGTTTGTTTTCAAATTTGATACCTGTAACACTTGATGGCATTTCTGTAAAAAGTGTTTTTAAATCTGTATCTTTTGGGCTGCTACAGGCGGAAATACTGATAGTAAACCAAACTAAGAACGAAAGATTATTCATCTTTTTTAAGATATTCTTTTGGAACATAATGTAAATTTTCAATTAAAGCATCAACAAATTGTTCATCTCTTATTTTAACACTAATTACTCTTGGGTAATTTTTTTTAACGTATCCAATTCTGCCAGATGGTAGTTTTATCTTTTCAAACCCTTTACCATACCATTTTTCAAATAATGTAACAACTTCTAATATTAATGAATCAGATTGAAGTTCCCTATTCCAGGGAGCCCAAGCCTTATAATTAAAATAAACTGGCATAGCATAAATCTTTTCTTCAAAAAAATTAGGATAAAAATTCATATCAACAGGCATTTTGAAATTTTCATTGTCAAAATATAACACCGATGTATTATGGGTACCTTGTACTGCTTTGCCTTGTTTGTTTAGTTCAAGGCACCTATCAAAAAATTCTTGTTTATCCATTCCGAAATTAACTCCTAAAAAAATCGTGTCTAATTTAGGGTCATATCTGGATTTAAAAATACTATATCGAGGGTGTACTGTAAGAACTGTAAAAGATAAAACCACCAAAACTCCAATTATTAACCAAAAGGTTTTATTTATTCTCATAAAAAAAACTAATTATTATATTTATATAAAACAAAATCGTTATTATTTCGTGCAAAAAGTATGTAATTTTTACCTTCTAACTTCAATGGCAATATTTCTCTAATTTCTCCTTCAATACATAAACCCGAAGTAGAATTTTCAATATATTTAAAATCTCCTTTTCCTAGATTTATAAAAAACATGCCATAGGATGCAGCGTTGATTCCTATCTCTGGTTTGGATCTAAATTGATTCCCACCAATGATTAAATCTGGTAAATTGTCATTATTGAAATCATCGATTAAGGAAGCCTTTTGGTCGGTCCATTGTGCTTCATTTGGAAGTGGTTTGAAGGTGTATTTCCCATTTGCTAAATAGAATATTCCAGTCCTAAATTCATTTATTTTATAGACTATTGAATTTTTCAAAATTTTATCATCAAATAGTTCACTCATTGTTGATTTTGCATAAATGTTATACTTTAGAATCTTTTTCTTCAAAACTGGAATTTGTTTGACTAATTCATCTTTAAGTACCCATGGATAAATTTTATTGTTTTCTTTATAACAATAGATTTGCTCTATCTCACCATTACCATCGAAATCATTGATGTGAATTTCAATCTCACGATTTTTTTGAGAAAATCTATTGTTAAGTCCTTTATTGCACACCAAAATATCTTTATCGCCATCACCATCAATATCTGCAATATTCATACTTGACCAATAGCCTTTTACATTTTCAAGATTATAATGACTTGTAACTTTTGTAATTTTTGAATTTTCTACTTTGAAAATATCTAAATTTGACATATCTTTCATGATGATGATTTCATCTCTTCCGTCACCATCAATATCAATATTTTTTGCATCTCTGATCATGCCATAATTTTTGAAATGCATACTTAATTCAGGAGAATATTTATAGACACCGTCAGAATATTTATAAATATAACTACTACTTGGAATACCATAGTTGAATGATTCTAACCTTGAGCCTGTAAAGATATCTTTTTTTCCATCCATATCAAAGTCCATCCAAACTATCGAAGATGTAGAATGGTATAGACTATTGAAAACATGCTGATCTTCTTCAAAACCATTTTTGGTACCAAGGTATAACCTATTTCTTACTCCAATTGATGAGTTGGTTGTTCTGAACTACTACTGCATACAAAAATGTCTTGATATCCATCATAGTTAAAATCTTCAACAAGTATTTTATTATCCTCTCTGAGATTGCATTTTGAGAGATTGCTGGATAAGACTGTGATTTAAATTCACTAAAACTTTTCTTGAATATAAACTTTTGTACTTTGACCAACAGCTCCACCCACGACTATATCTTCTGCGATTATCATTATTTAAATCTTTGGATAACACAATATGTCCCTCGTTTGAAATCATATAAAAAAGTAATCTTTCCTGATCAAAGTCTGAAAATTCGTTTTCAACATGATTGATATTAAATGGCATTTTAACGTTCGAAAAATAGTGATTTGTTGTTGGAAGCTGGACTATATTTTGAGTTAAGTTACTTAATTTATAATTGATCGTTAGGAACTTATTGATCTCAATCCCATTTGTAATTTTTGTTTTGGTCGCATTTGGCCATATTACTACAATAGAATCTAATTTTTCAATACTGCCAAGCCCAAAGTGAAGTCTTGGATCAACACATGATTGAAAGCCCTTCATTGGATTTAATTCTTGTTGTATCATGTTATTTTTTGAATAACAAATTACCTTACTTCCAATGCATTGAGGATTATTTCCTTCGCCAATCAATTTGATATTTAAAAATTTTGCATTTTTAATGGTATTGGTATTGTTTCGATAGATGCTTGCGTAAGTATTTATATTGCTTACTACCAAATCTAAATCTCCATCATTATCAAAATCGGCATAAGCTGATCCATTTGAAAAAGTAGGCTCATCAAGTCCACTTATTTTTCCAGCATCATCAAACTGTAAATTACCCTTATTTTTGAAAAAGTAATTTGGCAGTGGCTCAGATGGAACTTTATCTAATAGTTTAATGATCACATTTTCTTTATTTTTGATCATGGTTCTAATCTGGTCATTATTATACCCATAATTGACATAATCCAAATCAGTTAAATCTTTAAAAATACCATTTGCAACAAAAATATCCTTTAACCCATCATTGTCAAAATCTGCAATCAGAGCTCCCCAACTCCAATCGGTTGCATCCAGGCCTGAAAATCTGCTCATTTCTATAAATTTTGGATTTAATTTATCATCCAAGTTACCTAGATTAAGATGAAGCATATTTCTACTGAATTGTTTATGATATCCTTTATTGTTATTTAGGTAAAATTTATCCCAATTTTCGAAAATTGCTTTTGATTTATATCTATCCATTCTTTTTGGTAACATTTCTGTTACAAAAACATCTGACCATCCATCGTTATTTATATCTGCAATATCAGCGCCCATTGAACCCATACTGATTTCAGGCATTAGGTCTGTGATTTTTACTTTAAATGTACCATTTTGTTGGTTGATATACAAATAATCCCTTTCGAAAAAATCATTACTTACAAATAAGTCTGGCCATCCATCATTGTTCAGATCTGATACACTTACTCTAAACCGAAACCAATTGAACTACTATAAATGCCAGCTTGACTTGTTACATCAGTAAATTTATTTGTTTGTTGTCTTAAATTGTTACCAGAGATTCGATCATTTCTCAATAGTTTATTGCCTCCCAAACTATCAGGTTTTTCTTACCCCTTCTACAATATCATATCCACCCACTGATCTCAAACTATTATTGAGTAAATAACAATCCAAGTCACCGTCTCTATCATAATCAAAAAAAGCAGCATGCGTTGAAAGTCCTTCAAAATTTAAGCCATATTCTTTTACTTTGTTCAGTAAATGTCAAATCCTTATTATTTATAAATAACTCATTGTGCCTATGCACACCTGAAGGAATTCCTGATTTGCAAACATAAATATCTACCCACCCATCAGAGTTAATATCAACAAAACTTACACCCGTTGACCAGACATCTTTGCATTGGACACCTGATTTGGCTGTAATATCTTCAAAGACCAAATTACCTTTATTTAGATAGAGTTTATTGTCTGTTAGGTTGCCAGTAAAATAAATATCCAATAATCCATCATTATTGATATCTGCAACACCTACTCCGCCACCATTAAAAAAATTTTTAAAAGTATAGGGATTATATTCTTCAGTAAAAGTCAGTTCATTTTTGAATTTTAATCCAGTTTTATCGGGTGATAGTTTTGTAAATAAATGTTCATCTTCATTTACATTTTTATTACACGAAATTAATGCAAAAATTATTGATGTTGTAAATACTAACCTAATATAAAACATAGCAAAAGTATCAAAAAGATACAAAAAAATATAGTTTTAATAATTTTGAAAATCTCTCCATCTACCCATTCATCTCAATGGTCGCAAAATCAAAGCCATCAATGACAATAAGTTGGTCATTGCAGATAATAATGGGTACTTGTATTTGTTGAATAGGTAGTGCGTTTTAATCGTCAGAATAAGGTCATCAAATCATGTATTGCTTCGCTTGTTATTTCAAGAGTTCGTTGTCATCATGTGTGGGTAATCTCTGGTGACCCTTCCCCAAAACAAAAGCAGCGCTCCGAAAAGCGCTGCCAAAATATCGAAATCCTGAAAAGCTATATCAAATCAATTACCACCGTCTTTAATTGCTTTTTGCACTGAGTAGGTGCCTATTTTTTGACCTGCTTCAAGGCCAGCTGTACAATCAAATCTATAGTGGATGCCACCATAGATACGAGACTCTGAAGCCTCAGATGCCCATTGGTCACACTTTGATTTTTCTGATGGGAAAAAGTATGCCAATACCTCTGCTGCTGCAGCTGAAAAAGTGCTATGACCAGATGTGTAGCTTGGGAAATTGGGTGTACCAAGACTCGTTTTGTAGTCAGTGATCGTTTGTATCGGCCTCGGATAATGGTAATAATATTTGGTATCCCAACAGCTGATACCCGCATCTTGGATAGCAGTATTGAGATAGGCATATACCTTAAGAAGTGCGGAGGGGATTTAATTTGTATTTTACAATAAAATCAGTGGCAAATCTATTCCAATGCCCTGGTGGTGTATAAGTACCTAAACCATCGGCCCACCAATTTGCTATCTTCCGCTGATCGTTTGTGATCTTTTTGCCAAAAGATTTCAGCTCTTCTACAGCCTCATTAAACGCTTCGCTACCCGGTGCTGGTGGTGGCCCAGGTCTTACATCTTCTACGTTGGGTACATTCCACATTTTTACTTTTCCGAAAAGCGGCGTGATGCCTACTGGTCTCTGTGGTACCTCTTGGTTTAGCCATTTCCAACCGAATCTAGTGAAAGCGGCATCTCTGATGGAGTCAGATACTACTTTGGGAGCTTGCGCCTTGCCCATTCCGTCAGATGAAGCCCTTTTGAGAAACACCTTTGCAATACCTCTTCCTAATGAGTCACCAGCTACGATATCGCTTTGCACGTTGATGCCTGCGGCCAAAAGACATTGCTCCATTTCAAGTGCTTTTGTCTTCAAATATTCTTTTTCAAGTGGAAATAAACTGCCTAAGATTTCTCTTGATATGGCAGCTATGACTGCACCTTCTGAAGGATAACTTGGTAATGATGTAGAAGGAAATACTTGTATGATGCTTGGGTCATTGTGGGTGACAGTAGGTCGATTGAATTTATATTTGTAATGCCAAGTTGCAATCATTCCATCAAATTGGGCTGCGCTCAGATAAGCAAAAGCTCTACTGGCATAAGGCGGATGAGCGAATGGAAAGTATGGATAAACTCCTGGGTTGGCTGCATTAGGCGCAGGATATGTGCCATCTGCATTGGGTGCAGGAGTCAAATTATATTTTGCCGCTAGATCTCTTGCTATTTCATTCCATCTGATAATGGGATTATTGCCCCAATATGAAATATGTTCGTTGCCACCACTGAGGGCACTTTTCATATCAACCAATTCTGATTTGTAACTATCAGATGAGACGTCTTGAGGTGCGTCTATGATGATTTGTCCAGGGTCAGCCAATAAGATAGGTTTCCATGTTCCACCATTTTCGTCAATGCCAGAATATTCATAAGAGAAATTGCCAATTCCTGTAGGATATTCTTTTTCACAACTCACTGCAAATATTAGGCTGATTAAAGTTAGGAATTTTATTTTATTGTATAACCTCATGATTTATTGATTGGATGGTTTTGAGATGGATGATTTGGTTTGAAATTGGTAGGTGATGCCGCAACTATAGATTTGTGATTTGCCGACGTTCCTACCTTCAATCACTTGTGCATAGTTACCGATGATGCTCCATCCTTTTAAGAATGTTGGCAAATATCTAATGTATGCACCTACATTGGTATTATTCATTTTGTTGGTAGGTTGAGGAGTATTTTGCCTTCTGATGTCGTCACCGCTCAAGCCATTTTGGATAGCAGCATTGACTTCAAGTTGTATTTGACTATCAAACAGCCAGGCTCCGATGGCACCGTCTGCTGTGATTACACTTGGTACGTCCATTGTATTGGTATAATAGCTAGTATTGTCATAATAGTAATAATCACGTTCAGCCTCAGTAGTTGACCTATAGATATAAGCCCCGCTCACTCTCATATACACTTTTGAAGCTAATTCATATTTTGCAATGCATCTTAATGAAAATTCATCTGTGGACAATCCCAAATTTAGAGGCATATAATCAGATAAATAGTTGGTCACTGGGAAAGAATACCCAGCAGATCCAAAAAGTTGAAATGCCTTGGTATCATAAAATTTATATTTTGCAAATATGCCTAGGTCTTGCCATCCTGACACACCAGCCATCTGGCCGCCAGAGGCAGTAGTAGCAACGAAAGGCAAGCTTATGAATGCATTGAGCCTTTCAGATAGACCATAAGCGACCATAGGCATTGCAGTCTTCCTCGTTAATGTGCCAATATTGAGGTTTTCTCTGAGCAATGTTCCTTCCCAGTATTGATGCCATGTATCATGTTGATAAATCGCTGCTAAGCAGATTTCATTTTTTTGCATCATGAGGGCATCTGATGGCGATTGTGCAATGGATACATGGAGTGAAATAAAAAATGTAAACATTGCAAAAATTCCACCTTTGCGGAAGGATGCCTTACTCTTGTTTATGCGAATCATTTTTGATCTTTCGTTGGTTTATGTTTAAAAAAATCTCTAAAAATGTGTCCAAAACATGAGGGTTTTCCTTTATATTTGTCCTATTTTGTAAAGTATTCAGCAACAAAAATACTGATTAAATGGAATTTTCCAATAATTCGGAATATTTATTTGGAAATAATTTGAGATTTCTTCGAAAATCAAAAAAAATGACCTTGTTAGAATTGAGCAAATCGATTCAAGTGAGCAAAAGCGCACTATCAGATTATGAAACTTACAAGACCATTCCAAGCTTGGATGTCGTGAAAAAGTTCAGCAATTTTTTTAATATTCCAATGGATGCATTATATAATTCCGATATTTCGGAAATTTTAAAAAAGAATAAAATGCATTCATTCAAGCAAGATCTCCAACAAGAAAATAAAATCTTAGACCATGAAAAATACACTTTTAATTTGAAACTATTGACACAGAAACTCGAAAGCACGCAGCTACAAATCCAAATGCTCAAACAATTGCTGGCCAGCAAAGAATCTGAAAATATGACATTGGGTATCAATATCAAACTCCTAGAGGAGCGAATCAAGCTTTTAGATCATTCCAACACCTGACCATTGAGAGTGCCTGTTTCAAATTTGGCCTTGGTCTCATTAAATATAGATTGAATCATGTCAGCGACTTCATCTTCAGTCGTTTGTTTACCTGCCATAGTCTCGATTAAGTATATTATTTTAGCTTGTGTCTTCAGTATAGCTGCCAGGCTGACTTGGTTTTGAACGATCTGTTTTTGATTTTGTATGATGTTGATCTGATTATTGACTATGACATCTTGATTTCTAATGATGCGACTTTGATTTTGCACTACTAAATCTTGATTGTCGATCTTACTTTTTTGATTTTCGAGCAAGATGTTAAAATTTTCAAAGAGGCTCTCTTGAATACGCTTGATGTATTCGTGATCTTGTTTCATTTTTTCTATATCTTCTATTGTCATGCGCTTTGTTGAAATTGAGAGTAAATTTACGCATTTTTGCGATGTCAATCCTTATATGGTGCAGTTAAAAAATATTTCTTGGTATTATTGGTTGTATTTGGTGGTGGTACTGTCTATATGGTGCTGGTACATGCTAAGCCATGATATGTTGTACATCCTAAGTCAAAATATACCAGTCATGGTCACCATGGTGTTTGGCTCGTTTATAGCTGGATCAAGTCCTGAAGGTAGTGCTTCTATTGCTTATCCAGTATTTACGCTGTATTTGGGCATTGCACCAGATGTGGCTAGAAACTTTGCATTTGCTATCCAAAGCATTGGTATGACTTCTGCTTCAATTTTTATCATCAACAAGAAGATCAAAGTGGATTGGAATTATATTAAGTATGTCACTATTGGTGGTATCATTGGTCTAGTTTTTGGTACTTATTGGATTGTGCCATTAGTCAAGCCCATAATTGCAAAGCTAATTTTTGTATCGCTATGGTTGTCTTTTGGTATCATACTATATATTGAAAACAAGAATGATAAACGCATAGTCTCTGATATTATCAAAAATTTCAGGCAGAGAGACAGATATTTTCTTTTGATTTTAGGTTTTATTGGAGGTATTATTTCATCACTCTTTGGTACTGGTATCAATATTTTTACCTTTTGTTTTTTGGTAATTTACTACGGTGTCAATGAGAAGGTAGCCACGCCATCAAGTATTATTATTATGACAATCGAGACCATCATAGGTTTTGCGTTGCATGCTTTGGTCATGCAAGATTTCAGCGAAAAATCCTACCACATGTGGCTGTCGTGTATACCTATAGTGGTGTTTTTTGCTCCATTGGGTACATACATGATGAGTAAATTGAGTCACAAGACATTTTCAAATTTTCTATATTTTATTTTCCTCATTCAATATATAGGAGCTATCATTGTTATCAAACCGGGTATGGCATACAGTGTTTTGTCGTTGGCGATAATATTGATTGGTATTACAACATTTAGATGGTTGGCACTTGTTAGAATCAAGCGAGATGCTTGATTTGAATAGCTTCACATATATCATCAATGCTCACTTTTATGAAACAGAATACTACTAATTGATTATAAAAGATGGCCCTATAATGTGTAAGCATTTTGAATTCACACTAAACACTAAGACTTTCGATTTCTATATATTTCGCATTTTCATACTCCTTATTAAATCAGCAATCTGTATCTTTGCACCATGATTTCAACACATGATTTAAGATATAGATATCCTGGCAATTCGGAAATAGCATTTCCAGATATATCATGTCAAGCAAATGACTTGCTCCTGATCCTTGGGACCTCTGGAGTTGGCAAGACGACTTTGCTCCATCTTTTGGGTGGCATCCTCACGATTCAACAAGGAAAAGTAGTCATCGATGGTGGAGATCTCAATCAAATGAATGGGTCTAAAATGGATGTATTCAGAGGCCAGAATATTGGTATCATTTTCCAGCAAAATCATTTTGTAGATGCGCTCAATGTCATTGAAAATATTGTCTTGGCACAAAGTCTCGCTGGACGCAAAGTCAATAAAAATGATGCTTTCGCACTTTTGAAAAGGTTAAATATTGGCACTAAGGCAAATCAAAATATTCGCAATCTTAGCCAAGGAGAAAAGCAGAGAGTGGCTATAGCAAGAGCACTGATCAACCAACCCAAAGTAATCCTCGCTGATGAACCGACTTCTGCCTTGGATGATGTTAATTGTGATGAAGTCATCCATTTATTGAGGGAGCAAGCCAAAACTTCTGGATCGGCACTCATCATTGTCACTCATGATAATAGGTTGAAAAACAGCATTTCTAATCAAGTAATTCTACAAAACTCATGAGCATCATACAATTAGCTTGGAGAAATATCATCAAAAACCCACTCAATCTCTTGATGAGCATCATCCTGTTTGGGTTGGGTGTTGGGCTTATTTCATTTTTACTTTTGTTCAATCATCAGTTAAAAGACAAATTTGACAAGAACTTGGCAGATATTGATCTTGTTGTGGGTGCTAAAGGTAGTCCGTTGCAGATGATCTTGTGCAATATGTATCACATTGACAATCCTACGGGTAATATTCCTATCAAAAATGCAGCGCCACTACTCAAAGATTTGCATCCATTGATCAAGAAAGCCGTTCCATTGTCATTGGGTGACAATTTCAAAACATACAGAATCGTGGGTACCAATCATGATTTTGTATCACTTTATGATGCTAAATTGTCATCAGGTCAGATGTGGACAAAAGACTTTGAGGTGACCATAGGTCAAGCAGTGGCTGATGATACAGGATTAAAATTGGGAGATAAATTTGTAAGTTCTCATGGTTTTAATTCCGACGATCATGCGCATGACGAATCTTCCTTTGTTGTCGTTGGTATTCTGGCTGGTACAGGTACAGTGATTGATCAGCTGATCATGACAAATACTGCATCTATATGGTTGGTGCATGCTGGTCATGGCGAAGAAAACACTGATAATGAAGCTAATCATACACATTCGGAAAGCGAACACGACCATGGTGCACACGATCATGCAGAACACGATCATTCTGCCGAAGATGATCACACTCATGATAATAGCAATGCTGATCTGCTGCACCATCTTGACCAAGAAATTACCTCTGTATTGATACAATATAAAAACAGAACCAACTTCCAAGCATTAAATTTTGGGCGAAATATCAACGAGAACACCGAAATGCAAGCAGCATCGCCAGCTATAGAGATCAATCGACTATACAATATGATCGGTATTGGCACTGATGCTTTGAGATGGTTGGCCATTTTGATAGCAGTTGTCTCGGCTCTTAGTATTTTTATATCATTATACAAGAGTATGAGAGAGCGTAAATACGAATTGGCTATCATTAGGGTCTTGGGTGCTGGAAGATGGAAGGTCTTTTTGCTGATTATATTTGAAGGATTGATATTGGCGTTCATAGGTTTTGTGATAGGCACCTTACTCAGTCATACAGGTATGCATTTTATGGCAACATATTTGAAGCAGGATTTTAGATACAGTTTTACTGGTTGGAAGTTTTTGGATGAAGAATGGTTTATTTTGGGTGTATCAATCATTTTGGGTTTAGTTGCGGCTTTGATACCAGCCATTCAAGCTGCCAATACAGATATTAACAAAACTTTATCACAAAAATGATAGCAGATGGTGTATCGATTTCGAGTGGCAATCGTTATACATACAAAATGATTGATGTAGTGGTTTCATCAAGCAGACTTGTTATATTGATAATGTCATTCATCCAAGTAAGTGTCTCATCGTTTGCGCAATCAAAAGATGCCTGGACGACCTTGGGCATGGTGACATTCAAATCCACTTACAATCCTGAGTATATGATGGAAACAAAAGTACCCAAAATATCATCAGCAATTGAGAAAATCGATGGCACAGTGATCGAAGTAGAAGGCTACATGATACCACTGACAGGTCAAGTGACACAGAGCCATTTTATGCTAAGCAAATTCCCACAAAGTACTTGTTTTTTTTGCGGTAAAGCTGGGCCTGAGACAGCCATGCAAGTCTTTATGCACAACAATCAAAAAGTAAAAATAACCGAGCGAAAAGTAAAAGTGAAAGGTACATTAATTGTCAATCCAAAAGATGCATCTAGCCTCTTATATACACTTGAAGATGCTGTATTGTATGAATTATAAAATTTAATATTTAATACTGAAAATGAAGTCAATTTTATTAGTCACTTTTTTGTTTGTAGGCCCAGTGCTTTTGTTGAGTCAGACGGACAATATTTGGAAGTCATTGGCCAAAATAAGCTATAAAAAGGAATACGACGAACTCATGGGATTCAAAGTTGATAAGCCTGTCTTTAGTGAATCTGTCAAAGCATTAGACAATAAAGAAGTCACCATCAAAGGTTATATTATCCCAATAGAAGGGTACAAGTCGCATAAGGAGTTTATTTTTTCGGCATTCCCCTACAGTATGTGTTTTTTTTGTGGTGGTGCAGGACCCGAGACAGTGATGGAAGTAGAAGCTGTAGAAGGTATCAAATACTCTGCTGATGCCATTACTATAAAAGGAAACCTTAAGCTCAATGATAAAGATATCAATCGATTGATGTACAAATTGGTCAATGCCAAATTAGTCAAAAACTGAAATGTTTTGAATGTATGAATTTTAATAACCCTATTCCGATCACGCAACTTGCGGAACAATTTTCATTAAAAATACTAGGCGATGCTACCTTGATAGCTACTGGTATCAATGAGATTCATAAGGTGCGAAGTGGTGATATTACCTTTGTCGATGTGCAAAAATACTACGAAAAATCGCTCTCATCTGCCGCTACTATTATCATAATAAACAAGGAAGTAGCTTGCCCACAAGGTAAAGCATTATTGGTGACAGATGATCCATTCGGCGTTTATAATCAAATAGTTTGGGAACATAGACCAATGAAACATTTGACTTCCAGCCGTGGTGAAAACCTTAAAATGGGGAGCAACTCGCTTATCGATTATGGTGTCATTATTGGGCATGATGTAGTCATAGGTGATGATTGTTATATTCAGGCTGGAGCTTTCATTGGAGATGGTACTATTATAGGAGATCGAGTTTCTATTCAAGCTGGAGCTTTGATAGGTACAGATGCTTTTTACTTCAAAAAAATCAATGGTCAATACCACAAATGGAGATCTGGTGGCAAGGTTATCATCCATGACGATGTAGAGATAGGAGCTGGATGCACTGTCAATCGAGGAGTTTCGGGCGAAACCATCATTGGCGAAGGTACCAAAATGGATTGCCAAATTCATATTGGCCACGGAGTAGTAATTGGCAAAAACTGTCTCATCGTAGCACAGACTGGCATTGGTGGTAAGTCGATCATAGGTGATAATTGTACAATTTATGGACAAGTCGGAATGGCTCAAAATGTCAATGTAGGCAGCAATACCGTCATCTTGGGTCAAAGTGGTGTATCCAAAGACATGGAAGGCAACAAAACATATTTTGGCACACCAGCAGCTGAGGCTAAGGAGAAATTCCGTGAAATTTCAGCATTAAAATTAATGGTGAAGGATGTCAAAGATTGAACATCAAAATATAATATATTTCAAAACTGCAGCTACCCAATTTCCTTCATCTCCACTTTGGGGCTGGCATTTTGTAGTGCCCAATGATATTGCCATACAGTTTGTTGATGGCAAGGATCGTCGAGTAGTTTGTACTATCAATGATAAATTGACCATTCATGCTGCTTTGATGCCCAATAAGGAAACCTGGTTTGTGATGCTCAACCAGAAGCATGTAAAATTGCTTCAAATTGTCCCTGATACTATAGTAGAAGTACAGATGGTAAAGGATACTTCCGAGTTTGGTATGCCTTTTCCAGAAGAATTGAAAGAAGTGTTATATCAAGACGTAGAGGCAGAAAAGTACTTTATGTCATTGACGCCAGGCAAGCAAAGGACGCTCATTTATCAAATCAATAATACCAAAAATAGCGACGGAAGGATCAGAAAGTCATTGGCTATAGCCGATCATCTGACTGCAAATCATGGAGCTATTGACTATAAACTGCTCAATGAAGCCTTCAAAGCATATAATAAAATGTAAACATCTCTTGAAGTGATAGTTTCCATCCAATTTTTCAATAACTTTGCCCATATCTAATTGATTCGAATGTCTGCTTCAAAACGAAATATAATCATCTTCGGCCTATTATTAGCAATTTCAATAGCGGCTTATATGTTTTTAAGACCAAAAATTGATCTTAAAAAAATCAAATACCCAGATGTTGTCAAATCTCCAGATGCTCATAGCAAAATAGTGATTGGCAACCCATTGGTCATTACTCTTAATGAAGAGAAACTTGTCAATGTAGATTCTATCGTGTTGAGCAAAGGAGAAAAGAAGATAAAAGCCTTGATTGGAGAGTACAAAAGTGACGTCGATATAAGTAACTTACCATTGGGCAATCATCAAGTAATCGCTACTGTTTATAAAGATGGAAAAAGCAAGAACATTGATATTCCATTTGTGATTGTTTCTGACATCACTCCTACTCAAATGATGTACTCCAAAGTAACAACCATACCGCACGATAGCAAATCCTACACACAAGGTCTTGAAATGTCAGGCAATATTCTCTACGAAAGTGGCGGTCAATATCAGATATCTTCTGTACGAAAAGTGAATCCAAAGACAGGAGCAGTCATCAAAAGCGTAGATCTACCAAAAGATGTTTTTGCCGAGGGACTTACTATTTTAGATGGGAAAGTATATCAAATCACTTGGAAAGAAGGCACATGTTTTATTTATGATCAAGATTTAAAACAGTTGAAAAAGACGACCTTTAGATCTACCAATGGAGAAGGTTGGGGCTTGACCAATGATGGAAAATCACTAATCGTAAGTGATGGCAGCCATAGACTTACTTACTTGAATCCAGAGACTATGGCCATCGAAAAAGTCATCTCAGTATATGGTGGCAATACCGAAGCAGCTTATCTCAATGAATTGGAATATGTAGATGGATATATTTATGCTAATATTTATACCACAGAGCAAATAGCCAAAATTGACGCTTCTAATGGTAAAGTAATAGCAGTTGCAGATATGTCTGCCCTGAAAGCTGAAAATCAAGATGGCGAAGTGTTGAATGGTATTGCTTATTTGCCCACCACCAAGACATTTCTAATCACAGGAAAAAACTGGAGAAATATGTACGAGATAAAATTCAATTAAATATTTTTCCATTGATCAATCCATTATTTGTATCAATTTGGCAAAAATAATATTTATAAAATATTTAAAAATTTATCTAATCAAAGCAATATTAATACTGAACAAACGTTTTATATCAGTTGTTAATAAATATTAAAGAGTAAAAAAATCCGTTTTATAAGTACTTGATTACATGATACTTATAAGATTTACAAAGGCTTGCATTCTCACCGATGTAAGCCTTTGCCAATTTTTATAAGTATGAGTTTTGGCATTGCAGACAAATTTTCACCATATAATTTGTTCCAAACAAAAGTCTTATTTTGTACTGAATACAGATTATTTCTTAATGGCCCTAATATAGTTTTATTGTTTGATCTTCATTAGGAGTTTGTCTTATTGTGGCAAGGTGTTGTTTTGATTTTGTGCTGCCTGAAGCATTCTTTGCCTTTCTGCTTCAAGGTATTCATAATATCGTTGTAGTTTAGTTTTTTCAAAGACATCTCTGCTGAAGAAATATTGTTTCTCTGTATTATCATTGGCCCAAGATGGTGGTTGATGGTATTGTTCTTCATCTGCTTCTACTACATTGCGAAAAACAAATGCTGTGACTAATCCCACTATAGCGCCAAATAAATGGCTTTCCCAAGATATGTTTTTGGCAACATTGGGAAATAAGCTCTCCACACTACCCGCATACAGTGTAAGCACTATCAGCGAAAGCACTACTGATTTGGCATTTTTCTTGAACAATCCTGTAAAAAAAATAAAACTTATCAAGCCATAAACAAGTCCACTTGCACCAATATGATATGATGGTCGAGCAAATAACCAGATCAAAATACCTGATCCTAATATGATAAAAATGAAAACTTGAGATGCTACTTTCTTATAAAATAAAACTAAAATAGTACTCAACGTGAACAGTGGCAGTGAATTGGAAGCCAAATGGCTCCATGATCCATGGATAAATGGCGTAGTAAGAATGCCTGGCAGACCTGTTAAAACTCTAGGATTGATACCCAAAACACTAAAACCCAAACTCCATATACTATCTGCCAATCTGACCAACCACATGATGGCTAATAACAAAATTGGATACCTAATATTGTATATAAAAGTTTTGATTTCTTTGTGCATGCTAATTGATTAGAACTATGTAAACTTCCTTTTGACCAATTTAATAAAAGTAGCCGCTTTTTTCAATTTTTGCTCATTTGTCCATCCATATTGTGATATGACATTTTCAATCAGGTATTGTTTGGCTTGGTCAAAATTTTGACAATTGTTCAACTTTTCGAGTGTACCCACAAAGGCTTGCTGGTTGTTAGCAAACAGCTCCTGTTGAGTGAATATGCGTTCATTGATACCCATAGATTTTGTCAGGTCTTTGACAGGTGCAGATGCCAACTTATCTGACAAATCAGAGATTCTTTCTTCTACAAAAAGTTCCGCCAATAGTTCTGGATTGATACCTGTACTTACATTTGGTGTTGTCATTGGCGTCTGAATGCTTGGAATTTCTATTGGTTTTTCTTCTATCACAGGCTTGGGAGCAGGAGGAAGATCCTGCACGACTGGAGCCACTTCAACTGGCTTTGGTGGTGCTACCTGCTGAATTTCTGGTATAACTTTCTGGACAGGCGTAGCCACTTCAACTGGCTTCGCTTGTGGCGTTTCGACTGCTATTGACTTAGGTTCAGATTTGGACTTATTTCCAGCTACGCTATGATCGACAGCAATATCATAAAGATCTCTTATGTAATTTAACAACAAATCATACTCAAGAGCAGACAAATCCGACCCATCATCTGAATTTGAAGTGAGTGAAGCTATTTTTTGAAGTTTACGATTGAAATTTCTAATATCCATCTGATCTAAAATATTTTTATTATATCATGTATTATTATAATATGTTGCAATTTTTATACCAATTATTTGAATTGTAATGAAAACTGACATTCTTACATAATTTAACGCAATTTTGTAAGTATTCATGTCAAAAAGGTAAAATATCTCACCTTTTATTTATTACTTTGTGACAAAATCAACAACATGTTTTTAGAGCCGAGTTATAGAGGTCAACGCAGTGGTTGGATCGAGGTGATCTGTGGCTCAATGTTTTCTGGCAAGACAGAAGAACTCATCAGAAGGCTGAAAAGAGCTAAAATTGCCAACCAAAAAGTGCAGATTTTTAAACCATCAAAAGATACAAGATACGATGTCGTCAAGGTAGTATCGCATGACGAAAATGCCATAGACTCTATACCCGTACAGCATAGTGTAGAGATATTTGACCACATAAAAGATATCAATGTGATCGGAATAGATGAAGCGCAGTTTTTTGACGAAAGTCTTACTGAAGTATGCCAAAAATTGGCCATCAAAGGTGTCAGAGTCATCATTGCAGGATTGGATATGGACTTCAAAGGACGACCATTTGGCCCAATACCCAATCTACTTTCTGTGGCAGAATACATCACCAAGGTACATGCTATCTGCCCACATTGTGGCAATTTAGCTACCCATTCTTATAGGCTAAGCGACGAGCAAGACACTGTGCTTTTGGGTGAAAAAGATAAGTACGAACCCAGATGCAGGGTATGTTACGAAATGGGTAATATCCTTGATTTGAGACTAAACTGATAATTTTTTCACTCCAAAATGAAATTTTATAACTAAAAATACAGTTTAAAGCCTGTCATGAAGTTTATAAAGTACATATTTCTTCTCTTCTTTAGCATACTCATACTATTTCTGTTTGTCAATGCGGCAGATAGTTATAGACATGATTTGAAAGAAGATTGTACTATCATCAATACAGCCATCAAAGGTGGAGAGAAGATAGTTTATAAAGCCTACTACAATTGGAAATTCGTCTGGGTACCAGCTGGTGAGGCTGAGTTTTATATCAAAGAGCATCCAGAAACCTACGAGGTGACTGTGACTGGCAAAACATACAAAGGCTACGATGCTTTTTTCAGAGTGAGAGATTACTTTCACAGCATCATTGATAAAAAAACTATGTATCCCAAGTACTTTGTTAGAATAGTAGAAGAAGGCAATTATAGAAAGTTTGACAGTTTGGTGTTCAACCAAAACAATCTCTCTGCTATCAGCTACAATGGCAAAACTAGGGCAACTGCCAAAAGAAAATACATCACTATTCACCAGTGTACCCACGATTTGCTTTCAGTTTTGTATTTTATGAGAAACATCGACATATCAAAACACAAGCCAGGAGATTTGATACCAACTAAACTTCTTTTTGATGAAAACATCTATCCCATCAAGGTAAAATACGAAGGGAAATACGATAATTTTGAGATCAAAGATGTAGGCACCTTCAATACTATCAAGGTAATACCAGATTTGGTGACTGGCAATGTCTTTAAGGATGGTAACAGAATGCATGTGTGGGTGACAAATGATGGAAACAAATTGCCTTTGATGGTAGAGTCTCCACTCTCTGTCGGTAGCGCCAAAGCTGTACTTAAATCCTGTTCTGGGCTGCGCCATCCCTTCACGCTCAATAAATAGGGAATAGATCAGATAATGTATTGGCTACGTTTCATGAATCATTTGGTCATAAAAAATGTACCTTTGCCACCTCATTATACCACATGAAAGCAAAAAAATCATTTGGACAACACTTTTTGGTCAACGAAGTCATGGCAAAGCAAATTGCTGAGAGCTTGCAGATGGCAAACGAATTAAAAAACGTACTCGAAATAGGACCAGGCAAAGGTGTTTTGACCAAATATTTGGCTAAACAAGATATCTATCTGAAGGTAGTAGAAGCTGACCATGATATGGTTGCCTACTTGACTGATCACCACATACTCAACGAAAATCAGATCATCTTTTTGGATTTTTTAAAACTGAATATGCAGCGAGTATTTGATGGAAAGCCGTTTTGTTTGATAGGAAATTATCCATACAATATTTCATCACAAATCCTCATCAAAATGGCCAACTATAAAGAATTGGTGCCAGAGATGGTAGGTATGTTTCAAAAAGAAGTAGCAGATAGAGTGGTAGCGCCACCGGGATCAAAAACTTATGGTGTGATCAGTGTTTTAGTGCAAGCCTATTATGAAGGTACAACCATTCTTGACGTGCCACCGTCATCCTTCAGTCCTCCACCCAAGGTCAACTCAAGTGTCATAAGATTGGTTCGTAAAGAAGATTATACTTTGGATTGTGATGATCGCCTATTTAGGAATGTAGTAAAAACTGCCTTTGGCCAACGAAGGAAAATGCTTAGAAACACCTTGAAGCCTTTGTTCCAATCGGATAAAATACTCAACGATAGCTTTTTTACTCAACGTCCAGAACAACTAAGTGTCAAAGATTTTGTTGATATAACCATTAAATTGTCAAACCATATTAAATTAGAATCATGAGTCTCGAATCAAAAATTGCAAATGACCTTAAAGAAGCTATGAAAAATAAAGATCAAGCTACGCTTCGTTCTGTCAGAGCTATCAAAGCAGCCATCTTATTATTTAAAACGGATGGTAGTGGCAATGAGTTAAATGATGATAGCGAAATCAAATTGTTGCAAAAATTAGTCAAACAACGACAAGACTCTTTAGATATTTATGTAAAACAAGGGAGAGAAGATCTGGCAGCTACAGAGAGAGAAGAAATTGCTGTCATCCAGCGTTATCTCCCTGCTCAACTTAGTCCAGAAGAATTAAGGACTGCTATTCAGGCCATCATTGCCGAGACAGGAGTAACATCAGCAAAAGAAATGGGTAAGGTCATCAGCCTTGCTAATCAAAGACTTGCAGGCAAAACTGAAGGTAAGTTGATCGCATCCACAGTAAAAGATTTACTAAATTGATCAATTGTATCGATACCCAAATAGATTTTTGTCTTTAATAAGTTTGGCCAAGGATTCTGGTACTTTGGTTTCCCAACCAGATGTATTGGAATGGATATCTTTCAGCACATCTTGAGGATAGATAGCAAGTATGCTCTTATTGTAATGGCTAACCGGTACGATGTGTCTGCTATCGAGCAAGTATTGATACAAGAATTTTATCCCATCTGGTACGACCATGTTGCTGGCTTCCATGATTTGATGTGTCTCACTATCCAGCGATGGATAAGCATAAATGCGAATATTTTGGCTAAATAGCTCACCAAACGCAACCAAAAGCCTTCCATCTTGATTTTGAGTAAACTTATCGGTGATGATGGCTTGGAGCTCTCTGACACCGATGACTAATCCTAAGTTTGAAATTTTATAATCGCTGAGATAATTGATGAGCATTTCGTGATTGGCACAGTCTGAGAGCAATACTTTGTATCCAAGAGCTGAGATCATATCGGCTCTCTCCAAAAAATCTTTTTCGATGATTTCTCCACCATCTACTTTTAGATAATCCATCGTCATCTCCATCATGAGATTTAGCTTATCGTCTGGCAGCTGAGTTTCTTCCTTAAATTGTTGAAAACTGTTTTCGATGACATCAAGGGTTACTATAGTCGGCGGCCTAAAATTTCCCCTAATGACCATCAGCGACTCTCGATAAAGAAATTCTGATCCATGAATACTTCGTGTATGGGTATCAAACATAGCTACAGATGTCAATTTGTGTTTTACCAAATATAACGACACCAATCTATGGTCGAAGTAATTGAAATCTTCACCATTGATCCTTAATAAATCTATGGAGACCCGATCTTTTATATTATCAACCAATGACATGACCATTTTTTCTGGATCATCATTGTAATAAAACGATGCATAAATCATGTTTACACCTAAGATACCGATGGCTTCTTGTTGAAGTCTGTTGTTGGTATCCAGCATTTTTACGTGCAAGACCATATCATTGACAGGGCCATCTGGAGTAGTTCTGAATCTCAATCCCATCCAGCCATTTCCCTTGATGGTGCGTGTATAATTGATAGCTTGGACGGTATCTGCAAATACAAAAAATGTGGCATCTGGCCTTGATGATTTAAGCCTTTCTTCCATCAATTCCCATTCGTGATCGAGCATTTTGTACAATCTTGACTCTGACACATATCTACCTGATGGCTCTAAACCATAGATAGCGTCCGAGTATGTTTTGTCATACGCAGACATGGTTTTTGCAATCGTTCCTGCAGCAGCACCAGCTTGGAAAAAATTTCTAGCGACCTCTTGACCAGCTCCTATTTCCGCAAAAGTGCCATAAATTGGATCATTTAGATTGATATCGAGCGCTTTTTGCTCTGTTTTTATCATTTGATACTCCACCGAATAAAATTTGTATAAGCGCAAAATTACAATATTTATACAGCATATTTGATGATATTTTTTATTTGTGCAAGAGTAAACCTTTTGCTTGGCTGCCATGATATGAGTTGAAATTGCTCAAACAAAATGCTAAAATGGTGATTATAATATTTTGGTTTTCTGGGAAAAAGTGAATTTAAATTAAAATCTGCACCATACACTAAAGAAATTAAAACTATAAGATATAAAATTTTTGTTAACCATTTTTTTTTAAGAGGCAAAATAATAAACCTAAAGAATTACAAACAGAATTTGAAAATTATTGGGTGAATAAAAATCACAACATTAACAACAGAAGATAAATGTGCTTTACCTTTGTTAAAAAAACAATCAATGGGATATGGTAATTATTTTATCTTATGAATAGTAAATTTTCTTATATTATAACAATCATTTCAATTTTGTGTTTTGCATCCAGTTGTTTTGAGTCTGTTAACATTGATAAAATGGATATCAACAAATTGAAGAGAAAAATTAGGCAAAGTGGTGATGACCGTTCATTTATGCTGCTATCGTTGTATTATGATGTAAAAATATTGGATGATGATTATCTTGACTTAGCTCTGTTGATGTATCATAAGTATCATAATATGAATGCTTTGATAAAAATTTATGAAGCTACGATTTACAGGTATAATAAAAATGTGCCTTTTGGTACAGGTGAATTAGAGCAGTTAATCAAAAATGTACTTAAAACTGAAATGAACAAGGCCTTATCATATTTAGAAATTGGAATGGCACAAAATTACTCCGAATGCTTTTCACAATTATCAGATTATTATTTAGCTATTGGCAATAAAGCGAAATCGGATAAAATCACTGAACAATCGAAAGAAAAGCTAAAATCTAAACAGATGAAGTTTCTTTTCAATGAGAAGTGAGCAAAACGATCATTTTTTATTTTATGACAAAGTGTATTTTTTGCCTGGCAAGGATCGCACTAAGCCTTTGAACTCTAAGCCAAGTAAGAGCGAGGCTGTTTCTGATGGTGTGATACTCATCTTGTAGGTCAATACATCTATCGTGATTTCTTTATTTTCTCTGATCAAGGCTATCATCTTGGTTTCTGCATCATCCAGGTCTACAAATAGTTGTTTTTGGATGACCTTGCCAGTATCAATTTCCTCCCAGCGCATGATGTAAGCTACATCTTCAGCCGATTCTATAAGGTGAGCTTTGTTTTGTTTGATCAATTTGTTGCAGCCTTCGGAGAGTTCTTCCGTCACTTGACCTGGTACTGCAAAAACATCTCTATTATACTCATTTCCGAACTCAGCGGTGATGATAGAGCCGCCTTTGCGCTTTGATTCGACCACAATGACTACGTCGCTCATGGCTGCGATGATCCTATTACGCATGGGGAAATTTTCTTTATCGGGCAAGGTACCAGAAGTGAACTCACTTACAATACCTCCATTTCCCAACATTTTTTTGACCAAAGATTTGTGTTCATTGGGATATATACGATCTAAGCCATGACCCAAAACACCAATAGTCGGAATGTTGAGGTCCACACATTTGCGATGAGCTACGGCATCAATACCAAAAGCAAGGCCGCTGATGATCTGGACATTGTAGGTTTGCAAGCCCTCGATGATGCGTTCACACATGATAGTACCGTAAGCTGATGGCTTCCTTGTGCCCACGACGGAGACTGTTCTGAAATGATTGAAATCAGCATTGCCTTTAGAATATATCACTATGGGGCTTGACTCAACATTTGCCAATCGAGCTGGATACGACTTATCTAAAAAAGTCAGCGCCTTTATTTCGTTTTTTTCTATATATTTGATTTCATCTTCAGCTTCTATCATCCAGTATATAGGATCGAAATTTTGTGCCAATATTGTACCTATTCAAGGGATTTTGAACAAAGATGATTTATTTTCTGCGAAGACACCATCGATGCCACCACAGTAGGAAATCAAGTTTTTCGCAAGGATTGGCCCTACTTTTGGTACCTTCGATAGCGCAATAAATTTTTGTAGTCTATCGTCTATCATTGCAATGTTTGAGCGTCATTTTTGTAAGCCTGAGATTTTTGATTGTCGCCCATGAGTTCATAAGCCTGACCCATCGCCAAATTGACTGCTTTGTTAGTTGGATTGATCTCATAAGCATAACCCAAAAACTGGACTGCCCAATCTCTCCGTTTATCGGTGAGCTTCAATAACTCTTGGCCGACCTCAAGGTAAAATGGAAACAACTCTTTGTCATGACCACGTCCTTTGAGATATGTGCTGAATTCTTTTATAAAAGGCACATCAGGCCGTCTTATGATGATGGGTTTCATAGTTCTGATATATTGCTGTATATTGCCTTCAGATTTATACCTTTCGCTGGCTACACCTATCAGCATGAGGTTGGCATTGTGATAATCCGGCACTATATCTACGGCTCTTTGTGCATATAATTCTGTCCAGTCCAATAGGTTTTTTTGTTTCGGTTCTAAGCTCTTATATGCTCTAGGATTGACAGTTTCTTTGTATTTTTCAAACAAAGCAGTGGACATAAATGAGTTGGCTCTTGCACTACCCGTGGAGACAGATACAGCCGCTTCATTGAGCGAAAGTGCATCTTTCCAAACAGGTACTCTTAAGACTGTCTTCGCACTCAATCCTACTACAGCCAAAGATGCTATCACCATACCCAAAACCTTGCCATGAGACCATAATTTTGGCAGATGTTCTGTCAAAAAATATGCCGCAGCAATACAAAATCCTGCTGATGCCATAAAAATGAACCTTTCATTCATAAATGTACCTACATTGATCACAATATTGGACACAATACTCAAGGTGATTAGGTAAAATAGTATAGCATAAGAATAAACAGACTTCTTCACCAATCCCTTAAACCCTGTATAAAGCAACCCACCATAAACCAAGAGCGAAACCAAAGGAATCAATGTGAATATTGATGCTTTCGGAATGGCATAAGGATAATAATCATGCGATAGTGGATGAGGCCAAAACAATAAGGCGATGTACTTGCCCAAAGTGTACATGATACTACCAAATTTTTCAGCAGGCGTCATACCCAAAAATGGGTTATTCATCAAGTCGTTGATTTGCTGCCCAAACTTTGGGACGCCTGCTGTATTGAATCTCAAGATCAAATACAAGATTGTAGCAACAAACAACCAAAGGGCTATCGAGCGTATTTTCGCACCATTCTTCTCACTAAAAAAATAGATGGTCAGCGGTATGATAGCCAAGAAGGTGATGGCATTTTCTTTGGACAATAATCCTAAAAAATAAGAAATTAAAGATACAAATAGCCATTTGCTCGCATTGGTATCAGTGTATCTCAATGCACCATACAATGCAGCCAACGAAAATAACATGGACATGATTTCGTCCCTACCTTTGATATTGGCCACTGCTTCGGTGTGTATCGGGTGCGCAATAAATATAATTGAAGCCACAAATGGTACGGCAAACCACCAAGGATTAGATTTGTAGTTCCTAAAGAGCATAGTCAAGACCAGCATCAATAGGATTCCTGTCAGCGCATATAGCAAAATATTGATAAAATGACTAACCCAAGGATTGGTATCGCCAAAAATGCCATATTCAATAGCAAAAGTTACGATGGACAATGGTCTGTATCGATTACCTTGTACTAATTCCTTTTTTTCACCAAAATACCCTTCAAAACTCTCAGTTGTCATGATGTCATATATACCCGAAAACCCTTTTTTTGTATAGCTATTGCCCGTGATTACCATTTGATCATCCAATACATACCCAAAAGGCAAACAAGCTTGATACAATGCAAAGCACAATCCTAATATCATTAATGATGCTGCCCAATACTTTTTGAAAAAAGACCCTTGGTAAAAAGGATCGCTCACAGTGTATGCTTGTTTGAGTGGTGCAGCTTCTGCTACTTTCACATTACTTGAGCCAGGGAGATTTTGCTTTTTTTTGGACATATACCTTTGATATTGATATTAGTTTTGAAAAGATTCGCAAATTTCATTTATTTTTGTGTTTCTTTTGTAATTTTCGTAAAAAATTCCTTGAATGAAGTTTTGGAAGATTTGGAGTGCCGCTTTAATATTATTTGTTTTTTTGAATCAAACTGCCTACTCACAGTTCAATATAAAATTAGGATATACAGGTGGATTTACAAAAGCTCCAGTATTGAATAAGATCGTCAATGACTTCAATCAATCATTTATCAATAACAATACCAATGGTAAATTAGATGATCCATTGGATGAAATAAGGTCGCTTCACGGCTTGGAGATAGGTCTTAGATATCGTCTCAATTCAGTTGGTTTTGAAGCATCCTGGTGCAGTATGAGCGATAAAAGTGACGTCTTCGGAGTCTTGGATGATAAGACCAATTTTTCTGACAAATGGTACACAAGTTTGACCGAATTTTCCTTGGGATTAGAAAATTATTTTGGAAAATTTGGTTACGGAGCATCCATTGGATATCGCACTGCAAGGATCAAAACTGATATTGCAGGTGCCCCGCGCAAAAAAAGATTGGTGACCAACGAGTCGGGACTGGCTCCAAAGTTATACTTAATTTTTCAGTTTCCTGGCGATAAGGTAGGTATTGCTTTCAAACCTTACGTCCAGTTTCCCATCAATAAGTTAGATGTCAGCTCGTTTGATCAAGAACTCAATGCACAGTTGGATAAAAATTATATAGCTGTGTCACCACAAGATGAGAAATTTTTGATTTATGGCATTTCGATTGTGCTATATAATGGAAAACAGTGATGACTGTTTTGTGTTACTGTCTTTTTATTTGATAAATTCGAGACATTGAAGATACCATTGCGATTATTTTTGGTTTTGTTATCTGCCTACACTTTTGTGGAAATACAAGCTCAGGACTGTAAGCAGGCTGACAGTCTCTTGATACAGCAAGCTTATATTAGTGCCATTTCAAAATATCTCCAATGTTGTCAAAGTGAAAATTACAGCAATAGATGTCAATTAGGGTTGGCTTCTTGCTATATTCAAGCTGGTGATTATGCCAAAGCAAGAGATATTTATCATGCACTCGAATCTGACAGCATATATTATAGTGATGCTATTAGCAAACTTGCGATGATTTACGAAACACAACAAAATCTACCCAAAGCCATTAAGTACTTTCTTGCCCTCCAAAAGGTGTATCCACAAAATCCTACATATCTGCGCAAATTAGGTTCATTGTATCTTCAAGGTAGAGAGCAAAGGGAAGCTATGCTATATTACCAAAAGGCTTTACACATCAATCATCAAGATGTGTTGGCAGTACAAGGATTGACTGAGATGTACATCAACCTTGAAGATTGGAATAAGGCAGATAGCTTGGTAGATATTGGGCTACAAGCCGATAGTTTGCATATAGGGCTACAACTCATCAAAGCACGCATCAAGTACAGAATGAAAGATTATGCCAGTACGGCTCAAATTTTGAACAAATTGACTGGTCAGACAGAGCTAAACAATTACTACAACAAACTCCTTGGCTTCTCTTGGATGCAAATAGACTCGCTTGACAAAGCCATTTTTCATCTCCAAAAATCTTTGCTTGACGAAAGCGATAAGGAGTATGCGCTATTTTATCTTGCACTAGCCTATGAAAAGAAAAAAGAATATGACAAGTCTGAATGGTATTTCCAAGAAGCTATCAAAGCTGGCATTTCAAACAATTTAGGTCAATACCATCGTGGTTTGGCGAGAATTTATACTTCAAATGACGAATTTACCAAGGCCATCCAAGCCTATCAAAACAGCCTAACTTATGATGACAATGGTGAAGCATACTTCTATCAAGGCAACCTTGCTGAGCAATGTTTTAAGGATAAATCAAAAGCTATCAACTATTATCAAAAATATCTCAAATCCACGCCAACAAATGTGGAATTTGCTAATTTAGCTCGACAGAGAATCAAAGTATTGAAAGAAAATGTTTTCATGAGTGGGTCGCAGAAAAAATAAAGATAGTCTAAGATAGTCTTATAACTTCTCGACCTTCATTATTAGATTTTGCTTACTTTTGCGCCAAATTTCATCTTTTAGCATGTTAGATAAGTTAGAAGCCATTCAAGATAGGTATTATTATTTGGAAGAAAAGCTTTCAGATCCTGAAGTATTGGCCGATATGAAACAATTTGCTAAAATCAATAAAGAATATAAGGATCTCACCGAAGTAGTAGAAACCTTCAAAGCATATAAACAAAATGCTGCTAATCTCGAAAGTGCACGTGAAGTATTGAAAGAAGCTGATCCTGAAATGAAAGAAATGGCTGAAATGGAAATCGCTGAATTGCAACCAATTTTTATTGAGCTTGAAGAAAAAATAAACTATCTCTTGATACCCAAAGACCCTGAAGACAGCAAGGATGTCATTTTTGAGATCAGGTCTGGTACTGGTGGTGATGAAGCGAGTATTTTTGCAGGTGATCTATTCAGAATGTACACCAAATATTTTGAAAACCAAGGTTGGAAAACAGAAGTTTTGGATGAAAATCCAGGCTCAGTAGGAGGATACAACAAGATCGTGATGGAAGTCTATGGCGCCGATGTTTATGGCAAATTGAAATTTGAATCTGGAGCCCATCGTGTGCAGCGAGTACCCAAGACAGAATCTCAAGGTCGCGTACATACCTCAGCTGCCACTGTTGTTGTGATGCCAAAATTTGAAGAAGAAGAGATCGATATTAGGAAAGATGATCTAAAGACTGATACTTTCCGTGCACAAGGTGCTGGTGGTCAGCATGTTAATAAGACAGAGTCTGGTGTTAGGTTTACCCATTTACCTACTGGCATCGTTGCTGAAAGTACTGATTCGAGATCACAACACAAAAATAGAGAGATAGCACTCCAGAGATTGTTTGTTAAAATCCAAGAGGCCGCTCGCGAAAAGTCATACATTGAGCAAAAAGACAAGCGCAAATCTCTTGTAGGCTCTGGAGACAGATCGGACAAAATCAGAACATACAACTATCCTCAAAATAGAGTGACCGACCACCGTATCAATCTCACCTTGTATAACCTCGACAGAATCGTTGAAGGAGACTTAGACGAAATCATCACTTCTCTACAACGAGAGGAAAATGCCGAAAAACTCAAAGGAGTAGAATGATGTAAGTTTCTCAACAATCCTCTTTGATTCAAAAAAGTTATTAAAAATCCCTACCTTTGCACCCTATAATTTTATTAAATATATGCAAATGATCAATATTACACTACCTGATGGAAGTGTACGTCAATATGAGCAAGGCACCACTTCGATGGCTATCGCGATGTCAATTAGCGAAGGTTTGGCACGGAATGTCCTTTCTGCATCTGTCAATGGTGAGATTTGGGACGCATCAAGACCTATTCAGACCGATGCTACCGTCAAGCTCCATACTTGGAATGATAAGGAAGGTAAAGCCACTTACTGGCATTCATCTGCACACTTGATGGCCGAAGCTTTAGAGACATTGTACCCAGGAGTCAAGTTTGGTATTGGTCCAGCTATTGACAATGGATATTACTATGATATTGATACAGGAGATGTGACTTTGACACCTGCTGATCTACCAAAAATAGAAGAAAAAATGCTCGAATTGGCGAAGAACAAAAGCCAATACATCAGGAAAGACGTATCTAAAAAAGATGCTATTGCATACTTTACTGAGAAGGGAGACGAGTATAAATTAGAACTTTTAGAAGGACTTGAAGATGGTAATATCACCTTTTATACTCAAGGCAATTTTACAGATTTGTGCCGCGGACCACATATACCCGACACATCTACCATCAAGGCAGTAAAGTTGACCAATTTGGCTGGAGCTTATTGGCGTGGTGATGAGAAACGCAAGCAAATGACTAGAATCTACGGCATCACCTTTCAAAAAGCAAAGGATCTGGCTGACTATCTTGAGATGATAGAAGAAGCCAAAAAACGTGACCATCGCAAGTTGGGTGCTGAATTGGAATTATTTATGTTTTCAGAAAAGGTAGGCCAAGGTTTGCCAATGTGGCTGCCTAAGGGAACGCAACTTCGAGAGAGATTGCAAAATTATCTACGAAATGAACAAGAAAAACAAGGTTATCAAATGGTCGTGACACCACATATTGGCTCAAAATCCCTATATGTGACTTCTGGCCACTATGCCAAATATGGAGAAGATAGTTTCCAGCCTATCAAGACACCAAAAGAAGGAGAAGAATTCTTGTTGAAACCGATGAATTGCCCTCATCACTGCGAGATATTTGGCGTAAGACCAAGATCATACAAGGAATTGCCATTGCGCATTGGCGAATTTGGCACTGTATATAGATATGAGCAAAGCGGCGAATTGCATGGTTTGTCTCGAGTCAGAGGTTTTACACAAGATGATGCCCACATCTTCTGTACCAAAGATCAAGTGAAGGGCGAGTTTCAAAAAGTGCTCGAACTGACCACAATGGTGATCAAAAAAATGGGATTTGAAAACTTTACTGCTCAAATTTCATTGCGAGATCCAGAAAAACCTGAAAAATATATTGGTTCTGAAGAAAATTGGCAAGCGGCAGAGCAAGGTATCATAGATGCTGTCAGTGAATTTGATATCGAAACCGTAACAGCTTACGGCGAAGCTGCTTTTTATGGTCCGAAACTCGACTTCATGATCAAAGATGCTTTAGGTAGATCATGGCAATTGGGTACTATTCAGGTGGATTATAATCTTCCAGAACGTTTTGAATTGGAGTATGTAGGCGCTGATAATCAGACCCATCGCCCAGTGATGATACATAGGGCGCCATTTGGATCTATGGAGCGATTCATCAGTATTTTGATCGAGCACACAGCTGGTAAGTTTCCATTATGGCTCACTCCTGACCAGTTTGCTATCTTGCCTATTTCGGATAGACTTCTTCCATATTGTGAAGATCTGAAGAAAACCTTAGCCAAGCATGATATCAGAGGTTTTATTGATGACAGAGCAGAGTCCATCGGCCGCAAGATCAGAGACACTGAATTAAAAAGAGTACCATTGATGCTGATCATAGGTGATAAAGAAGCTGAAAATAATCTGGTATCCGTAAGAAGACAAGGTCATGGAGATATCGGTAGTATGGGCATCAATGAGTTTATCAGCTATTTTGACGGTCTCTTAGGAGAATGATTTTTTATTGTTAAAATGATTATCACCTGATCCAGCAATTGTTAATGGATGAAAGTTAGTTCACAGGAACTTTTTTAATGTAAGGATAGTTATTTCCATAAATCGATCTTATGTCTATTATTCGCACTCCATTACTTTTTGTTGGTTCGAAAGGAGAGAAGAGCCTTTTCACATTGTATGATTCAGGAGCCAATCTGTCGTGCATCCATCCCGATATGTTAGTAGATTTGGAAATGCCGATACCTCTCGGGCGTAGTAGATTGGTTGGTACAGCTTCAGAAGGGCACTTTATTGAAGTTACCGAACGAGTAAGTTTAGATTTCTTTATGAATGATGTGCTTCTTTCAGATGAATTTCTTGTCATTCCTAGTCTTAGTGCGGAAGTCATTATTGGCTCAGCGACTATGCAAAAATGGAGAATTAAATTGGATTTTGAGCACGATATAGCCATTGTAGATCCCAAAGTAGCCAAGATGCAATTAATATAAGTTGTAGGCTTCTAACTTTACAAACATATAAACAACAATGCTATAACTTCCTGATCAATCCTTCTTGTGCTGTACTGGCTACCAACACTCCATCTATTGTAAATATCTTGCCTGAGCAATATGCACGGCCACCATTGGCATTGCTGCTTTCTACCACATAAAGCAACCATTCGTCTGCCCTTGCTTGCCTATGAAACCACATCGCATGGTCTAGACTCGCTATCTGCATTGGTGTAGTAAAAAAACTAAGCCCATGCGGAAGAAGTGCCGTGATCAACAAATTGAAGTCTGATGCATAAGCCAGCGCTTTTTGATGGATCATTGGATCATCAGGCAATTTTCCGTTCGTTCTGAACCATGTGTGGTTCATTGCTGGTCGGATGCGTGGATGGAAAGGATCGTAATGCTCTACTGGATGAAAAACAAAAGGACCATCAGGTGCAAAAATGCCTCTTGGCTGGATATTAAACTTAGCAGCAAACTCAGCAAATAAATCTGAAAACGAAGTCAATGCCTCTGGTCTTGCCACATTGGGCATAGTGGCTTGGTGCTCGATGCCTGTTTCGGGCTTTTGATAAGATGCTGACATGATGAAAATATCATTCCCTTGCTGTGATGCTACTACCCTTCTCGTGTTGAATGATTTGCCGTCTTTTACATTTTCCACTTTGTAATCAATATCTACATCATTCTTGCCTGGATAAATAAAATAACTATGAAGTGAATGTAATATTTTGCCATCATTTACTGTTGAGTTGGCCGCAGCCACAGCTTGTGCCAATACTTGTCCACCATAGACATTTGGGCTTCCAATAAATAGATTTTTGCCAGTAAGGCTACCATGATCATTTGGTTGAAGATCAAGAATATTAAGCAATTCAGGAAGTTGAGTTTCCATTGTCAAAACTTTCTAAGTTGATCAAATATAAAGCCAACATGACACAAGCTATACCAAGATAAATACTTACTATTAGCATACTTGCCAAGTGTTGCTGGTGGATGCTGTACAAATAAAGTCCAGAAACAAGTTGTATTGTCATGAATATTAGAATGACGTGTTTAAAAAGCTTTGTAAACACAAAGTTCTTATACAAAACATAAGCCAATACACCTGTGCCAAATATTTGGATGGCATAAAATTTTGAAGCAATAACACCCAATAGTTGCATCTCTTGAGACATAAACAACCAATGTGGATTGAGGATCAGCGTTAAACCAGTGACCATTTGAAAAATACTGCTGATAAGTAAGATATATCGCATCTTAATTGCCATCCTGTTTGACAGGCTTGCCTCCTACTTCTATCAAGGTATCCATTCTGAACTTTGCTTCATAAATAAGTGCGCCGTCTTCTCCCCACTTGCGCAAATATCCATTTTTGATGTCATCTTTAAACTCACTCACATACTTGAGTTTGCCATCTTCGTAATAAATGGTATCACCCATATTCCTCATGCCGTTATTATAGTATTGGACTTCTTTTACTTTTCCACTTTCAAAATAGATGGTCGTCTTACCTTCTTGCAAATCATTTTTGAAAAATCTCTCTCCCTTCAATGCTCCAGAAGGGTAATAATCAGTCATCTTACCTTCTATCTTTCCATCGATACGCTGATAGATACGTGATGTCTCACCCGTGCCATAGTTTTCTTTGATTTCCCTAACACCTTTTTCTGATGGTTCTGTCGAGTTGGCTTGTTTTTCATTTTTACATGCATACAATCCAATGATAAGTATGCAAAAAAAACTTAATATTGAATACGTCTTCATATCTTCTAATTTTTTTATACAAAAAAGGGTCAGTTTTTTACCGACCCTTCATTTAATATTTGCTTTTGCTTTTTATTTTTTCCAAGGAAGTCTATTGACCTCTCTACCTATTTCAGTGCCGTATCTAAAACCCTCTTTGGCATCCATTTCAAAATGTACACCAAGTGGAACTCTTGACCATGCATTTTCATTGGCCATTTCATAAAAACTATCAAATGTACGCGGATAACCTTCAAACTCAGATCTGTTTTTGTGACAATTGTCTGTCATGCCATAAGAGTACCCAAACATACTTGCTAAAACTTCAGCAGATGCCGCACCAAAAGTGGCATGACCTGATGGATATGCTGGAAATGATGGAGAAATACCAGTCTCGCCATTTGGCATTTCTAATGATGGTTCGAAAGTAGGGTCGATTAATCTCTTAATGTAAGATTCTGGTCTTTCCAAATTATAATGATACTTTGAATTCCAACATCCAATGGCTGCATCGTGCAAAGCTAAACCTACTTTAGCATTGGCAACAATCGCTTGCTCTAAGTTGGCATCTTCCAAGATATATACTTGATCTGCGATGGCAATCCATCTTGTAGGCGGGCTAAATGTCAAAGTCAATAAATCATCGCTCCAAAACTCACCTACCCATTCGTCAAAGTGAGACTGATTTTCTTCACTATATTTATAAACTTGCAAGGCCTGATTATATAATTTTGAACTTGGAGCTTCGCTAAATCCGTCAACATACTCTTTATATGGCTTGCAAAGCTTTAAATCATCAGGAATAGCCATAGTACGGCCTTTTCCCCAATATGCAAACATTCCTTCTCCTGGTCCTGGTACAGTTGGTGTCCATGCTCCTGGCTCATTGAGCCTATCTTGCCAATTGCTTTCTTTAAAAGGGTCTTTGTATCCGTCAAAAGTGACTGCATCAGTTTTCATCCATTCCCAAATAGCAGCAGCTACTGCTTCACCATGATTTTTTGATCTTATAAATGTCTCCGCACTTACTTGATCAGCAAATATCTTATTGTTTTTGTCTGCTAATGTTTTGATTCTACCATAGAGATCGTTTCTGACCTCTGGGAAAAGCCTGCTGTATAGGTATCCATTAACAGCATTCACCACTGTAGGCCAGTGGTACTCTGCATTTGCAAAAGTCTTAGGGATTGTCAAGCCACCAAATCTACCAGCCAATGATTGATATTCTGGCATACCTGTTACTGTTGCTTCATAATTGGCCAATCCGATATAACCAAGTGCATTTGCCGTTGGACAAGGACGATATCCAGCTGCATACCTTTCTATTTCCATCCAAAGATTGTTCCACTCATGCACAATTTGGTAATTATATCTTGCTACAGTATTCACTTCGTTAGTCTCATTGTTGTCAATGTCTTTTTTACAAGAAGTAAACACTAATGTTACCATCACAAAAGCCATCAATATCTTAGTTACGTTACTCATGGGTAAATTTTAAATCTTTAAAAATTCAGAATGATTATAAGGAATCAAAAACGTGGCAAAAGTAGGTAAAATATTTGATGTCAGCCTACAAAAAAACACAATTTTTCCTATAAATTTTACTTATATATGTTAATGTCTGATTAATACCTTTTAATTCATTTATGTACATATATTTTTAAAACTATATATCAGTCCTAATGTACTTGTTTTTGCTTCAAAAATTTTGAAATTTACAACAAATCGTATGATATATAACCCTTTATGAAATGAAAATGCTATTTTTGCACTTCGATTTTCAAATATTAGCATGGAGTTTTTAGACGGAATTACTAGCAATTTTTTGAAAGCTGTCTATGAATGTTTTCAATTTGAAATGACAGCCGATCAATTGCTTATCAACGAAACAAGGAAGGAATTTAATGGCGACTATACGATTGTGATTTTTCCATTGGTCAAGACTTTGAAAAAAAGCCCTCAGGAAATCGGCAGTGTACTTGGTGATTGGATGGTAAAAAATGACCCAGATACTATTGCTCACGAAACCATCCAAGGCTTTCTCAACTTAACACTGTCTGTTAATTTTTGGAAAAACCAATTGGCCGTAGTAGCTAATACACCAAAGTACGGTACTTCACCACAAAATGGTCAAAAAGTAATGGTGGAGTTTGCATCTCCCAACACAAATAAACCTTTGCATTTAGGACACATCAGAAATATTTTATTGGGCTGGTCATGTAGTAAAATACTGATTGCTAATGGTTTTGAAGTCATCAAGACTCAAATCATAAACGATCGAGGCATAGCCATTTGTAAAAGCATGTTAGCGTGGCAAAAATTTGGAAAAGGTATGACACCTGCTTCGAGCCATCTCAAGGGTGATCATTTTGTTGGGGACTACTATGTCAGATTTGAGCAAGAAATGATGGTTGAATACAAAATTTTTCAGCAATCACCAGAAGGACAATCTTTGATGCAGTCGCTCAAAAAACCAGATGTAGATGAAAGTGCATTTTGGAAAGAATATAAAAACAAATACTTCAATGAGTACAGTCAATTAGGGGCTGAAGCTCGTAAAATGCTGGTAGATTGGGAAAATGGTGACCCATCAACCAGAGCACTTTGGGAGAAAATGAATGGTTGGGTATATGATGGCTTTGAAGAGACATATCGCAGCTTAGGGGTAAATTTTGACAAGTTATATTACGAATCACAAACTTATCTCCTTGGCAAAAAGACTGTTGCAGATGGCTTAGCCAAAGACGTTTTTTACACCCAAAATGATGGTAGCGTCTGGATAAATCTCGAGGATGCTGGCATGGACAAGAAAATAATTTTAAGAAGTGATGGAACATCTGTCTATATCACTCAGGATATTGGCACAGCTCAACAGCGATATGCAGATTATGGCATCGACAAGATGGTTTACACGGTAGCTGACGAACAAGATTATCACTTTAAGGTATTGTTTGAAGTCATGAAACGCCTTGGCGAACCTTACGCTAATGGTTTGCATCATTTGTCGTACGGAATGGTTGATCTCCCTACTGGCAAGATGAAATCTAGAGAAGGTACTGTAGTGGATGCAGATGATTTGATAGCTGATGTCATCCAGGAGGCCAAAGATATGTCGGCCGAAAGAGGAGAAATCACTTCGTTGCCAAAAGATGAGCAAGAAGAAATATTGAGAAAAATTGGATTGGGAGCGCTCAAGTTTTTCATCATCAAAGTGCAAGCCAAGAAACGGATGATTTTTGATCCAAAAGAGTCGGTCGATATGCAGGGTCAAACTGGACCATATATCCAGAATGCTTATGTGCGCATACAATCTATCAAAAGGAAAGCCAATGAGAGCACTCAGAACGATGTTTGGACAGGTTATAATGGCTTGTTAGAACAAGAGAAAACACTTATAAATCATTTGCTCCAATATCCTTCTATTGTAAAAATGGCTGGCCAGCAACTCGATCCATCCAGCTTAGCCAATTTTGCATACGAACTCGCTAAGGATTTTCATAGATTCTACCATGACGTTAGAATATTAAATGCAGAATCTGTCGAAGCTAAAGCTTTCAGAAGCTTGCTTTGCGATCAGGTAGGAATTGTATTGGCATCATCATTAGACCTTTTGGGAATAGAAACACCAGATAGGATGTAATAAGATAATATTTTTTAAAAAAATAATCACTCGACACACAAATATGTCACTCAACTTTATAGAACAAATCATCGAAGACGATCTCAAAGCAGGTAAAAATAATGGGCGGATATTGACAAGATTTCCACCTGAACCTAATGGTTATCTTCATATTGGACATGCCAAAGCAATATGCATCAACTTTGAAACAGCCAAAAAATATGGGGGAAAAACCAATTTGAGATTTGACGATACCAATCCCACCACTGAAGAGACAGAGTATGTAGAGAGTATTCAAAATGACATTAAGTGGCTTGGATTTGAATGGAATGGCGATGCCGTTTACGCATCAGACTATTTCGGCCAGCTGTATGAATTTGCTGTAAAACTCATCGAAAAAGGATTGGCTTATGTAGATGCCAGCACGCCAGAAGAGATAGCAGCCATGAAAGGCAGTCCTTCTGTATCTGGCCAAGATAGTCCTTATAAATCACGAACAATAGCAGAAAATCTTGATTTGTTCAGGAGGATGAAAGAAGGAGAATTTGCTGATGGATCCATGGTATTACGAGCGAATATTGATATGTCATCACCCAATATGTTGATGCGCGATCCTATCATATATCGTATCAAAAAAGAGCACCACCATCGCACAGGTGATCAATGGTGTATCTACCCAATGTATGATTTTGCACATGGTCAGTCAGACTCTATAGAGCATATCACACATTCACTATGTTCATTGGAGTTCATACATCACAGGCCTGTTTACGATTGGTTTATCGAAAAACTCGAAATTTTTCCTTCCAAACAGACTGAGTTTGCTAGGATGAATGTAGAATACATGATCACATCGAAGCGCAAATTGCTCAAGTTGGTCAATGACAATTATGTGTCAGGTTGGGATGATCCTCGTATGCCCACGATTTCGGGTATGAGGAGACGAGGATATCCACCAGCGGCGATCAGAAACTTTTGTGACAAAGCTGGCGTAGCCAAAAGAGAAAATACCATCGAAATCAGTTTGTTGGAAGCATGCGTGAGAGAAGAACTAAACAAGACAGCTCAGCGTGCCATGGTAGTTCTTGATCCAGTCAAAGTCGTCATCACCAACTATCCTGATGAACAAACAGAAATTTTGACAGCAGAAAATAATCCTGAAGACCTAAATGCTGGCAGTAGAGATCTATCATTTGGCAAGGAGTTGTACATAGAGCGTGAAGACTTTATGGAAGTAGCGCCTCCAAAGTATTTTCGAATGACTGTAGGTGCAGATGTAAGACTTAAGCACGCATATATCTTGCATTGCACTCATATAGACAAAGATGCCAATGGAGCAGTCCATACGATATATGCCACTTACTACCCTGACAGCAAGTCTGGCGAGGATACTTCAGGCATCAAACCAAAAGGTACCTTGCATTGGGTACATGCAGATAGCGCTCTACCATGTGAGGTACGGATGTATGACAGACTTTTTACAGTACCTGATCCCACGGCAGATGAAGCAGTTGATTTTCTTGAATTTTATAATAAAGACTCTTTGAAAACCATCTCAAATGCACTGATGGAAGCCTCATTAAAAGACAGTAAACCTGGGAGTCAATTCCAATTTTTGAGACAAGGATATTTCTGTACTGACCAAGATACACAATCTGGTTCAGTTATTTTCAACCAAACTGTGGGACTCAAAGAAAGTTTTACCAAAGAAGTAAAAAAATAAGCCTAGACATCAGATAAATACAAGGGTCGGGACAATGTCTCTTCGAGAGATATAAATGTTTCAGTTCTTTGGATGCCTTTGATGGCTTGGAGTTTTTTGGACAAAACATCACGCAAATGGTTGGTGTCTCTACATATTATCTTGGCGAAAATAGAATAATTGCCCGTAGTATAATGTGCATCAACTACCTCTGGTATCTTTTTAAGTTCGGCCTTAACGCTCTCGTACATGTGAGATTTTTCGAGATAAATACCCAAAAATGCAGTAATATCAAAGCCCAAGGCTTCATAATTGAGTTCTGCTCTCACCGCTTTTATAAGGTGAGCATCGGTTAGTTTTTTGACCCTGATGTGGACAGTACCTGGCGATACAAAAAGCATTTTGCCTATTTCAGCATAAGATAATTTAGCATCTTTGGCCAAGATAGATAAAATTTTTGAATCAAGGTTGTCTATATCTGAATGGACTTTTTTTGAAATCATATTTCAAATATTTAAATTTGCAAATGTTATGAATTTATTTTTAAATGCAGCCAATTCGTTATAAAATGTCGCATCAAAATAGCAAATTTTAACAGCAGCCAAAAATAGCAATACAAAAAAGCAAGTTTGGCAGGAAATTGGATATAAGTTTATTTTAGTAACATGTGTGGTCAGTTAATTCAATCAAAATCTCTTGGAAAACGAAAATTTCAGTAATTATAATATAGTGCAACCTCTCCTCTTGTCTGCCTGTGTAGCCGTAGGTATGATGTTGGGGTATAAGCTGAATAACAAGCCAGAAAACTCATTATTTAGTACTGTCGAAATTCAAAATGATACAGATCTTAAAACAGGTAGGGTAGAAGAATTACTTCGGTTTATTGAAAATAAATATGTAGATACTATTGATAGTGAATTATTGATAGATGAAGCAGCGCAGGCTATTTTTTCAAAACTTGATCCACACTCACTTTACCTATCGCCAAGAGATGTACAAGATGCCGCCGACCAAATGGATGGAGCATATAGTGGTATCGGTATCGAAAATTATTTTATAGACGATACGGTCAATATCAGTAAAATCCTACCTCAAGGTTCAGCCAAAGGAGCTGGTTTGAAGGTGTTTGATCAGATCATCAGTATAGATGGTAAAAAAGTGGCTGGCCAAAAAATGCAATATGCTGATATCAGAGAGTTGCTCAGAAAAGAAAACGGTACAGATGTAACTATCTCTATTTTGAGAAATAAAATTCCTATGCAATTTACTATGCAGGTGGCATCTATACCAGTCAAGACTGTGCATGCTCGATTACTACCAGAAATGGAGACAGCTGTCATCAAAATTGATAGGTTTGGATCCAATACATACAAGGAATTTATGGAAGAAGTAGAAAAGCTCTTCGGTGATAAAAAAGCAAAGCATCTGATCTTGGATCTGCGGGACAATCCTGGAGGTATCTTGCCCGAAGCCACCAATATTTTGTGTCAAATATTTGAAGAAAAAGAAAGATTACTCCTATTTACTGAAGGAAGAAATAATAAACGCAACGAATACAAAAGCAATGGAAAGAGGTTTTTTCCGATAGAAAAAGTAGTTGTACTCATTGATGAAAACTCTGCATCAGCCAGCGAGATCATAGCTGGAGCAATACAAGACTGGGATCGGGGCTTTGTCATAGGTAGGAGGTCATTTGGCAAAGGATTGGTACAGGAACAGTATGACCTCAACAATGGTGGAGCCATCAGGCTTACTGTAGCCAAATATTATACTCCTTCAGGCAGATCCATACAAAGAGACTACTCATCAAGAGATCAATACGATGACGACCTTAGCAATAGATATGAGCATGGTGATTATTTTCATAAAGACAGTAGCTTAGTGAAAAACGATAGTAAATATCAAACACTACTCTTAAAAAGACCTGTCTCAGGTGCTGGCGGCATCACTCCAGACATATTTATATCTATGCCTGAAATATACAAAGATCCAAAAGCAATGCTGATTAAATCTTATTTGCCTGAGTTTGTTTTTCAATACGTAGCAAGAAAACAAAAAATAATGGCCGAAGCAAACTCTGCGAATGTTTTGCCATTGAATAAAGAAATCTATACTGCTCTCCACAAATTTCTCACCAATAAGAAAGATGAATTTCCTAACGAGAGAGATATCCCAGATTTGAAAGGTTTTGAAAAGGAAATAAAAAGCTTAATTCAGGTTTTGACAGCACCTAATGATCCAAACAATGAAAAATATGAAGACGATGAGTTTGTCCAATCTGCCATCGATGTCATACTTACCAGCAAAACATTAGAAAAACCGAAGAAATAATCATTATCATAAAAATTAATATAACAAGTTCAGCTACTTCATTACGCTGAATGTAAAAGATAAGAAAGACTATATTATTAATATTGTCAATAGTATAAAAATCTGCATTTTTTAAACAATGAAAACAAGTTGTTTACATATTAAAAAATAAAATTATAAAAAAAATATTACAAATCATGCATTTACATATTACATATTATTTACATTTGTGCTGTAAAATGAATTTTTAGCTCCTGCGCTATTACAGTGCAAAGGTAGCGTGACCACTTCATTTTGCTCCCAACAGTAACTTTCAAGCCAAACATAGCTGGCTATTTTGATGAGTATTCATCATGGCATTTATATTATTGCCATTCGCTCCTCATTCAAAATATTAAAACATCGAAACATTTTTCATAACGCTTTGCGACCGAATTAGTCGTGTGGCACGTAAATATTTTTTAATTTTTTATAACTCAAATTGGATCTCATGATGGAAACAAAATTTACGAAAACAAACCTTTGGGCTAGGCTTTTTACAGTCTTACTCTTTGGAATTTTCACAACCGTCAACACGTATGCGCAGTCATGTGCATGCAAAGAAACAGTGCAAGTGTCACTAGATGAAGAAGGAGAAGCTGTCATAACAGCATCAATGCTTCTTGCAGATGGTAGTACATGCGCTGGCACTCAAACAGTCACTGTGATGCTGACACCGACTGGAAACCCAATCCCTACCAGTCCTGAAGTCAATTGCACTCATGCTGGTAAAACACTTTATGGTAAGGTCTCAAATGGGGCAAACTCTTGTTGGTCAAAACTGATCATCGAAGACAAGGAAAAACCTGTCATTGATTGCCCTACAGGTATCTTGACACTATCATGTATCGAGATGAATACTTTTGTACCTGATGTGTACGAAGCTTGTGGCCCCGTAGTCTTGGATACCATCAATGAGGTCATCACTACCAACGATTGCAGTGGCTTATTGCCAACTAATGTAATCAAAAGGGTTGTAAGAACTTACCAAGCGACTGATGCTAGTGGCAATGTATCTTTGCCATGTACTGTTACTTTCCACGTGACAGTAGCAGATTTGGTATCTATTGTATATCCATCCAACTGGGATGTAGCTGCGGGCAATAATCCACCATTGGTATGTGATGCAAATTATGCAAAGTTGCCGAATGGTAACCCATCACCTACTGATAAAGTAGTATCTACAACAGTGACTCAGCTTGGAACTGGATACCCTACCCTTTCAGGCATCAATTTGCTCAATAATACTGATCTATATTGCGGATTGATGGTCACTTATTCTGATGCACCACCTGTCAAGATCCACTGTACCACAAAAATAGTAAGAACTTGGCAAGTAATAGAATGGTCATGTTTGAATAGACCTCCTGTACAAAGATTTCAAGTTTTAGAAATAGTAGATAATGTAGGTCCAGTAGTTTCTGGTTTAAGTGAGTTGATCTTGGCATCTACTACCAATCATTCATGCGATGCAGTGGTAACATTGCCCACTCCTACACTTACTGATAATTGTTCAAACCCTACAAAACTTACGGCAGATATTACTGTATATCTTAACGGAAATCCTGCCACTCCAGGCGTATTTGTAAAACATGGTGCTTCTAAAACTGTAAGCTTACCAGTAGGAACACATACAGTAGTTTATACAGCTTATGATGATTGTTATAATAAAACACAAGTATCTATCACCTTGGATGTAGAAGATAAGACGCCACCAGTTACCATCTGTGATGAGTTTGCTACAGTCGCTTTGACAAGTGATGGTACAGCTTGGGTACCTGCATCTGTATTTGATGATGGTAGTTATGACGAATGCAAATTGGAAAAATTCCTTGTTAGAAGGATGAATACCACCGCTTGTGCGCCTTGCGAAACACCAGAATTCCCTGGATTCAAATTGTTGGGTACAAGAGATGGACATTACTATTATGTATCGCAACACGAGTTGATTGGCAAGACAGCTTTCAAAATGGCAAAAGCTATGGGTGGCTATGCAGTATCATTCGAAACAAGAGCAGAATCTTTGTGGTTGATTGATCAATTAGACCAAAAAGGATATGATGATTGTTATTCTATAGGTTTGAATATCAATAATTTATCTACATTCCCAGAGTTTAAATGGGAAAGTGGTGCTACATTCAACTTCTTTGAATTTTTCGGGTCACCTTTGATTGACAATAATATAGCTTATGTTTGTATAGGAGCTGCAGGGCCAGTCATAAGTGTTGTCCCAAATTTCTTACCTGCAAAATATATCATCGAAATCACTGATCCATGTGGTTGGAGTTCTTATGCACAATTCTGTTGTACTGATGTAGCTGCCAATCAAATGGTTGCCTTCAGATCAATAGATGCATCAGGTAATTATAATGATTGTATGGTGAGTACATTAGTACAAGACAAAATCGGACCATCTATCACTTGTCCAGCTGACAAAACTGTAGCTTGTGACTTTGCTTATGATATCAATAATTTGGCTAAGGACTTTGGAGTAGCGACTGTCAAAGACAATTGTGCAGTGCCTACACCAGTAGAAACACATGATTCAAAAATCAATAGTTGCCGAATCGGCACCATCACGCGTACATTTATTGCTACTGATGCAGGTGGTAAATCAGCATCATGTACACAAACCATCACATTTAGACCTGATCCTAGCCAAGTATATCATGGGCCAACAGCGGCTCAATGGCCAAGAGACACCATGGTTCAAGGATGTGGAAACCCAACGGGACCAAATTTCCTTCCAGCGGCTTTGGGTTCTCCTATCCTGACAGATGGAGCATGTTCTTTGGTTGGATCACAGTACGAAGATCAATCATTCTCATTCAATAATCCAACAAGTCCAGCATGTTTCAAAATATTAAGAAAATGGACTGTTATTGATTGGTGTCAGCCATTAGATGCTGGTGGATATAGAACTTGGACACATACCCAAGAGATAAAAGTGGTTGATAATATCGCGCCTACGATTGCTGCCTTAGCACCAAAAGTTTCTGCAGACACTTATGATGCCACATGCGCTGCTGGAGAAATCAATTTGAGGGCATCTGCTACTGACGTATGTACATCAGTGTTGAGGAGCAGATTTACGATTGATCTAGCTAACGATGGTGATGTCGATTCAGTATCAGTCACCAGCAATAGCAACACCATCGATGCTTCTGGTAGTTATCCTGTAGGAAATCACAAGATTACTTATACATTTGAAGATAAATGTGGCAATGTCACATCAAAAGAGCAACTTTTCAGTATTGTCAATAAGAAAGCGCCTTCTGCAATTGTATTGGAAGGATTGGCCATCAGCTTGATGAAAATTGCTGAAGGAGAAGGCATGGCTGAAATTTGGGCCACTGATTTTGACCCAGAACATAAGTCAAGTCATCCTTGTGGGTATCCAGTTTTGTTATCTTTCACTCCAGTGACGGTCAATGCATTGGGTCAAATGGTAGGTACACCAAACTTGGTATTTGATTGTGACCAACAAGGTGAGCAAATTGTTACAATCTATGTTGCAGCCTTGACTCCTGCTGGTGATGTAGTACAGACAGCTGTCAATACCTTCATAGATGTCCAAGACAATAACAACATTTGCCCTGAAGGAGGTAGAAGATCAAGCGTGACCGGAACATTGACCACAGAAAATTCATCAACTGTTGAAAATGTAAGTGTTGCTCTTCAAGGATCAGAGCTATCTAGAATGTCAGATCATAATGGAGCGTTTGCTTTTACCAATATGGACAATGGTGGTAGTTACATCGTGGCTCCTGAGAAAAATGATGACCATTTGAATGGTGTTTCGACACTTGACCTTGTCATGATACAAAGACATATCTTAGGATTAGAAAAATTGGGTACTGCTTACAAACAAATAGCTGCCGATGTCAATAAAGATGGTAAAATCACTGCCAATGACTTGGTCGAACTCAGAAAATTGATCTTAGGTACAACCATTGACTTTACCAATAATAAATCATGGAGATTTGTTGACAAAGCATATCATTTCGCAGATATTACCAATGCACAAGGAGAGGCCTTCCCAGAAGTATATAATATTGAAAACTTAAATACAGATATGAAGACCGATTTTGTAGCTGTTAAGATAGGTGATGTCAACGGAAATGTTACTGCAAATAGTACTGATAATAATACAGAATCGAGAACATCAAATGCATTGGCTTTAAATACCGACAATGTTGGATTTTCAATAGGTGAAAAGATCACAATCCCTGTCAACATAGCAAGTGCAAATACCATTTCTGGTGTTCAGTTTACTATTGAGTTTGATAGCGAAATGCTTACATTGATAGGTGTTGATCCTGTATCTATCCATGCTAGTGATAATAACTTTGGATTCACAAACATCCAAAATGGTATTCTTACAATGAGCTGGAACGAAGCGAAATCATTGAATTTCAATGCCAATGCAAGTTTATTCAATATGACATTTGTAGCAAAAGAAAATGGTCAAGTAGCAGATGCTATCAACATCACTTCTACCACTACCAAAGCAGAAGCTTATGATGCAAATGGTCAAGTAATGCCTGTACAGTGGAGAGTAAATCAAGTAAATGGTGGTGTAGTTTTACATCAAAACATACCAAATCCATTCAAAGAGACCACATTGATTTCATTTGAATTGCCTGAAGCCATGACTACTTCGGTTACTGTATATGATGTAACTGGAAAAGTTGTAAAAATGTCATCCATCAATGGTGTCAAAGGCAATAACAACCTTTATCTGAATAGCAACGAATTGAAAGCTGGTGTACTTTATTACACATTGAAAGCTGGAGATTATATGGCTACTAAGAAAATGGTCGTGATCGAGTAATTGAGTTTTTTAGAAATATTTATTTAGGTTCACTGAGCCCTTCTGCAAGTCTGATGTAGAAGGGCTCTTTCATTACTAACTATGTGCTAAAAACAAATATGATTTGAATGTATAGGAAGTCTAAACAATCACTCTATAGTCGTCAAATTGAAGCATGCTTATTTTCACCATAAAAAATAAAGGAAAAGATTCGTAATTTTGCAGCTGAAATGGCAAGGATACTTTGTATAGATTATGGTAGTAAGAGATGTGGCATTGCTGCTACTGACCCTTTTCAGATCATAGTCTCGGCTATTGGTACTGTAGATACTAGTGAATTAATGGAGTATCTTGGCATGTATCTTAGCACCGAAAAGGTAGAAAAATTGGTCATTGGGTTACCTGTGCATAAAGACGGCAACTTTACCCAGTTGAAACCAGAGATTGATCAATTTGTACACCGTTTTAGACAGAAATTTGAAGGTATTGATATAGATTTTGCCGATGAGCAGTTTTCTTCCGTACATGCCAAACAAATCATCCTTGACATTGGAATTAAAAAAGAAAAAAGGAAAGACAAAGCATTGGTCGATAAGATAAGTGCTGTAGTGATTCTTCAAAGATATTTAAAACACATATAATCATCATGATATTACCTGTTTATGCTTACGGCCAACCTGTTTTGAAAAAAGTGGCTACTCCCATTTCTGCTGACTTCGAAAACCTTCAGGGTTTGATAGCTGATATGTGGGAAACCATGTATGCGGCACACGGCGTAGGCATAGCAGCACCACAAATAGGGCTACCTATTAGATTGTTTGTAATTGATTCTATCCAAATCATGGAAGAAGATAAAAAGTCTGAAGGCATCAAAAAGGTATTTATCAATGCAAAAGTGGTGGAAGAGACAGGCGATCTTTGGCCTTATGAAGAAGGGTGTCTGAGTATCCCTGAGATAAGAGGCGATGTAGAAAGAACCCAAAAGGTGAGGATTCAATATCAAGATGAAAATTTTAAACAATATGATGAGATATATGAAGGTATCAATGCAAGGGTCATCCAGCATGAATACGATCATATAGAAGGCATCCTATTTACTGAAAAACTTAAACCTCTCAAGAAAAAACTAATCCAAAGAAAACTCAACGATGTCAAAGCAGGAAAAATACAAGCTGATTATAAAATTAAATATGTACGATTGTAGTCCTTTGAAAGATATTATTTAAAAGTTAATGTTCCAAATAACTGTCTTCATTAGGTATCGTAGAAAAACCAGCTACATGGGCTTGTATTACATCATATTGTGTGGATGGATAACATTCTAATTCCAATATCGCATTTTGTCCCACTTGGAGTGTTCCGGCTGCTTTGAGCGGAAGTTTGCCTTGAGCGATATAGTTGTTTCCCGTATTATGTGGTACACAGGGTGACTTATCATTGATGATTGATGTAGATAGAATCTATCTCGGCATTGACCTTACTTATGAGTTCCACAGTTGGATTTTCTGTAAACAGTTTGGCAGGCATCACCAGTTTGTCGGGATATTTTACAATGCAGCAATTCCCAAACAAACGGTGATAAATATAAAAGCAGCGGTAATACCCCAATTGACCAACCATCCTGGTGGTTTACCAAAGATGTTTTGGATGGCAAATATTTCTTCTTTTTGGGTATCGGGTGTGTTGGGCATAAGATAATTCTTTTAGCGCATTACAAACGCTTTAGATAAAGTATCGAAGTCAGAGACTTCGACAATCAGTTGGTTTAATCTCTACTTTCATTTCCAGCCCATTGCATCATATAATTCTGATACAGGTTTTGTATTTTCAGTTTCAATCTCATGCATGGCAGCCAGCAATCCTTGATCTTTCTTTTCTGAATCTGAAACATAAAACTTAACTTTCATTGTCTCAAGAATCGTTTGTAACTCTTCACTTTGTTTATACTTTTTGGCTTTACTATGATATCATTCATGTGTTTACTAATTTTAGAATACAAGGATATAAAAATTCTTATTTTCCAAACCTTATAGATTTCAGAAACCTATAAGGTTTTGGCTATTTCAATTTCATCTGTGCAAAATAGGGATGCTCAGGATTAACGATTAGTTCTTGTCTCAGAGGATGTACCAAAACGTCCATATCTTCGAGGGGTATCGCACCTAACAGAACTTCCGAATCTCCTTGTAACACCATAGCGTTGCATAGTGTCCTTCTATTTTTAAATTTTAATTCCACGTTTGTCACTACATCCAATTCTACAATCCTACCATCTGCAGTTTCTGCCTTCCTTTTTTCCACAACAGGTAGTTGCAATTGTTCTTGAATACTTTCATTGATACATAGCATATACGATCCGGTATCAACCAACGCAGAAACAGTCATTCTTTTGACTTCATCTTGATCCATTAAATTTCTGCGTACCATCTCTAGATCACCGTTATTAATCAACTCTATTTCAGCATATACTAAGCCCATTACTCAACTTTTTTTTATAACAAATCTTTACACTTTTAGGTTCCATTCCAAACCTTATAGGTTTCAGAAACCTATAAGGTTTAAGCGACCTACTCCAGATCCAATTGATTCTGCACCAACTCCCAATACTTCCCTCGCGCTTCTACCAATTCTCGATGCGTTCCTGTCCCTACGATTTTTTACCGTACTCAGTCTGTGGGCTACTACTACCACTGTTTTGCTTTGGAAAAACTGATTTAGATTTTCCATAATGATGCGCTCGTTGGTGGCATCTAAGGCATTGGTGGCTTCGTCAAAAAACAAATATTCCGGATCTTTATACACTGCACGAGCTATCAAGATACGCTGCCGTTGTCCTTGCGACACACCGCTGCCTTTGGCACCAATCATGGTATTATAAGACAAGGGCATACTATAGACAAAGTCCTGAATATTGGCCATGTGAAGTGCTTTGTCTAGCTTGGTAAAACTGATGACTTCATCGCTCTCTGCTATATTATTGCCTATGGTGTCTGAAAATATATATCCATCTTGCATCACGGTACCACATTTGGCCCGCTAGGCAGATTTTTATTGGTCATTGACCTAATAATTTTAACAAGTCCTTTTTAAATGAAGGATCACTTTTTACCCCCATCAAGTAATACCCTAGAATAATTCCATTACTTTCACACACTATGGTTAAAGGATAACCATACTGAGATCTGGCAATTGGCTTTTTTGCAGAATTATCAACAATATTCCATGAATTGAAAATTTTTTGATTGGATAAAACATTGGCATTAATTTCATCTTCTGAAATCAAAACAATCTTATTTAAATTATAGCTATTTAAATTTAGAGAGTTTATATAAACAATTTCATCAATAAACTCCTTAGAATTATCTTTTAAGAACGTCAGCAAAAACAAATTACAGTTCATGTTTGTTTTCCACTCATGGTTATTTCTATCTTCTATGCAAAACTCTGGAAACACTTTTCCTTTCATACATTTTGATAGATGAGAAGCCATTTCAATTTTAAATGGTTTTTTAAACAAGCATTCAATTATATCATTTGTATGTTGACGAAAGTAACTGATTTGTTGAGCAAATAATATTTTTGAAGAAAATAGGATAATAATTAAAATAGATTTCATAATTGAATTGATTTTAACAAGGTAACGACTTCATCAAATTTTTTTTCATTTATTATCCCACCGACAATGAATTTTAGTATTGTTCCGTTTGGCTTTATAATAATACTTAGTGGATATCCAAACTCATTTTCAAATAAAAGTTGATTTTTATAGTCTGGAATAAAAGTCCAATTCGGCAATTTATTTTTTTTTGCATATCTAAGAATATCCTCTTTGTCATCTAATGAAACAGAAACTATTTTCAATTTAGAAAACTCTTTAGCTAATTCTTTCAAAAAATGTTTTTCCTTTTCACATGGCTGACATCCAATAAACCAATAATTAATTAAAATTAAATTTTTTTCATGTATTGAAGAAAAAAACTTACCCTTGACATCTTTTAGAACAAATGAATGAAATTTTTTGCCTTTCAAACAGTCGGAAACTCCGTTAATTTTTGTATCTGACTGTTTAGCTTCAATAACGCAGTTTTTCACGACTTCATTAAATTTGGAATAACTACTTTCCTGACAATGACTCCATACACTATTGTATAGAATTGTTAGAATTATAATAATTTGATACTTGGGCTAAATCTTTTTTTAAGGTGCTGTTGATTTTATGAGAAGTAAACTTGTACCCTGTAGAAGAAAAAATCTCTATCCCTAGTCCCATAGCTATTGAGTAAAAATCTTTGAATTCTTCCATTTAAATTTTCACCTTTTGCACTTGTATGACCATGTTTAAAGTATCCTATAATTTGGTCATGATGTTTCTCAAAGAGCTTGATTACAAATTTGAATGTTGATAATTTACTCTGTTCAATCTTTACAAGCCATCTATCCAATAGTTTTTCTAACTGCAATTGTTGTTGGCCTATATTTTTATTGTCGTACCAACTTCTGATTTCTTCTGTCAGCTCTACGGCTTGTTTCAGTGTTGGGAATTTTTGGTATAATTTTTCTAAGTACTCCTTTTGCTCTTGCGATTGATTGGATTTGCGAATGTAAATCCAGTAGCGACATTTCTCTAAGAATTCTATATCTGTCCATCCATTGGGATTATCTTTATTTACTTCGCTACTTATGCGGATATCTCTTTTTATTTTTAGTCTCTCCCCATTGAGTGCGTCGATAACTTGCTTTATTACATGATATTTATCTATTGTATTTGTGGCATTTGGCATGTATTGTTTTATGATTTTTTTCATCATTGGACTCATATCACTACACACGTTTTCCACCTTATTGAGTGATTTAACATCAAATAATTGTATCGCTTGACCTATCAGCTCTGGCTTCATCGTGTCCAGGAGTAAAGCGATTTTACCTGTCTGCTCATTGCTTATTATAACGCTATATTTATGACCGATCATCTTCTCGTCTATGATCATCGATGAGCCCATGTTGTCTGGTTTAATGATATGTACTTTTAGTTCTTTTGTTACTTCTGCGCTGTCTTTATCGTATTCATACACCTTTTGACCAAGAAATTTCCCATTCTTTTGATCATCTTGATAATCGCTAATAATATTTTTGTACCAGTGATAAATAACTTTGGGCTTTTTAGCCATAATATAGGCAATCGTACTTAGGTTAACGGGATGACTTTCTATTTTCGCCTTTTAAAAAAGATGCCAGTTCTTTCGTTATTTTGGCACCATTGGGGTGTAATTCATAGGTATTACTAAAGTGTCCTACCATTTCATCTTTATTTGCCTTGCTGAGTTTCCACCGTCTGCGTTTTACTCTAAGGACTACCTCCTTTAACGAAAAACAATGACTTACAATACTAATAGAATCACAAAATCCATCCAAGACTACAAGCCCTTCTGCTTCCTTAAGTGCATCTGGAATGTTTTCCTTGTGTTCCTCTAATTCTACCTGCCATCTATCAGGATATTCTTTTACGTCAACTACTGAAAAATTATTTAAATAATCTTTTGGTACCATGATGGATGCAAGTTTTCCTAATACTTCATCACTACTGGGTTTGGTTATTTTTGATGCCATGACACAAAGTTACTTATTTTGACAGCACCTTAAAAAAAGATTTAGCCGATACTTGCCATTATGCACTTTAAATAATTTATTTTTTTACTAAATTCCTTTTAATAGGATAAGTCTAAGGTGAAAATTTTGTAAATCAAATAAAATAGAATATTATTACTAGTCAGTTAATATATGATAGTAATAATACTCTATTTGAAGACAGATTATTTAAACAAATCCATATTTGAATCAGCAATATCACAAACAGTATCACCATTTGTATATTCTATATCAGTCGTTGTTCGACCATCAGCATATGTCGAGGTTCCTACAATTTTCCAATCTGCACCACCTCTAATTGATGTGAGAAAATTTTTATCACACACCTTGAAATTCTCTAATTTTAACATATCAAAAAACATTTAAAAATCCCCTTCTCTTTTCAATCGCATTCCCACACTACATGGTTCCGGCCGGGTTCAAGTATGTCCCGTCTGCTTGTCACAACACCGCTGGCCCGCAGCTATGCAAAAGGGTACAGAAGTCCCTTTTTGTATCGCTTGATCATAAATACAATGCAAACATAAGGGCAGTGAGTGCCAAAATTTGGCACTGGACAAATTATTTTTTATTTTTTTATAAATATTTTTTCTTACCTTTTCAGCAGCAAACCACGCTTATAAAATAATATTTTGTCCAGCTGTATTTATCCCATTAACTATCTAATATTGTATGGTTCATGCTTTAAGCCGTCCGTATAATAAAAGGATTTTTTGGTGGTGTCGCCTTTGCGACAATTTAAGGATTTTTTCTCACGAATATCACAAATTTCACAGATAGTATTGTATTGTGATATTTTTGGATCTTTCTCTCGATGCCCTAAACTTTAATAATCTGCGCAATCTGTGTCGTCAGCGAAATGATTTATATTGCTCGCGGAACTTGTGCTGCCACAGCAGTATTACACGGATTTCGCAGATGGTGTTCACCAGACCTTATAGGTTTTCAAAACCTATAAGGTCTATGCTAGGTCTGCGACCACCTTTTATTTTCATCAGATCATGATTTCCTACCGTGACCCGAAACTCATACGTCACAGTCTCGGTCAGTATATAAGAATCACTACTTTTACAAAATTCTATCGGGTAGCCTTCATCCTTCATGGCTTGTATCAGCCGCTGTACAGATCTCTTACTTATATTTAGCTTTGCAGCAAATCGATCCGCATCGCCTGTACTTTTTCTTTTCATCAGGCCGATCACCCTGGCCAAAAATGCTGCATCATTCATTAAATTCATATACGTTTTTTAGAAATATGTTATATTGTTGCGACTCTTATGTCACTACATAAGTGCAATAATTCTAACAGTATCCACTTATTGCTATTAATTGATGCTATTTGATGTTCATATGTTTTTCGGATGATGATGACTGAATCTTACAAGCAAATTATAAAAAATCTTCTAATTTAGCTTTTTGGGTTTAGGGAAAATTGCAATTTGGACGTCATCATTTGGTCAGCCCCGATAGTATTTAGTATTTGCTAAATTCTAATTAAAAACCAATTTTAATGAAGTATCGTTACCTCATACTTAGCTTTGTTTTAACCAATTTATTTTTTCACTATTTGGTAGGACAATCTTCACCTGTTGAATTGAATGTATTAAAAGTAAGTGTAGCAAGAACCAATCTACACGCAAAGTACTTTAAAAGTGCAGACTTTTATTCTATTGATGAAGGAGCTAAATCTAAGATTTTGGTTGACAAACCAGATTTTATCAAGCAAAATTTTGTCATCAGAGGCAAACGAATAGTATTGTTGCTTGAAAAGATCGAGATACTCACATCTGGTTTTCATATCACCACAAGTGATGGTGCTGTCATCTATCCAGATAGGGACAATCAGGTATTTTATAGAGGAAAAATAAGTGATGAACTAAGTTCTTGGGCAACCATGTCCATCACAAGTAATGAGATAAGATACATGATAGCATCTCCCGAAGGAAATTATGAAATAAATAAGTCATCCGATGGTATGTACATAGGGTATTTCAGTCAAGAAAGGATAGAGAAAACATCTTTTTCAACTCACATCGAAGATCAAATTGAAACTAGAATAAAGCATCAACATGGCTCACCAAGGACGGGCAACTGTCTTGAAATCTATGCGCAGTGTGATTATTATACATATCAAGCTCAAGGTAATATCACCAATACTACTAAGTGGGTCAATGAATTGTTTGGAAATGTAGCGGCAGTTTTTGCGCTACATGATGTTCAAATCATGTTGAGTGGATTGTATATTTATACATCTAGTGACCCATATTCAAGCAGCACCAATCTTACCAATATCAGAAATGCTTTTGTCAATACCTTACAGAATACCTATAATGGTAGGATAGCTATTCTCTTGTCTCAAAGGCCATTAGGTGGTGGAATGTCTAATGGTATAGGTGGATTTTGTAACACTTATCCAGCATATCCAGGGCCACAATGTATTACTACAGGCTTGAGTAGTAGCTTGTCACCCTTTCCAAATTATTCTTACAGTACTTATATAATAGCACACGAACTAGGCCACGTTATGGGTCTCAGGCATACTCATGCATGTGTTTGGAATGGCAATTACACACAAATAGATGACTGTGGCAATGTGCTGGCCACTCAAGGTGGATATACCGCAGAAGGTGCTTCATGTTATGTAAGCACAAGCCCATTGATTCCTACCAATGGCAATATCATGAGCCAATGTAATGAAGTCGCTGGTTCGTCAGTAAATCTAAGTTTAGGGTTTGGTACATTGCCAGGCAAGTTGCTATATGAAAATTTTATATATTCAGATTGTATGACAGGTATCTCTTGTAGTGGAGTAGCTCCTATCAATGACGTATGCACCAAAGCAATCAACCTTCCTGTCACCAATACTTGTGAAAACAATACCTTTATCCTTCAGGCAGCGACAGCTACCTCTGGTGTACCAGCTTTCACTTGTGGTAATCCAGGTACTGTCATCAAGGATATATGGTTTAAGCTGACGATACCTACATCAGGCAATGTCACCATAGCCACCAACCAAACCTCAGGAGGACTAACAGATGTCATTTTGCAAGCGTATTCTGGCAGTTGTGGGTCATTGGTGGCAATCGCTTGTGATGATAACAGTGGTCCAGGCAATCATGCACTATTGACACTTACAGGACGTACTTCTGGTGAGGTCATTTACATCAGGTGTGTTGACACGGCAAGCGATAATGAAGGGAGTTTTAATATTTGTGCGAGTGATGTATCAGTCGCATGTCATCCTGATTTTAGCACCTTGGTTAATTTTTACAATGCTACCAATGGACCATCATGGACAAATAAAACGGGTTGGCAGGCAGGTGCCGCTGGTACCAATTGTAATGTGTGCAGCTGGTATGGCGTAGTATGCAATGAAGAAAATAGAGTAAAGTCTATCAATCTTCCATCCAATAATTTGATTGCCACTTCACTGCCTTCATCTATGACTGCTTTGACTTATTTAAAGGAATTAAAACTATATAATAATAACCTATCGGGTTCCATACCCACATTTTTAAATTCTTTTGCTTACTTAACTACTGTTGACCTTGGTGGAAATGATTTTACAGGAAGTATTCCATCTTATCTTGGCAATATGCAATCATTAAAATCATTGTATTTGGATAATAATCTATTATCAGGAAACCTACCTAATAGTTTGACCAATAATGAATTGAGCCTTTTGTATGTCAACGACAATAATCTATCTGGATGCATTCCAGCAGGTTTTAGCAAATTTTGCACTAAGGCTTACAATTTTTCAATTAATCCACTTTTGGCAGGAGGAATTTCATTTACCACCTATTGTGCTACTGGTGATGGTGGCGATGAAGATAGTGACGGATTTTGTCAAGCATTGGGAGATTGCAATGATGATGACAATACTATGTATCCTAACAATCCAGAAATATGCGATCTGAAAGATAATGATTGTAATGGAATCATCGATGATTTAGCAGCTCCGTTGACCAATACATGGATTGCAGGCAGTGGGAATTGGAATTTAGTCACCAATTGGAGCTTGGGTACATTACCAGAAAGATGCCACAATGTTGTGATCAATGGATCCAACGGAATAACTGTGACCATACCAACTGGGTACATAGCCAAAGCAAGATCAGTCACTATCAACACTGGAACATCACTGCAAGTGAATGCAACAGCATCTTTAGAAATCAATTATGGCTTGAATATTGACAATCAAGGCACCATCATCAATCTTGGTGACATTGTCATAATGAATATCATCATCCCAACTTTATTTGGCATCAATAATACAGGTACGATCAATAATCAATCTTCTGGTGAGATCTTGGTACAAAACTCAGGTGCAAGGTCATTTTCAAATAATGCTGGCGGGACCATTTCCAATCATGGTCAAATCACCATTGATAGACATGTCAGTAACATGAATAGTACTGGTTTGTACAATTTTGGATCACTCAGCAATCATGCTCAAATTACGGTCAGGAACATTGTAGGCAATGATATCAGGATAGCGCCAGGCAGTAGTTTTACCAATCAAATATCGGGTACTATCAGTATAGAATGATTATTATTTCAACAAACTTTCGTCTCGGAAACTCACGTATCTGTTGTCGCAAACGATGATGTGATCTGTGATAGTTATATCAAAAAGTTTAGCAGCTTGAGTTAGCTTCTCAGTGAGTGTAAAATCTTCTTTAGATGGGTTTAAATTGCCAGAAGGATGATTATGGCAGAGTATAATTTGGCTCGACATATTCTCCAAGGCATGACGCATGATGATTTTGATATCTGCTATGACATGCGAAATGCCACCTTTACCAATAAATATTGTTTTAATCACTTTATTTGCTCGATTTAATAATATGATCCAAAACTCTTCATGTGGCAAGTCACCTACCAAAGGATATAATATTTTGAAAGCATCAGCACTTGATTTGATAGTATCTCTCTCCAAAATGTCAGACGCCTGTCGCCTTCTACCCAGCTCTAATGCTGCGATGATATTGATGGCTTTTGCTTCACCTACTCCTTTGTAGTTTTTGATCAGGTCGCCTATCGAAATTTTGCCGAGTTCGTTGAGATTGTTTTTATAATCTGCTAAGATCCGCTTGCTAAGATCTACAGCGGACTCTCCTTGCGAACCAGAACCCAAGATGATGGCTAATAACTCTGAATCTGTAAGACTTTGCCTGCCTTTGGCCAACATCTTTTCCCTTGGCCTGTCGTCAGCTGACCATGTTTTGATAGGTTGAGTCTTTGACAAAATATGAATTTTGATTTATACTAATGCCAATGCTTGATCAAGATCTTGGATCAGATCGTCCACATCTTCAATGCCAACACTGAGCCTGATCAATGAATCTGTCAATCCTACTTTGAGCCTCTCCTCTCTCGGAATAGAGCCATGGGTCATGCTCGCTGGATGGCCTATCAATGATTCTACTCCTCCAAGAGACTCTGCCAATGAAAAATAATGCGTTCCGCTCAATACCTTTCTGGCACTGGCTTCATCATTGGCTACCAAATCAAAAGAAACCATTCCACCAAACATTTTCATTTGTCTTTTGGCTACTTCATGGCCTTCATGATCTTCAAATCCAGGATAATATACCTTCGATACCTTAGGATGATTTTTAAGGAACTGTGCTATTTTCTTTGCATTTTCGCAAGCTCTCTCTACTCTGATGTGCAATGTCTTGATGCCTCTCAATATCAGAAAGCAATCTTGTGGGCCAGGTACGGCACCTACAGCATTTTGCAAAAACCTTATTTGTGCAGCTACTTCATCATTTTTGGTGATGACTACACCATGTATCACATCTGAATGCCCTCCTAAATATTTTGTAGCAGAATGTACTACAATATCAGCTCCCAAGTCAAGTGGATTTTGTAAGTATGGAGAAGCAAATGTATTGTCCACACACACTAAAATACCCTTACCAGTCACAGTCTCGCACACAGCTTGTATATCTATGATTTTTAGCATTGGGTTGGTAGGTGTTTCTACCCAAATCATCTTTGTCTTTGGAGTGATCAATCCTTCCCATTCCATTGTTTTGCTTAAGTTAGCAAATTTAAACTGGATACCATATTTACCGAAAACCTTTGTCATGATTCTATATGATCCTCCATACAAGTCGTCAGTAGCAATCACTTCATCTCCTGGCTGCAGCAATTTTAGGATGCTGTCCATAGCAGCAAGACCGCTTCCAAAACAGATCGCATGGCTGCCATTTTCTAAGGCTGCGAGGTTATTTTCTAATACTGTTCGTGTAGGATTTTGGGTTCTTGCATATTCATAACCTTTATGGTCACCAGGTGCTGCTTGTACATAAGTAGATGTCTGATAAATGGGCGTCATGATGGCTCCAGTACTTGGATCAGGTTGAATGCCAGCATGTATGACTTTGGTTCCGAATTTCATTTATTGAATATGGGTTAGATGTTTTATGGAAAATTGTACTTATTCAAAAGTGGCACAAAGGTATGACTTTTCGCAACAATTGAATTGATAATAGACATTAATTATCATGGCATTTCTCCTATTTTGAAGGTAGGATTGCCATCTTTTTGGTACATGAATCCAAAATATTTGAATTGTAGCGTCACTCCATCTACATTGGTTGCACCCGAACTACCTCCTGGTGTCACAACAGATAGCTTAAGATTTCGCAACTTTCCATCATCAAAAAATTCTGAAGATGAATAGTCAATTTTTATTTCTTGTGCCGCCAATTTTTGAGCCATTTCTTGCAATTCTTGCTTGGTAGTGAGGTGTGATACCTTCATACTTGCAAAGCCATCAGATTGCTTAAGTTCCGTTGGTAAATCTTTTGGCTGACAAGCATATATTGATACAAATACAATTACGAAAAAGATAAATTTCATTGGTCAAAGTTATTAAGATAAACAATTTTTGACATTACTATCAATTATCTTACAAATATACACCATTATGAATAAAATCTCATGTAAATTTACGATTCAAAACCATTAGAATATGAAGTCATCGTTATTTACCTTTTTATTTTCGACATTTTTATTTTTTTGTCACGCACAAGATGTAGTATCTGTGACACTTAAAGGTTCAAAAACCAAGACCCAAATATCTACTTTGTACAATCTTCCTTTGATCAAATTTGGAGCTAAATATTACCAAGTTAAATATACCTCTGTTGATGCAAAGGGAGCTAAAGATACTCTTTCTGGTTTGTTGATGGTACCAGATGACCTCAAGTACAAATACCCAAGATTGGTTTATCAACATGGTACATCAGATTGCAAAAAATGTGTACCATCTACATACCCGTCTGCTGGTGGTGAAGAGGGTGAGTTGGGTTTGCTATTTTCAGGATTAGGCTACGTTGCCATTTTGCCAGATTATGTCGGTATGGGATCAGGACGAGGATTTCAAACTTATGTGCATGCAAGTTCTATTGCACGAGCCACAGAAGATATGCTCGCTGCCGTTGCTGTTTGGGCAAGCCAAAATGGTGTCCAAGTCAACCAACAATTATTCATCACTGGATACTCTCAAGGCGGATATGCATCGATGGCCATTCATCGACACCTCGAAGCCACCCAAGGTAGCAGTAGTGTGACAGCAGCCAGTCACATGTCTGGACCTTATAATCTTTCAGGTGTGATGAGAGAATTAATATTGGGTAATAAGGCTTATACCTATCCAGCATATATACCCAATACCGTCATGGGTTTTAATGAAGTATATGGTTTTTATAACAATTTGTCCGATATTTTTAAACCAGAATATGTCACTGATATCAAGAATTACTATGATGGAAAAATAACACTTACTAGTCTCAATATCAAATTGTTGCAACTACTTAATGCCAATACTGGAACAATCATCAGCGGCAAAATGCTACGTGATGACGTAATTGATTCTATTCGTAATCAACCCAATTACTTCTTAAATAAGGTATTGGAAGAAAATGATGTATATGATTGGACACCTATTGCCCCAACTCGTATTTTGTATTGTAAAGCAGACGATCAAGTACCATATCAAAACAGCATAGTTGCCTATGATACTATGATCGCTAATGGTGCTACAAAACTTGAAATTTTTGACGTATTGACCACAGCAAATCATGGTACTTGTTTCAACCCAGCTATGTCCAATACACTGATATTTTTCTTAAATTTTCAAAGCATTTTGATAGCTACAGAAGAAATAGATGTTGATTCTGAATGGCAAATGCAACCTAATCCAGCAGATCAAGTTTTGGAAGTTGAGGGCAATACTCCTGGTTTTAATATTGAAATTTTTGATTTGCAAGGGAAGAAGGTTTTGACACATCTGTGTGTTGACCGACAATCTACTATCGACGTAAGTCATTTGTCAGTAGGAATGTACATTGTATCATCTCTTAACAAGGATGGACATACCTCTTTAAAAAAAATGTGCATTGTGAGGTAAAATAGCACCAATTAACAATTGTATGATTTCGCTTTTGACAAGTCAATCACTAAGATTATTCTAAAGAAGTTGACGATATTCTTATAAATTTGTAGCATGAGATATTTAGATCCAAAGAGTGATTTAGTATTCAAACGTGTTTTTGGAGAACATGCAAATATCCTCATGAGCTTTCTAAATGCAATGCTACCCCTAGATGAAGGGCAAGTCATAGAACATTTAGAATATTTGCCTTCGGAATTATTGCCAGATCTACCTATTTTTAAAAATACTATTGTAGATGTGAGGTGTAAAGATAATAGTGGGAGACAATTTATTGTTGAGATGCAAATGTTTTGGAGCGACAATTTTAAAAGTAGAATGGTCTATAATGCAGCCAAAACGTATGTAAAGGAATTAGATAAAGGTTTAGCATACAAAGAGTTGCAACCGGTGTATGCTTTAGCTATGGTCAATGAGATATTTGAATTTGAAGCCAAGGAGTACTACCATCATTATAAATTGACACATCAAAGTATAGCTATTAAAAAAATGGATGATCTTCATATCATATTTGTAGAAATACCTAAGTTTCGACCACAAAGTATGAAAGAGAGAAAACTTTCAGTCTTGTGGATGCGTTTCATATCAGAAGTAAAAAATGATAATCCTATGTTGTCAGAAGAATTAATCATGGAATTACAAACAGTTCCAGAAATAGCTCAAGCGCTTGAAATCGCTAAAGAAAGTGGTTATACCAAAGAAGAATTGCTATCATACGATAAATTTTGGGATGCTATCAGAATAGAAAAAACACTAATATCTGATGCAGAAGAACGTGGCGAAAAACGTGGCGAAAAACGTGGCGAAAAACGTGGTGAAAAACGTGGTGAAAAAATAGGAGATTTCAAAAGAGTGGTATCAGTAGTATTGAATGGTTTTGATAATGGCGTCAAAATATCAACATTATCATTACTCACAAATTTGAGTGAAGAAGAAGTCAACAAAATAATCTCAGAACACCGAAGAAAAGTGTAAAGAAGCTATCAACCTTAATCTGTATTTAGGTAGCGACATCATGTACAATTTTACAAGGATCAAGACAGAAAACTCTAACATTTACCATCTTAACCAATTGATATTGCCATTGAAGCTGATATTGTAAAAAAATAAGCTGGCTTTTAGCATTGGCCTTGTCCCAAACTATATCTTTGATGCAAAATTTAAAAATGATGGTGACGAATATTTTGATAAAGTAGGAACCATTAATTACAATAGCAGTTCAGGCACAGTTTATAAAGAAACACTAATTGACAATTCTTTTGCTTTCCAATATCTAATTGGTATTGGCCTTAAGACATCGCCAAAATTTGAATTAAAACTCGATTATTTCAACTATTTCTCCGATAGAAGTTTTTATTCAAAATATGATAGACACTACTTGACATTAAATGATGTTTTAAGTTCAGGATCAATGAATATTAGTTTAGTTACACGGCTTTGACATAAAAATAACTCAAAGCTATAATGTACCAAACGACTTTACATAAATACTCATCGCCTCCTTGTAGTCTTATTGCTGCGCTGCATATATTTGACCAATTCTAAAAAGAAGATCAAAATCAGTGCGCCTCCAACCGAACTAATCAAATTGCCAAAGAAACCTGAAATCATAGAGATTTTAGCAACTTTAACTACCCAAGCACCGATAAAGCCTCCAATGACACCAACCACCATATTGCCAAAAAACCCAAACCCATCGCCACCCAAGATCCTACTTGCAATATACCCACTGACTGCTCCGAAAAAAATAGTAGCTACGATAGACCAATCAAAACTACCTAATGTCCACTCCATACTATGAAATTTACAATCAAAGGTACAATTTATTTACAAACATAAAAGGGAAAATGAATCTTAGTCTTACCTAAAAGTATGGATGCCAAGCAATGTAATTACTCTCTTGACACTCAATCTGACCATCAAAATGATGGAAATTACAAAGTCATTTACATTGTTGATAGATTTTTTTAATAAATGTACGTTGCTACCACACTAAATTTCATCTACTGCCGTATATAATAATATCATAGTGACTTCAATTATTGTTTTTGGTATTTTGGATACTTTTTGCTAACCAATGTTTTCATATCAATATTGAGAATGATGCATGGTTTGTTGATGATAATGTTTAATTTAAAATAGATAAATAAAAAACCTTGGAGTCATACACAGAAGTGATTAAATTGATGGGTAATAGCTTTGAATTCACAGCTTGTCATCCTGATTTGAATCAATGTAAGTTGGCTGTGTGCGCTGGCATCAACGAAGTAAAAAGAATCGAGCAACTCTTGACCACCTATAATGACTCAAGTTATACCGCACTTATCAATCAGAATGCTGGAAAAGCTGCTGTAAAAGCTCCTACAGAGATGATACAACTCATACAAAGGAGTAAAAAGATCTCCAAACTTACAGATGGTGCGTTTGATATCAGTTATGGAAGCATCGATAAAGATTTTCTTAACTTCAATCAAAATATGACGGCATTGCCAGATCGACACAAGGCAAAAGAAGCCACCCGATTGGTTGATTATCAGAATATTATCGTGGACGAATCATCCGAAACAGTGTTTCTAAAGAATGAGGGCATGAAAATAGGTTTTGGAGGTATCGGAAAAGGTTATGCCGCAGATAGGGCAAAATATATCATGCAGCATTTGGGTATTGAAAACGGTGTGGTCAATGCCTCAGGCGATCTGACTGCTTGGGGCCATCAGCCGAATGGCAAGCCATGGACCATCGGTGTAGCCAATCCTAATTTAAAGCATCATTTAGTAGGCAGATTTGTCATCAATAATGGATCTGTGGCTACGAGTGGTGATTACGAAAAATTTGTGATGATCGATGGTAAGAGATATTCACATACTATCGATCCTGTCACTGGTATGCCAGCTGAAGGCCTTAAGTCAGTCACCATCATCGCACCGTATGCAGAGCTTTGTGATGCTTTGACTACACCAGTGATGATCATTGGTGTCAGTGCAGGCCTGCATCTCATCAATCAAATCCAAGGTGTTGAAGCCATCATCATCGATAATTTTGATGAAATATATTATTCAGACAATATAAAAATTTCATAGCAATGTTCAATAAAAACAATTTGATAAAGTCATTTTGGGCAGTGTGCGCTTCACTTAGTTTAGGCGCTTGTGCTACCCACCAGATAGATAAGTCTTACATCGATGATGGCGAAATGCCTTTATCTACTAGAAAGGTGGAAAAGTCAGAAATCAGCTTTCAACTTTATAGAGAAGGCGCAGCAGGTGCTGCAGGTGGTAAGAGTAGTGGTGGTTGTGGTTGTAATTGATAAGTTTTAAAAATATTGTAATGATCAGATTGACCTTAAATACCATGTTCTTCTTATTGATGAGCTTATCGATATTTTCGCAGACGTTTAAGTTGGATTCTACTACAGTGTACCAAAAAAAATCGTTGACTTTTGAAGAAGCCAATATTGTGTCATCATACTATCGTCAAGATGGCAATCACTCTGCTATCACTGGAGGCGTTGGCACTGAAAAACTCACCGACATAGCCAATGTTATAGACTTTAAATTGAGTCGCACCACTATGAAAGGAAAAAAATATACTTACGGCGGAGAGTTAGGTATTGATTATTATACATCAGCATCATCTGACAATATTGACACCAGAGTATCATCAGCCTCATCACAAGATGTAAGAGTCTATCCATCTCTCAATTATACAGTTGAAAATCTGAATACTGGTATCAGTAAAGGTGGAAATTTGGCTTTCTCCAAGGAGTATGATTATACTTCGATAGGTGGAGGATTGAAATACTCAAAAGTTTCAAAAAATAAGAACACAGAATTTGGGGCACGAGCCAATGTATTTTTAGATACTTATAGCCAAATAGTGCCTTCGGAGTTTAGAAGTAATCTACCAGCTAGACAACAAAAGAAAGGAGAGATAGGCAATGCTGCTAGAAATACTTATGACCTGTCATTGATGCTTTCTCAAGTGCTGACACATAGGATTCAGATGTCGTTGACAGTAGATGTGAATTATCAAAATGGTTTATTAAGTACACCATTTCACCGAGTATATATGAGTGATGGGTCGCTGCTGAGGGAGACATTACCAGACAAAAGGTTTAAAATTCCAATAGGCCTTAGAGCCAATTATTTTTTGAGTAATAAGTTGATCATCAGATCGTTTTATCGGTATTATCAGGATGATTGGGGTATGAAAGCTCACACCGTTCAGATCGAGATGCCATATAAAGTGTCACAATATTTATCTGTGAGTCCATTTTATAGGTATCATCACCAGACAGCTATAGATTACTTTGCTCCAAAAGGTCAAAACGCAGCTGGATCTGAGTTTTTTAGTTCAGATTACGATCTTTCAGGCTTGTCGAGCAAATTTTATGGTGTAGGCTTACGGACCACACCATTCAAGATGATCACTGATAAAATTGCCCTTACACAGATCGAGCTCAGAGGTGGTTTGTACAATAGAAGCGATGGGATGAATGCTGGCATTATTACCTTGCACCTTCAGGTAAAGAAGATATAGTCAATGTAAGATATTTAAAATCTCTCAATTTCTATTTTTGTACCAAGAGATTTTCCAATGCCAGTCTTGTGGTAAATTGGATGATGATAGCAAAGTTTATCGGCTTAATGGACATTTTGTAGGCTAAAAATCGCTTGTGCCTATATAAATATTAGCTTGCCGTCAAACCAAAGGCCATTATTAAAATAAGCAGGATTGGATAAATCCATTACTAAGAATGTCGATATTTTTGTGAGACAAATTAAATCAATCGACATGAGTGCATTAAAAAACGTAAACACAGATTCAGCTTTTTTCAAAATAATTATAGGTGTATTATTAGTCTTAATATCAATTATGATATTCAAAGCTGGTATTGTTTCCGGCGAATTTCTCAAAACATTGACTCAGTAATCTACCCTTATCACCCTTAATTATAAATAGTAAAAATATGAATTTAAAATCATTCTTTGTTGCGATTCTTATTTCAATCAATTCGTTTGCTGGCTTTGGACAAGATCATTATTGCGGGCAGCACATTGTAACACAACAATTGTTTAAATCAAATGAACTGTTCAAGGAAAAATATTTGAACACAGTGGTCAAAACGCTTGAGGGCATTGAAAAAAGTCATTTTCAAAAAACAGAGAATAGAAATCCTATCAAATATACCATACCAGTAGTATTTCATGTCCTACATGACAATGGCCCAGAAAACATCAGCAACGAACAAATTTATGACCAAATAAGAATATTAAACAGAGATTATCAAAAGCAAAACTCTGATACAGCAAAGGTTGTCAATGCATTTAAAAACAATATTGCCAATGTTGGATTTGAATTTGTTTTAGCGAAAACAGACCCTAAAGGACAATGTACTAGTGGCATCAATAGATACAGAACACAAAAGACAAATTGGGATGCCAATAAATTGGAAGATTTTATTTACTCTTGGCCAACAGACCAATATCTTAATATATATATCGTTAAGAAAATAAACATAGCTCCTGCATATACCTTCCTGCCAGGCACACCGATACCTGCCAATGCAGATGCTGTAGTATGCGAATCAATATATGTAGGAAGTATTGGTACTGCAACATTTGACTCTAGAGCGATCACACACGAGGTAGGTCATTGGTTTGGGTTACCACATATATGGGGAATCTCCAATGCACCAGGTGTGGCTTGTGGCGATGATTTCGTAGCAGATACACCTATTACCAAAGGATTTACGACTTGTACACTATCATCCGCTAAAATCTGTAACCCAAATATCGACGAAAATTATCAAAACTACATGGATTATTCACCATGCAAATATATGTTTACCAATGGTCAGGCAGCCTATATGTCCCAAACCATCGAATCCAATATTAGTGGAAGGCAAAATTTGGTATCTGAGCAAAACCTAATATCTACTGGTATCATATCTTCACAAGCATGCTTGCCAATAGCTAATTTTGACATTTCTGCATCTTCAATTTGTAAAGGTGAAAAAATAAAATTTACTAGTTTTTCAAATACTGGTAGCGATCAAACCACTTTACTTTGGCAGATTATCGGGCCAGATACTTTGATAGCACATGATAGTATTTTGGAAACTACATTCTTGCTTGCTGGCAGCTATGAAGCAAAATTAGTGGTGACAGGTCCAAATGGTATGGATAGTTTGTCCAAAATTATTATAGTTCATGATGGTGCAAATGGTAAGGTTCCTACACAATTATTTAGCTTTGATAATGAAAGCCAATTTTATGAATTTGACAGATACAATTTAGATAATGACAATATTGTGTGGAAATATGAAGGTGGTTTTGGAGCTGATTCAACCAAAGGTTGTCTAGCTTTAGAAAATTTAAATAGTGAAGTCTCTGGAGCAAGGCACTATTTTGAAACTCCATTTTATAATTTTGCTAACACTGCAAAACCGCAAATGTCCTTTTTCTATTCTTTTGCTAGAATATCAGATAATCAAAACGATTCTTTCAAGATAGAATATACACTTGATTGTGGTTCAACATGGAAACCAATCAATCTACAACTTTCTACATTAAATATGGCCAATAATTCAGGTGGTTTTTCAGGCGATTATTTCATCCCTACCAAACCTGAACACTGGAAAAAATTGACAATTTCATCATATTTGTATCCACTTGTGAGGTATAAACCTAGTGTAAAATTTAGATTTTATTTCAAATCTGATACAGAATTGGGTATTTCCAATAATCTTTACATTGATGAATTAAGAATTTGGGACGGTGCCATTACATCTATTTCTGATTGGAAAAATAATGTCAACATATCAGTAGCTCCAAACCCATCTACATCAATAATTGAAGCCAAGATTCCATTAAACATCAGCGAAATAGCTCATTTTTTTATCAAAGACATAACAGGAAAAATGGTTGAATCAAATATCATACTCACACCATATAGTGATGAAATATTATTTACACTTAATGGCGACAACCAACTCAAAACTGGGCTATATCAATTCTTGGTTTTCACTAAAGATGGAAAATCCAGCGTAGCCAGGTTTACAATACTTTGATGCTTTGAATCTTATAAAAATAATGAAAAAAGTTGAGGCAATTGTCCTACAACTTTACCAATCCAAAATCTTTCAGTACTTAAATGATAGCAGATAAGATCACCACTATCAATACAATGTAACGGAATACGTCTTCAGATGTTTTTTTCAAAATTTGCTTTCCAATGTAGCTTCCACCAATGCTAATGCCTATTAAAAATGGTATCAAGATGATGTGCTTTCCTAAGAAATACCCATTAGAGATATAAACGACGGCACGTGAAGCATCAACTCCCAAATCAATCAACGCAGATGTTGCTATAAAAATATCCTTGGGAAGATGAAACGATGCCAAGGTGATCCCTCTGATAGCACCACCTGTACCGACCAAACCAGCCAAAAAACCAGACGCTATACCACCTAAATACAGATTTCTATCGGTCTGAGCAATAGTTTTACTGAAATTGACCATCAAGTAAAGCGCCAGTATTACTAAAATGATATGCATGGCCAGTTCGATCAGTTGTGTGGGCAAATAGTGGGTCAACATAGCACCGAAGATAACAAAAACAATAGCTGGAATACCCAATTTTATGGCTATATTCTTATCGTTACCCTGTCTGAACAATGCTATTTTGGAGAGATTGCTAAAAATATGAAATACTGCAGTAATGCCTAAGACTGCCTTGAAATCAAAAAATAATGAAGCTACAGGTACAAACAATATGGATGAACCAAAACCAGAGACTGTACCTAAAATCTCTGCTATAAATGCCAAAAAAATAAACAGATACTCGTTATCTGTCATTGATTTTCACTCTTAAGCTTGCTGAGCCACAAGTACATGACCCAAATCCATGTGATGACAAATATCGCAATCACCCAGATTTTATAAATGGCTACCCATTCGTGAAAATACATGCCCAAAAATAAGTAAGCACTGCCAATACACAATTTCAAAGGGATCAATTCCTTATTGGTCCAAGTGGTTTTTTGATTCAGAAAATTCATATTATGAGCATTTACTTTCTATTCGCATGCACTACATACTGAATTAATCATTCCATCTACTGGATGACAGCTCCATATTTCTCTACAAACTCTTTCATGTCTCTTACCATGTCATGCGAACCCATTGCGATGGATGATGTCTGATGCAAAGCATTGATCTCGATATCCATCACACGTTCCAATTTGCAGGTCAAAGCCGTGCCTCCTGCTTGCTCAATCAAATAAGCCATAGGATAGCATTCGTAAAGCAATCTCAACTTGCCTTTTGGATATTTGCGCGTATTCGGATACAAAAAGATGCCGCCTTGAAACATGATCCTGTGTATATCAGACACCATACTCCCAATATATCTTAGCCTGTAATTCAGGTCTGAACAATGGTCGATATATCGCCTCATCTCGAGATCAAATTTGAGATAATATCCTTGATTGACAGAGTAGTAATTGCCAGCTTTGGGCATTTGGATATTGCGGTGTGACAAGCAAAACTCTCCAATACTTGGATCTAAGGTAAAACCATTGACACCATTGCCAGTAGTATATACCAATAGAGTGGAGGTACCATACAATACATAGCCTGCTGCTACCATTTCGGTGCCTTTCTGCAGAAAATCTTCCATTTGACAAGGGCCAGAACTGGGACTTTTTCTTTTATATACACCAAAAATAGTACCTACCGACACGTTGACATCAATATTGGATGAGCCATCGAGTGGATCCATCACCACTACGTATTGTGCCTTGTTATCATCATGAGATTTGACAGGGATAAATTCTTGATTTTCTTCAGATGCTATGCCACAAACTTCTCCGCTGTATGATAGCGTTTCAATAAATTTTTCGTTAGCAAAAATATCCAATTTCTGCACATCATCGCCTGTAGAGTTGGTACTTCCTTCTACACCAAGTATGTTGACAAGACCAGCTTTATTGACCTCTCTATTTACGATTTTGGCAGCAATACCGATGTCTCTTAGCAATCTCGAAAAACTGCCCGAAGACTTTGGATTTTCTTTTTCAGTGCGAATGATAAATTCATCCAGCGTTACTATTTTATTGAACATTTGGGTTGGGTTTGATTTCACCCGTAAATATAACTATTATGCCCAGATATGTTTTTATTAAGCTATGATATTTTTACTTAAATCTGACATCTCATATTTATTTTACTATTGGTATAAGTTCTCAAGCAGGAAATTTATCAATAAGAGTATAAAATTCAGATATTTTTTTGCAAATCAATGAAACATATTTATATTTGCCGTTAATTACGACATAATGATGACGTATATAACGACTATTTGAATTATAAACTCTTGAATAGGCGAACAATCGAATTGTGAGCACGTTAGAGTTGCTCAAATTATTCAAAACATTCATCGTTCAAATCGTTCACAATTAACATAAATGTACATCAACTGCCATACATATTATTCTCTCCGATATGGCACCTTAAGCCCAGTCGATTTACCTCCGCTCGCCAAGGCAGCTGGCGCTTCTGCCATCGTTCTATCTGATATCAACAATACATCTTGTGCTTTTCAGTTTGTTCAGGCCTGTCGCAAGGCAGATATCAAACCCATTTTGGGCATTGAGTTTCGTCAGGATAATGAATTTTTATATCTCGGTATCGCAAAAAATGATGAAGGCTGGCGCGAACTCTGCGGCCTACTGACACAATCATCGCTTGCAGGTGAGCCACTGCCCAAGGAAGCTCCTGTACTGCAACATTGCTATATCGTGTATCGCAAGCTACCCAAAGGAGTAGAATTGCTCCGAGATTATGAATATGCTGGTATTCGACCCGAAGAAGTCAATCATTTATACTCTTCATATCTCAAAAACTATCCCGACAAATTGGTTGTGTTCAGTCCAGTGACCTTTGCCGATCAAGATGGCTTCAAAGCACACAAACTACTCCGATGCATCGATCTCAATATCGTCATTGGCAAATTGGATGCAAAAGATTGTGCCAAATCATCAGAGGTTTTCCATCCATTGGGACACATCCAGACCATCTTCCAGCAGTATCCACATATCATCGCCAACACGCAAGCCCTACTCGACAGCTGTCACACAGAGATGGAAGCATCCAAACTACACAATCGGCGTACCTTCACTGGCGATGCCACTGATGACTTTACGCTTCTGACCAAATTAGCGACAAGTGGTTGTAAAAGACGATTTGGCGACAAGCATAAAAAAGCAATGGATCGCACACTCCGAGAGCTCAAAGTTATCCAACAAATGGGCTTCTGTGCCTACTTCCTCATCACTTGGGACATCGTGAGATATGCCCACTCAGTAGGATACTTTCATGTGGGTCGTGGATCTGGCGCCAACTCCATAGTGGCTTACAATCTCAATATCACCGATGTAGATCCACTCGAACTCGATCTATACTTTGAGCGGTTTATCAACCCGCATAGGTCATCTCCACCCGATTTTGACATTGACTTCTCTTGGAATAATCGCGATGACGTCACAGATTATATCTTCAAGCGATACGGTCATGAATACACTGCTCTATTGGCTACCTACAATACTTTCAAAGGCAAATCCATCATCCGAGAACTGGGAAAGGTACTGGGCCTTCCCAAGGCGGATATCGACACTATAGTAGATGAGCCATTGGCTGTAGATAAGCACCATCCTTTCGCTAAGCATATCTTCAAGTACGGCAAGATGATCGAAAAATTTCCGAATTATCTTTCTATCCACGCTGGTGGTATCCTCATCAGCGAGAGGCCACTCAATTATCATACGGCCTTGCAGATGATGCCTAAAGGTTTCCCGATAGTCCACTTCGATATGTATGGTGCCGAAGACCTCGAATACCATAAGTATGATGTACTCTCACAGCGAGGATTGGGTCATATCAAGGATGCTGTAGATCTCGTCAAGCAAAACCAAGGTAAGGCTATCGATATACATAATGTAGCAGAGATCAAAGAAGACGTCAATGTCAAAGCCCAACTCAAGTCTGGCCACTGCATCGGCTGCTTCTATATCGAGTCACCTGCTATGCGAGGCTTACTGCATAAGTTGCGCTGTGACAACTATGTACATCTCGTTGCGGCCTCATCTATCATACGGCCAGGCGTAGCACAGTCGGGCATGATGCGAGAGTACATCCAGCGGTTTCATAAGCCAGATAGCTATACCTACCTTCATCCAGTATTTGAAGAGCATCTCGGTGAGACTTTTGGAGTCATGGTCTATCAAGAAGATGTGATGAAGATCGTCCACCATTTTTCAGGTTTGGACCTCGATGAGTCTGATGTATTGCGACGCATTATGACAGGAAAGAAGAAGGATTCGGATACATTTCGTGGCCTACAGACCAAATATTTCAAAAACTGCAAAGAGCGCGGCTATCCCGACGAACTCTCCAAAGAAGTGTGGCGACAGATAGAGAGCTTCAGTGGTTATTCATTTTGTAAAGCTCACTCGGCGAGTTTTGCTGCGGAGTCATTTCAGAGTCTCTACCTCAAGACCTACTATCCGTTAGAGTTTATGACAGCAGTGATCAATAATTTTGGTGGATTTTATAGCACAGAGCAGTACATACACGAAGCGCGTATGTGCGGAGCCAAGATAGAAGCGCCCTGTGTCAATCACTCTACCTACCTCACCAATATCTATGGTACAACGATATATATTGGATTGATCCATATTGGCAATCTCGAGCAAAAGGTAGCCTACACCATCATAGACGAAAGGCAGCAGCATGGTGATTATCGCAACCTCAAGGATTTTGCCAATCGCATCGATATCTCCAAAGAGCAGCTTGAGATCCTCATCCGCATCGGTGCTTTCCTGCCGACGGGCATGAACAACATGAACTCATGTGGGAGAAAAACGCCGCAATACAATCCGCTCATCAAGCACGTCTATGCAGGTGAGATGCTCTTTGATACCGAAAAAGAAACTATACACTGCCGATCCTCGCCGAGACAGATCACGAACAAGCTTTTGATGAGATAGAACTCCTTGGCTTCCCACTTTGCAACCCATTTGACCGGTTACAGGCGAATTTCAGGGGCGATATCAAGGCCAATGACATGAAAAATAACATCGGCCGCACCGTCCGTATGGTCGGCTACTACGTATGCCGAAAGTGGGTCACCACCATCAAGGGCGACATCATGAATTTCGGTACGCTGACCGATGTTGACGGCTACTTTTTTGATACCGTCCACTTTCCGCCAAGCCTCAAGGCCTATCCTTTCAAGGGCAAGGGCATCTATATCATCCTCGGCAAGGTAGCGACGATTTGGCTTTGCTAAATTCGATGCGAGCAAGATGGAGAAGTTGCCCTGGGGTGAAGGATGGGAGGTATTAGATGTTTAATTACGAATTACAAAATGGGTGAATTACGAATGAATTGGGACGATGTAACATCTCTTATTTTATTTTCTTGATTGACATTTTTTGGATTTAAACTGGTGTGAAGCACGGCAACGATTACAATTGTTTTTTGGTCTAACTCTACTTTGTAATGAATTATATAGGGAAAAAATATCCAATACTGTGGTGTGAATTTCATCATATCTTATATTTGATGCAAGTGGATTAATTTTGATAAAGTTTATTTTTTTATCAACTTCTGACAAAAAACGTTTCCCTAAACCTTTGAGTTTAGTTTCGTACTATACTTTGGCTTCTTTTAAGTCTTCTTTAGCCAAAGGTAAAATGATCACTTTCAAAACATTACTCACTTTTCAGCTCAGTCATCACTTCATCATAGTCCAATCCCATTTCAGGATTTGTATTGTATTCTGACATTCTCCTTCTAACAACTTCCTTATGAGATTCAGGAATGGAACTTTCTTCATTAATATCTCTATATTTTGATTTCAATCCATTCCAATCAGATATTGGGATAAAAACACCAGTAGTTTTTCCAGTATCGTCTGTGATATATTGTACATTCATTAATTTATTCTTTTTTACTTACTTGTAACGCTAGTTGTTTTTAATATTACAAAATATGGAACTGGAATTAAACAAGTCTGGAAGACGACAGTATGGAGAAGGTGTAGTGTGTGAAGGATGGGAGGTATTAGATGTTTAATGACGAATTACGAATGTGTGAATTACGAATGATAAATAGTAGATTCGTTGTAGTTAATTATTTAATTTATACTACATATTCTATAGACACAAAGTTAAGCTAAAACTTATTTCTCATTAATACACAGAAGCCTTTGATCATGTACATTGGTGGTTTTTTATGCTGGATATTTAACTGAGTTTCTTGGAGTTTCCCATAGCTTGACACTAAGATCTAAGCTTTTGTCTATTTGTGTTCTTAATATTTGATAGATGACATAAACGATGTGTTCGGCACTAGGCATCAAATTATTAAATTCAATGGTGTCGAGATTGAGGTTTTTGTGATCAAAACGATCCTCGATGCTCTCTTTGATAATGTCAGCCAACACCTTCATATCCATCACATAACCTGTGTCTGGATTTACTTCGCCAGTTACTTTGACTTCAAGCTCATAATTGTGCCCATGATAGTTTTTATTGTTGCACAAACCAAAGACTTCTTCGTTTTTTTGATCATCCCAAAGTGGATTATGTAATCGGTGGGCAGCATTAAAATGGCCTCTGCGATAGACGGAAACTCTCATGATTTGATTTTGATGAATAACACTATTATTCAAACAAATGTTGTATTGGTGGATAATGTGGTCAAAATTGGAGTAACTTTGCACCTCAATATTAGTTGGATTAAATGAAAGGATTTTATGATATTCAGATCAGTGATATCTTCGGCCAGCCATTGGACTTGCATCAGTGGATGGGAAAGAAAATTTTGATAGTCAATGTCGCATCAGCATGTGGATACACCATACAATATACTCAACTCGAAGAATTGAATCGCACCTTCAAAGATAGTTTGGCCATCTTGGCGTGCCCTTGCAATGATTTTGGAGGGCAAGAACCCGGTACGGCTGAACAAATTTATGAATTTTGTCAAAGCATATATGGTGTAAGTTTTCAATTGACTGAAAAGTTACATATCAAGCACGATCGGCATCAGTTGTATCAATATTTGATGGAAAAGGACAGAAACGGTCTAAGTGATTTTGATGTAGAATGGAATTTTCATAAATTTTTATTGAATGAGGATGGCAGCATTCACAAGAGTTTATCACCCGCCACTGACCCATTGTCAGACGAGATTTTAGATTGGGTTCAAGGTAAATAATTGTCAAGCTAAGAGTATGTTTTTTAGAGATATCATCGGCAAAAATGCCATCAAAAAAGATTTAGCGAGGACAGTAGTTAAAGGTAAAGTACCACATGCGCAGATTTTTTTGAGTAAGGAGGGTAATGGTAGTTTGCCTTTGGCTCTCGCTTATGCATCTTATATCTTGTGCGAAAACAAGCGAGATGGTGACAGTTGTGGTGAATGCAACAATTGTATAAAATCATCAAAATTTATTCATCCTGATGTTCATTTTTCATTCCCAGTGGTCAAAATTGGAGATCGGAAGAGAGAAACGATCACAAGCGATGATTTTTTACCCAAATGGCGCAAAATATTGGCAGATCAACCTTATATGGGTAGTAGTGAGTGGTTTGATACGATAGAAGCTGGGAGCAGCATTCCAAATATCAATGTCAAAGAAATAAATGACATCATGCACAAGCTCAATATGATGTCTTTTGAATCAGATAAGAAAGTCTTGATCATGTGGCTGCCCGAATATTTGGGCAATGAAGGAAATAGGCTACTCAAACTCATAGAAGAGCCAACAGATAATACATATATCATCTTAGTATCTGAAAACCAAGACATGATATTGAAAACTATCCTTAGCAGATGCCAATTGATCAAAATACCTGCATTCAGCAATGTTGAAATAGCTGATTTATTGGTAGGAAAATATAACATCATCAAAGTCAAGGCAGAACAAATAGCCAATTTAGCTGATGGCAATATCAATCTGGCGATAAATATCTCCAACAACGAAAACCGAGATTTTTCTGACCTGCTCATTACCTGGCTACGTGTGGCCTATAAGCTGGATCCTGTTGATATCAATGCTTGGCTTGGCAAATTCTTAGAATTGAATAAAGATGAACAGAAGAACTTTTTTGAATATGGATTGCACTTTTTCAGGCAATATATATTCAGCCTCTACACCAAGGCCAAAGAGGTAAATCTTACTCAAGCCGAAGTGGAGATAGCAGCGAAGATGGCCAATATCATAGATGTGCCAAAGGCTGAACAAATTGTCATCTTGCTCAATGAAGCCATTGAATATGTTGGTAGAAGTATCAATATGCGTATTGCATTATTTTCGGATACAATCACCGTAGGCAACATCTTAAGAAAAAAATAAGTATTAGGGATTTCCAGCCTTAAAATATTTATAGGAGTATATACCAGGTATGATGACCATGAGTAATACCACTGGTATAAAAATGTATGTCATCACCTTATCTGGAGAGGTAAGAAATGATGCCAACATGGTAATCAAGCCACCTGCTACCCATATTTTACTTCCGAATTGATGCGTCTTGCGCCAATTGTTTTCATTGTCCAAGGTCCAAGGCATCCTCATGCCGATGAAGTAGTTGGGTTTGATATTATGCATGAGATTGCCCAAAATGGCCATAAATCCACCTAAAATGATCGTCAAAGCATTGCCAATATAACCACTGTATGCAGAATAAATGATATAACATGAAAGACATGACATTAATAAAACTACGAGCAGACTTATCTTGTCTATTTGGGCTACTGACTGAAGATTCTGATTTTTTGGGTCGAAATAAGAAAGGTTAGTGACTATGAGATATGCTGCCAAAGCTATTCCCATCATGATACTTGTTGTGGACCACAATTCTGATTTAGGTCCCATTCTGTCGGGTTTCATATCAGCACCGAAATGCAAGCCTACTTGGTCTGGCAAGCCATCATAAATGAAATATAAGTACACATAAGGAAGGCACAAAAGACCAAGGACCAAGAGATTTTTAAAGGTAAAGAGTTTCATGATAAAGTTGATTTTATTGTGATTTGATTTGATATATCCATTGCAAGATGTCATCCAAAACCGTGGTACTTATACTGTACACAATGAATTGTCCTTGCTTGGCAGACGTCACCAAGCCAGCTTGCTTGAGAAGATCGAGATGATGTGAGATGGTCGGCTTACCTATCTGAAAATGGTCGGCAATGTCACCAGCAAACATATCTTTGTCTTTGAGAAGGCTTAATATTTCTCGTCGGACAGGATCATTGAGTGCTTTGAATATCTGGTTCAATTGTTTTTTGATTCTATATTTCGACAAATATCGAAATATTTTTTTATACAACAATATTTTGCCTAAAAAAAGTTCAAAATAAAATTGAATCTTCAAAAAGTCAATTTTTAATCTTCCTTTTCTCTATGAAACGTAAGATACGCTATTGGCATTATTTACAGCAATAGCATAATATTAGAGAAAAAAGAGTGATTTTTGCCCAGTAATTGAGATGTAAGTGTATTCATTTTTAAAAAACATTGTCAAACAGATAACTCCCAAAAGTTTCTTATTCACTTATGAAGGGAAATTAAGAAATTTGATCTATCCTTTTTATATAGGAAATAAGGTTGCTTGCAATATTTGCAATAATACACTCAACGGTTTTGTCAGCATTGAAACTGGAGATTTGCTGTGTCCAATGTGTGGTAGTTTGCCAAGGACAAGGCGGCTTTATCATTTGCTTAATGAACAATTTTTGAAAAATGGCGATGTTGTGTTGGACTTTTCACCTCATAGAGCAATTTTTAGGAAATTGAAATCAAACAGTAGCATTGAATATTTTCCTACAGATTATGAGGACGAGTTTTTGGCTGATTTTCATTTTGATATAACAAACATGGCTGTCGAAGATGAGAAATTTGATCTAATTATCTGTTATCATATTTTGGAGCACATAGTAGCTGATCAACAAGCCATGAAGGAGCTTTATAGAATTTTAAAACCTGACGGAAGACTTTTGGTACAGACACCGTTTAAAGATGGAGATATTTACGAAGATGTCACCATTGTATCTCCTGAAGATAGACTGTCTCATTTTGGGCAATCTGACCATGTTAGGGTTTACTCAGTGAGTGGTTTGAGCTCAAGATTGGAAATGGCAGGATTTAAAATCCAAGTAATGAGATATGGAAAAGATGAGTATTATGGGTTTAAGGAAAATGAAGTCGTGATTGTGGCTTCAAAGTAAAGGCATATTGGATTATCAAGATGATTAAGTAACTTTTTTATAAAACATTGGTTTTTTGCAATTTAAAGCCTTTCGATAAAGTTTTAGGATTCTTGGCAACGAATTTATATATTTGATCTTTATCATCAAAAGTATGTTTATGAAAAAGTGTTTTTTATTGATTCTGAGTATTGAAATGTTTCTTAGTTGCTCAAAAGAAATAAATGAACATTTAGCTCCTAGTTCTTGTCAGCAAGCAATGATATCGAAATATGGAATGAAGACTTATGCAGAAGGCGATACCTATTGTGTGAGCTTGCAAATGTATTTATTGGAAGGAGCAGAATATTATTTTATTGATAATTGTACTGCTGATCAAGCCTTTATGCCATTCGACTGTGATGAAAAGTTCTATTTCTCGGTAGATGGTACAATTAATGGAAAAATTGTTATGAGAAAACAAGAAAAATTCACTAAGCAAGCTTTATTTGTAGGAGTGATTGGTATTCTTAAATAATCCTACATAGGAACTTTATGTGTCATCTTTCCTAGGGAAGAGGTACAAATAATCTAGAAAATATAGCACTCTGATAGAAAAATTGTTGGATTGGTAAGCATTAAATAATCCTCCTAAATTTTGAAGGTAGTCCTTTTCAAATGCTTTATCTGAGCTGTAAATTTGGTTTTTCCAGACAAAATAAATATCGCTGCCAGGGGCAAATCGCCAATTGTACTGCAAATCCACATTAAAGATATTGACATTGCGATCAAAAACTGGGCTACCGTCAGATGATAGACCATCAAAATTGACAAATTGGACGAATCCATCATCTGCTAATTTGCCAAATCGTTGATATCGTACCTTATCCCAGTAATGTCTAATTCTGATATTAAAACCCATTTTGGCGTTAAAAATATATTTGGCCGTCAATGCATTGTCAAATATCAGCCTATTTCTATGTCCAAATAGGATATCTTCAGGGTTCATTTCAGGTATGTTGGTGTCGGCTAGTTGGCGATTGACATACCCAGGTTCAAAATTTAAGATGGATATTTTAGCATTAAGTAATAAAGAAAATCTATCATTGAATCTCATCCTTGGTGACAAGGTAAGCTGTGTAGAATTTCGCTTTTCAAAATTAAAAAATCGATAAGAAAGATTGACATCATAAGCGAAAAATTTCCTATAATCTGATGATACAAAGCCACCCAAAGTATAGTTTTGTGGCCAAGTCATAAATTTGCTGAAATCGGTGGTCCTTGGCTCGAAAAAATCAAAGGTCTTGACTGGCTCTAATCTGGTATTGAAGCCATAGGCAAATCTTGATTTAAGCAAGATGAAATTATCAATACTAATATTAAAATCCGAAAATAAATTGGGTTGATAAAGCCTTGAATAAACAGAGCTAACACTATATTTTACCTGCTGACGTTTAGGGTTTTTAGGTTTATATTGGGTATAACCACCTTCTGCGTACCAATTTTTTTCATTGGGACTATATAAGAATCCCATATCATTTGGGTTATATTTGTCAGATTCTACACCAAGACCTGCTACATAAGTCCAAACTCCACTTATTTTGCCCAAGGAGACATTGTAAGTATGCCCACGTTCGGTTTGTTCTGAATAAAATTTTTGAGATAAGACACCTGATCCTTCGATATAATATTTCTGATCTTTGGTTTTGATGTTAAAAAATGTTCCAGTTACATTGGCATCATGGTCGCTGCCAAACCTATGCACATTAGTATTCATCAGAGATACAAAAGAGTTGTTTCGCAGGTTTTGATCTACCACTAGAGCATTGTAGTTGGTAAGCGGGTTAGTTTGAATTTGTATTGTGCTTCCATCTTGATTCTCTACGACAGCAAATGCTTTATCTACTATTGCATTAAAAAATCCAATGCCAGTACCTTTACTTGTTCTTCCTGAAATTTTTGATGCATTAATGAGTTGGCTCGTTTCAGGGTTTTGAAGAATTTTTTGGCCAGAATGCAACTTAGATGCCAAGTTATTGTAGTGTAATGGTTGACCACCTACACGCCTAGAGTAAAAGATGTTGCCTTTGTTAAACAGTTCCGTTCCTTCTGTGAAAAACTGTCTATTTTCCTCAAAAAATACTTCGAAAGGTGTCAAATTTAATACCTTTTTGTCTGAAATGACCTGACCAAAATCAGGTATCAATGTCATATCGAGCGTAAAAGCGTCATTTATACCATACTTTAGGTCCAATCCAGCAGAATAGGCAGTTGAGCTCGTACTTTTGTCATTGACAGCTTGAGGATCAAATGTAGTGTTTACATATCCTGAAATATATGGTGTCAAAGATAATCTTACAGGTGTCTTGATATTTTCGATGTTCGTTACTTTTCCAGATTGTTGTACCCATCCAGCAATATTTGGATCAATGTAAGACCAATAGGAGCTTTCGCGAAAACGCCTGATTTCACGACCAAATTGCACGTTCCATGTTTGAACAGAAGCAGAAGGAAATCTGATTGATGAGTAGGGAATGCGAAATTCGGCATACCAACCAGCACTATCTTGACTCACAGCACTTTCCCATACAGCATTCCAATTGGTATCATCCTCATGGTTGGTGACGATGGATTCTAATTGTACTCCAGATGCTGTCACTAAAAATATAAAACCGTGGAGACCACTATTGAAAGGGTCCAAAAAAACGCTAAAATTATCAGTATTGCCAGTTTGATCTCTGATGGACAATTCCTTTAAGATCTTTTGCGGTTCAGGGTCGGTCATTCTTGCTCCAATATAAATAGCATTGTTATCATACAAAAAATATACTTGAGTCTGAAAAACAGAAGCATTACCTGGTGTTGGTTCAGTTTGTATAAAATCACTTCCTGAATTTGTAAGTTTCCATGTTTTTTCATCCAATACACCATCTATTACAATTTGATCAGCTATCTTGGTAGCAGTCATCACCTTAGCTGGGTGACCATTGGACCATCCCATGATAAATACCAAAGCAAAAAACGCAATGAATGAATATTTCATTTTGAAAAGTAAAAACTAAAAGTATAAAAAGCAAAGGTATATATTTCAGCCACAGTCTTTGACTAATGAAATCACAAAGCAATAAATTATAGATAAAAGTGTGTAAATTATTAGACAAAATTACTGGTTTTAAATGTAAAACAACACTTTAGATTTTTATTATAATAATAAAAATATGAAAATTTAATTTCGATTCGCAATGTTATGAAGCAGAGATTTATATATTTGCAATATAATAGTTTCCAATGTTGCGATATTGTATTTTTATTTTGCTGGTGATGGGCATTATAAATTTAAAAGGACAGAATTGTGGCTTTACTATCACAGTACCTCAAGATATTACTATTTGTGAAGAGACGGATATTGTATTAAATGGTAATATTTCTGGTTCATATTTTGGGTTTGAATGGAGTGGAACAGATGGTTTTTTTGATGATGCTGATTTGACTCCAACCGTTTCTGTAAGTCAAACTACCACCTATACTCTTAAAGTTTTCAGCAACCCAACAACAAATCTGATAGTGAATGGAGACTTTTCGGGAGGCAATTCTGGATTTAGTACGCAATATACATATATGCCAGATCTCACCTAAGTACAACAGAATTATGGAATGAAGGCACATATTCTGTGGGATCAAACCCAAATAGCGTCCATACTAATTTTGATCCGTGTACTGATCATACTGGTGGTGGCAACATGATGATCGTAAATGGAGCTGCATCATTAGCCCAGGTTTGGTGCCAAACAGTGACAGTACTACCCAATACAACGTATATATTTCAAGCATTTGCGGCTTCGGTAGAGAATTCTTCACCTGCCATATTACAGTTTTCTATCAATGGAGTTTTGATTGGTTCTACAGTAAACCTTTCAAGCAGTACTTGTGTTTGGGAAGAATTTTATGAAACTTGGGACTCAGGTACCAATACAAGCATACAGATTTGTATCACCAATCAAAACACTGAGCCAAGTGGCAATGATTTTGCTCTAGACGATATATTTTTTGGTGCCTTGTGCAAAGACCAAAAAGAGTTTACAGTGACACTTTCAGAATTTGATTTATTACCACCTACCAATTTGTATCTTGATTGCAATCATCCTATAGGAAATCTTCAAGTGACAGCTGTACCAATAGTATCAGGATATACATATACTTGGAGTACCGCTAATGGCAATATCACATCGCCCACCACTGGCAATAAAGAAGGACAATATATAGTCACAGTCACCAATGCTTTTGGTTGTGATGAAGAGTTGGAGTACAATGTTACAGCTGATTTTAGTCAGCCAGAAGTGACCATCGATGGAAATCTAATATTAGACTGTAAAAACAAAAACACAGTTTTGTATGGGGATTCAGATGTATCCAATATAGCATTTACGTGGACCTTGCCCAATGGTACTACCACCAATACATCTCAAATCTTGGCTAATACGCCAGGCACTTATTTACTTACAGGTGTTGCCCTCAATGGCTGTATGGACACTGCAACAACTATTGTTGTTTTTGAAAATGCAAATTTCAAGTATGGTGCTGATAGTTCGGGTACCATCACTTGTGCAAACAAGACAGTTCAAATCAATTTGGACATTCAAAGCCCCATAGACAGCATCAAATGGACAGGATCTGGCGTAGTTTCTACCAATAAAGCTATGGACTCAATAGTAGTCAATAGCACAGGTACGTATGTGTATGAGTTGTTTTTAGGTCAAGATTGCAGTATCAAGGATAGTGTGAAAATTACAGAAACATTACCAAATTTTAATTACAACTTGAGTGTACCAGATACCTTGTCTTGCAATAAGTTAAATACTTCGATTGTGTTACAAAATGGAGGCAACTATCAACGACAATGGTATTTTGAAGGTCAAAACATAGGATCAAGTGATAGTATCAATGTTGTGAAAATCGGTGATTACCTATTAGAATTGACCGATGCCAATGGTTGCAAAGCCAATGACACCATTCATGTAAATGGCGATTACTTAACTCCACAATTTACAGCGACGATAGATTCTATCGATTGTGTGTTGAATTATGGACAGTTCTTCGTCAATTACAGCCAACCCGCTACCTATCTTTGGCAGGGTCAAGGCCAGACCTCTTCCGATAAAAACCCAATATTTACCATTGAAGGTGATTATAATCTCACAGTTACGGGTGAAAATGGATGCACAATAACAGAGACATATTATTTGCCATCTTCCAAAGATTTCCCGATTATTAGTGCAAAAATTGAAAATATTTCTTGCAAGAATCCAATGGGATATATAATTATAGAATCTAATATACCAACAAATGTCAAGTGGAATGCATCCAACGGTCAGAATGGAACAAATAGTAGTATTCTTACTTATGTTCCAGGGACATACAATGTAGTAGCCACAGCAAATAATGGATGTAAATCGACACAAGAGTTCGTCATAACTATTGACACTATTGCGCCAAATTTAGCTCCGCTTGGCACTGATCAGCTGACCTGTAATACCACAACTGTGTCTCCAAATGTAAATGCTGACACATACACATATTTCAAATGGTCGGGAAATGGTGTTTTTGATGACACAAATCTTGAGAGAGTTTTTGACAAACCAGGTGTATATACATTGACGCTCATCAATGACAATGGATGCGAGACAAAAGAGATTTACTCTGTAGTGGAAAACAAGAAAAAGCCCTCCATATCTGCTACTGCCAATGACATCACGTGCAAAAATCCTGAAACAAAACTCATCATTACAGGCGAACCAAATTTGACATTTCAATTCAATCATGCGAGTATTGGCTTGATCAACGGAAATACTATCTCAGTGCCAGGTATTGTCAATATCAAGGCTACCAATGACTTAGGTTGCGATACCACTATTACAATAAATATCATCGGACACTTAGATAAACCAACCATTCAGGCTCAACCTATCAGTATTAATTGTAAAAATCCGCAAGCATGGACTAAAGATCAATATTTTGACCCAAATTTGAAATATGAGTGGATTTCATCTGCTGGGAGCACGGCAGTAGATTCTATTTTGATAACTTCAAGTACTCCTAGCTTGACTTTGGTGGCGACCAATGATTATGGATGTACTTCGTTGTCTCCAGTTGTGGTTTCATCAGATTTTACAGTTCCAACTTTGTCATTTGAAGGTGATAGCATCATCCAGTGCAATGAAAGTAGTACGGCATTAAAGGCCGTAACGAATGCACCACAAAACTCAATAGAGTGGACAGAAAATGGCAATTCAATTTCAGCTTTGCAAGATATAACATTTACTAAGCCAGGCACTTATGTAGCAATCATTACCAATTTGACAAATGGGTGTAAACAACAAAAGAGTGTTGAAATTACAGCACAAGAAAATCCAAAATCAATTGAATTTGAAGTAGTGCAGCCATTATGTTTTGGCGAAAAGGGGAATATCAATTGGTCTCAGGTCATAGGTGGTCAAGGCCCTTATTTGGTTAAAGTTAATGATAAAATTGTTGCTCAAAATTCTGATTACCCAGTAGTTGGAGGGAAATATAATATTGAAATCAAAGATGTCAATTTATGTACGCTAACAGATGAATTTGAAATATTTGTACCTAATGATTTTAGTGTGAATGCGGGCAAAGACACAACTATCCAAAGAAACGAATCTTGTGTATTGAATGCAAAATCTGATCTCCCATTTTCAGCTATAAAAAGTATAATGTGGGAGCCAGCTAATAGTCTGAGTTGTGATAATTGCTTAAAACCAAGGGCATTTCCTGACCATGATACAGAATATACTATCACTATTTATGATGAAAATGGATGCATTAGAACGGATCGAGTTTGGGTGAGAGTCAAATTTGAAAAAGGATATATAGCACCCAATATTTTTAATCCAGATGGCAACTCCAATTCTAAATTTACTATTTATCCTTTCAAATCTTCAATTTTGGGTATTAAGACATTCAAAATCTATGATAGATGGGGCAATTTGGTATTTACAACTGAGGATATACCTGCTGGAGATCCTGTGTATGGTTGGAATGGTAAGACAGAAAATCGAGATATGGCCGTAGGTGTTTATGTTTGGGTAGCTGAAATCGAGTACGTTGACAATACTTTTGAAACAATAGCAGGAGATGTGACTTTGGTGAGATAAAACCTTCCATACCTTACTATTTTAGTTTTCAATAACTGATATTGACAGTTCATGTCGCATAAATTAGCTATATGTTGATGAGTACAATTTCAGTGTATAATCGTAACTTTGCGCCCTTAATAAATAAAATATATAGGTTTTATGTACAGAAGTCATGATTGTGGATCATTGAGAATGGCCAATGTTGGAGAAAAAGTAACCATAGCGGGTTGGGTTCAGAAAGGGAGAGATTTAGGTGGATTGACATTCGTAGATGTAAGAGATAGATATGGCGTCACTCAATTAGTTTTCAATATGGACGAAAATGCGGAATTGTGTACGCAAGCAAGGAAATTGGGCAGAGAGTACGTCGTCCAAGCTACGGGATTAGTTAGAGAAAGATCAAGCAAAAATGCTAATAGGGCTACAGGAGATATTGAAGTGGAAGTGACTTTGTTGAATATACTCAATGAATCAAAAACACCACCATTTACCATTGAAGATGATACTGATGGCGGCGATGACTTGAGGATGAAGTACCGATACCTTGATATACGCAGATCACCTGTACAAAATAATATTATTTTTAGATCCAAATTGGCCATTGAAACAAGAAAATATCTTGATAGTCAAGGATTTGTGGAAGTAGAGACACCATTTTTGATCAAGAGTACACCAGAAGGGGCAAGAGACTTCGTCGTGCCAAGCAGGTTGAACCAAGGCCAATTTTATGCATTGCCTCAATCTCCGCAGACCTTCAAGCAAATTTTGATGGTGGCTGGCATCGACAAGTATTTTCAGATCGTAAAGTGCTTTAGAGATGAAGACTTAAGGGCTGATAGACAACCAGAATTTACACAGATAGACTGCGAAATGTCATTTGTTCACATCGAAGATATACTCAATACCTTTGAAGGACTCGCAAGACATTTATTCTTAAAAACACTGAACATTGATCTAGGAGACTTTCCGCGCATGTCCTACGATGATGCCATGAGATTGTATGGATCGGACAAGCCAGACCTTCGTTTTGAAATGCAGTTCGTTGAGTTGAATGATGCAGTCAAAGGCAAAGGGTTTAGTGTATTTGATGACGCAGAGTTAGTAGTAGGTATCTGTGCAAAAGGCATTGCAGAGACCTACTCTAATAAACACCTAAAGGACCTTACAGAATGGCTACAACGTCCACAAATCGGTGCCAAAGGCTTGGTGTACATCAAATACCAAGAAGACGGAAGTATAAAATCAACTATTGGCAAGTTTTATGATGATGAGGCACTATTTGCATTGGCCAATAAATTTGGAGCCGTCAAAGGTGATATCATATTTATATTGAGTGGTGAAATCGAAAAGACAAGAAAACAACTGAGCGACCTACGCCTTGAATTGGGTAAGAAATTGGGGCTCATAAAACCTGGCGATTTTAAACCTTTGTGGGTATTAGATTTCCCATTGTTAGAGTGGGATGAGGAGTCAGGAAGATTCCATGCCATGCATCACCCATTTACATCCCCAAAAAAGGAAGATATACCGCGTATGTTGAACGGTGACCACGAGACCATGAAAAGCCTCAAAGCCGATGCTTATGACTTGGTCATCAATGGTGCTGAGATAGGTGGAGGATCCATTAGAATCCATGACAGAGCATTACAATCCAAAAATTTTGATTTGCTTGGTTTTACTAAAGAAGAAGCAGAGGCACAATTTGGATTCTTATTAGGTGCATTTGAATATGGAGCACCACCACATGGAGGTCTTGCCTTCGGATTTGATAGATTGTGCGCTGTGTTGAATGGTCAGTCATCTATCCGAGATTTTATTGCCTTCCCCAAAAATAATCAAGGTAGAGATATGATGATTGACGCACCATCACCAATACACGATGACCAATTGAAAGAACTTTCTTTGGTGGTGAAAAATTGACCAGCTAGTTTGCTCTCTGTCCATTAAATTGTAGGATATAACAAGGAGCAATTCTGTAGTTTGATATATGACAATGTGACACCTTTTCGCAAATAAAATCACAATCTTGTATGGGTGTTAACGCAAATTTTTGTATATTTACGCTCCTAACCAAATCGCTCAACTTGTGAATGTCAGCGACAGTAAATTATTGCCCAATAAGGCCAAACCAAGGGGTAAATTTCCTCATCTCAAAATAGCTGGACCTTTTATTTTTGTATCAGGCACCAGCAGTAGAAGACCTGATAATACTTTTGAAGGTGTGGAAGTAGATGAGATGGGTACCACCAAACTGGATATACGTGTACAAACCAAGGCAGTCATCGAAAATATCAGGGCCATCTTACAGAGCGTAGGCGCAGATTTGCAGCATATCGTCGATGTCACCACATTTTTAGTCAATATGAACGACTTTGGCGGATATAACGAGGTTTATGGTCAATATTTTGATTATGATGGACCAACTAGGACTACTGTTGCCGTTCACCAATTGCCCCACCCACATTTATTGATAGAAATCAAAGTAACTGCATATTTCCCTCACCCAAATCCTTAACCATGTCATCAGATTCTAAATATTCATCTATACATTACAATACTTATCTTCAGGTCGATAAGATCACATCTGCACAAGTATTGCGCAGTGAAGAGGTCGGAGTTCAAGCGCATGACGAAATGCTATTTATCATCACACATCAAGTGTATGAGTTGTGGTTTAAGCAGATCAATTTTGAACTAAAGTCAGTAGTAAAAGATTTTAGCGAGCAACAAGTCAATGAGCAAAATGTTGGAATCGCTGTATCAAGGCTCAATCGAGTAGTGGAGATACTCAAGCTTCTAGTTCAACAGATAGGTGTGATGGAAACGATGACACCTTTGGATTTCCTAGATTTTAGAAATTATCTTTTTCCAGCATCAGGATTTCAAAGTTTTCAGTTTAGAGAGATGGAAGTGATGTTAGGTTTAAAAGAAAATAGAAGAACAACCTATAATGACAAGCCATACCACTGTGTATTTGCGAGCGAAAAAAGAGATGCCTTGCAAGGTTTGGAAGACAGCAGATCATTATTTGATTTGGTGGAAGATTGGCTGGAGAGGACGCCATTTTTAGAGTTTGGAGATTTTAACTTTATTCAGGAATATCAAAAATCTGTAAAAAACATGTTGGCGAGCGAGCAAGAGGCCATTTTGAATACTGATATACTTTCAGTCGAATTCAAGCAAATGAGACTGAACATGCTTGGGGATACCAACACCTATTTTGCCAATATTATGGATGAGAATCGTCACAATGATTTGGTGAAAGAAGGGAAGTTGCATTTATCATACAAAGCGACATTGGCAGCTTTATTCATCAATTTATACAGAGATGAGCCAATTTTGCACATTCCGTTCCAACTCTTGTCAATATTAGTTGAGATAGATGATCAAGTGACTACTTGGAGATACCGCCATGCTCAGATGGTGATGCGAATGTTGGGCAAAAAGATAGGGACTGGCGGATCATCTGGCCATGAATATCTCGCTATGACGGCTGCCAAACACCACATATTTGCTGATTTTCACAATGTATCTACCTTATTGATACCAAGGTCCGAGCTGCCAAAATTACCTGATCATTTTCGTAAAAACCTTGGATTTTATTTTACGGCTACCCATGGTTAAACATTAACTAGATAGCAATCAAAAAATGTCACAAACTGAATTTTTAAGCAATTATATTGGCGGGCAGCATTTGCCTCCACAAGATGGACATTATTTAGACAATTTTGAGCCAGCGACAGGCATGGTGTATAGTCAGATTCCCGATTCTGATACCAAGGATGTGAGCGCTGCTATCGATGCGGCAACAGAAGCATTTCCATTATGGTCAAGCCTTAGCAACGAAGAGCGATCACAATGGTTGATGAAAATTGCCGATGGAATAGAAGCAAGAATGGATGAGTTTGCAGCAGCTGAAAGTAAAGATAATGGCAAGCCTATCACCTTGGCCAAATCGGTAGATATACCGAGGGCCGTTGCAAATTTTCGGTTTTTTGCGCAAGCCATCACTCAGTTTAGTTCTGAGTCACATTTCATGCAAGGCGTAGGAATCAACTATACACTTCGACAACCAATAGGTGTAGCAGCTTGTATTTCACCATGGAACCTTCCACTGTATTTGCTTACTTGGAAGATAGCTCCTGCATTGGCCACGGGTAATACTGTGGTGGCAAAGCCATCAGAGGTGACACCTTATACTGCTTATCTTTTAGGAAGACTATGCGAAGAGATAGGTTTACCAAAAGGCGTATTGAATTTCGTACACGGATTGGGACCAAAGGTAGGAGAGGCCATGTGTATCCATCCATCTGTTAAGGCTATTTCATTCACTGGCGGTACGGCTACGGGAAGAAGGATTGCTTCCGTTGCAGCACCTATGTTCAAGAAAATGTCATTGGAGTTGGGAGGAAAAAATCCCAATATTATTTTTGCTGATTGTAATTATGATGAGATGCTTAGCACTACTATCAGGTCATCTTTTGCCAATCAAGGTCAAATATGCCTTTGTGGATCTAGGATTTTCGTCGAAAGACCTATTTATGAAAAATTCAAAAGAGATTTTATCGCCAAAGTAGCGGCATTGAAGGTAGGTGATCCAAGCGATCAGGCTACAAAAACTGGAGCTGTCGTATCTGAAAGCCACATGCTAAAAGTGCTTTCTTATATACAACTTGCTAAAGATGAAGGCGGAAAAATATTATCAGGAGGAATGCAGGTAAACCCAGGAGACAGATGTGAAAATGGATGGTTTATTCAGCCTACAATCATTGAAAACTTAGACTATGATTGCAGAACCAACCAAGAGGAAATTTTTGGCCCAGTAGTTACCATCATGCCGTTTGATACAGAAGAAGAAGTATTGCATTATGCCAATAGTACAGTATATGGACTTGCGGCAACGGTTTGGACAGAAAACCTGACACGTGCCCACAGAATGGCAGAAAAATTAGAATCAGGCATAGTTTGGATCAATTGTTGGCTCCAACGAGACCTTCGTACACCATTTGGTGGCGTTAAAAACAGCGGTGTTGGCCGAGAAGGTGGAATGGAGGCGCTCTATTTTTTTACTGAAGCCAAAAATGTGTGCGTAAAGTATCATTGATGTAAGTATCTTACCGAATTATATCATTTAGCAATCAGGGCTGACCTTATTTTGGGTTGATATTTGGAAGCAGAAAGACAAAGAATGCTTCAGGCAGCAGATATTTAAAGCAATACCTTGCAGCAATAAACAAACTCTACTATGATTTCTCATAGAATCCTCTAAGCAGAACCTAAAGTTCACATTGTCAATAGCGGTTATAACTTGCCTGACAATTTTTTTCTAGAAAACTCGAAAAGAAGGAAATAATGAAAAATTAAAGAGCTAAACCTGAAACAGCCATCCTATTATTGGTAATATGCCAAAAGAATGAAAAAATATTATTATCATAACTTGTTGATATATATATATATATATATAGTATTAAAATAAATATTTGAAAATAATTTACAATTTATTAACAAGTGTGCAATATAAAGTTTACTTTTGTATAAATTGATTTGGAAAATATCCAAAAATGTGTTGATAAGACTTGAAGGAGAAGGAGATATTGCAGAGCTTAATTAAGTGACAAAGTCAGCCCTGAAAGTAAATATGGTATTTGCTTATAATGCAAATCCAAAGGTAGCTGTTATCATAATGATTTGAAGCATTGTAGATAGTTACTTTAAGTCATTAGCGAGCTTTAGTTTATTAATAAAGGTGCTATCGAGAGCCTGATTATAAAACTATTATTAACCATAAAAATGCAAGTAACCATGAGTCCATAGATCAAATTTTTACCCACATCGTCTCTACTTATCGCATGGTGTGCGATATGATGAGCACCCAAATGACCAACAAACTAAAATAAAAAAAGAGAGCCTACCTGCTTCCACTCAGCAAAGTGGAGGAGACCCTCAGTCCGTAGATAATCGGAGGGTCAAAGGTATCTTATTTTATTGAGTTTGTGATAGTTTTATTATATTTTAAAAATTAAAAATTCAATGAAAATGAAAAATTTTAAATTATTAGTTATTGTTCTAAGTATTTTATCTGCATCAGTATTTATACAATCTTGTGCCAAGGACGAAAAGCCTGCTCCTTCAAAGCAAAATGTAAGCAATCGTACCACTGTTACTAATTGCGATCCAGAGACATTATTTCCAGAAAATACAAATTGTACATCAGTGCAGAGAAATGTACAAATTTCTTTTGCTCTTGGAAACACCTTGTACTCCACTGGATCTATGTTGGCTGAGCTTTGTCCAGGTTTAACGGTCGATGTTTCATACACCTATACTTCATGTTTGGATGAAAATGGTGATCCTGTGAATTTTATTCACAATGTCGAATACGATTTGGACGAAATTCTCAGTGATTGCCCTGATTTAGACGAAAAATTGCAAGAGCAAGTCCTATTCAACAATCACACGCCTTTTCTCGATATGATCGAGTTTGACATCAGCAAACAAATTGAGTTTACGGAAGCATACAATACAATATCTGCGAGTCCTACAACTTATGATTGTGAGTCAGGTACTGCAATATATTCAGTCAAAGCAATAGCGAACTCTTGCTTCCAATGGGGATATGGAGTAGTCAATTATCCTGAGACAGGACCATATTACTTCTTTACTCGAGAGGACTGTGATGCGGAGGTATGTTGTACTAGAAGTGGCTTTTATTGCTTTGAGGGATATACTTTAGATGGTATTGGGTTAACTGGTAGCAATTCTTATGATGATATAGCATTCGGTGAATGTCCAGAAGAATGCACCCATGAATGTGGTCAACCTGGCAATCCTATTGAAGATTAAAAATTTCAGCAATGCACCAATCATTCAGCTTGGTGCATTGCTTTTCTTTTACATTAACATAATAATAATTAATTTATATCATGAAAATCAATCCAACACTTCTACTTTTCTTATTTATTTCCAATCTCGGCTTAGCCCAACTCAACCTACCATTGAAATTTTCGGGTGATGTAGTCAAATGGACTGAGCTCCAGTGGATGGAAGGCAATAAGAAGCATGATCAGTGGTTTGAGTACAGGATGTCGCCCATCATAGTAGATGATACCATTTACTTATTGAACAATTACAGAGGCCTATTTGATGATGGTGTCTCTATAGGCTTCAATGGCTATACCATCAAAAAACTCAATAAGCATACGGGCGAAAAATATTGGGAAGTGCAAAGACAATACAAAGAGTATTTGAAGCGAAAAGCCATCAGCCAAGCACAGATGGATGATGGTAGGCTCATCGTGACCCTCTTCGACGAGGCGCCGCAACAGTTAGCCCCTGGCACTGATTGGAATAGGTGTTATCCTGGCCATATTGTGGTGGATAGAGCCACGGGTATCGTTACCGACAGCAATTTTGTAGATAGGACTCTTCCTTATTTGCCTTACCATATACCAACAGTTAATCCAAACAGCCCAAGAAATGGACAAATATTTCTTAAAGATTCAATGTATCTATTTCGGTTTTATGATGGCAATATGATTGATTACCATATTGATCTTCGCGGAAACATCGTGAAAAGTAAAGTAAACAACTTAGAGTTTAAATATAAAAATAAGCATTTTAGACATTATAATTTGAATAATGAATTTGAATACGTTATCTCATTGAGGGACTCCGCAGACTTTACAAAAAAAGAATTTCTCTTTTTAAAATACGAACATGATATGAATTTTTTAGATTCGGTCGAGTTTTCACCATTGATCGATTTACCCGAGAATCTTAAATACGTATTAAGTCATCCTAATAGTGGAGAATATTTCTTTATTGTAGGTAATAGTCAAACAGCTGTGCCATTGAAGTATGAAAGTAAATACCACATGTTTGATGGCAATGGGTCATTAATCGATAGACTACATTTATTAATTAATGGGAGACCAGAAATCGAATATGGTTGGCACCAGCCCTTGGCAGATGTGCTCAATAAGCGATTGCTGCTCACAAGGTCACAACAAGACTCCAGAGATCAAAGCACTATTTTTGATATTTATGTGCCTAATGGTGATTCTCTCCGCAGTATCAAAAGTGTAGCCATTGAAGGCAGATTTGACCATTTTCGCACTGAATATCATCAAATGCTCGACAATGGCGACATCTTGCTCTATATCAGCCAGTTTGATTGGCGCATTGATAATACTTTCTGGTTCAGTTGGGTCTTATTGGATGGTAAAAAAATGGGCATTGTCAGCCCTACACAAGATGTAACACAAGAAGGCAATGTAATCCGTGTATATCCCAATCCTTCATCTGGCATCATCCATCTCGATCATCTCACATCTCCAGCCATCGTCACTGTCACCAATATCAGTGGTCAAGTGATGAAATCCTTGCAACAAATCACCCAAACGGTAGATATTTCAGACCTTCCTGCTGGCATGTATATCTTTGATATCAAAACAGACCTACTACACGAAAAACATAAGGTGATCAAAGTGGAGTAAAATAAGCGCTGGATGGAATCAATTGATCCTATAAGCCAGCCCTAAGTTTTCTAATTGGTCGATAGTCGTTCATTTAGTAATCAGGGCTGACCTTATTTTGGGTTGATATCTTGAAGCAGAAAGACAAAGAATGCTCCAAGCACAAAGTCAAAACAATTCCTTGACACAATAAGACAATGTCTTCAGTATTTAGACTCTCTGTACTTGGATTCTTAAGTCCAATCCTTCTAATATTTCCACCAGTTCTCCATCTTTTGCATCACCTAATACGATGTCATTAGCCAATACTTCTTCCATGATGTATGCGCCAAATTTGCTAAGAGCTGGCCTTACTATTTCATGATCTTGGATATCAATAGAAATGCGATCTGTGACATTGAAATCACTTGATTTCCTGATATTTTGAATACGATTGACCAATTCTCTGGCGATACCTTCTGCTATCAAATCTTCTGTCAAGATGATATCCAAAGCAACTGTGATGTCATTATCAACTGCCACTTGCCATCCAGGAATCTCATCAAAACTTATCTCAATATCTTCAGTGGTTAAGACAAATTTTTCACCATCGATTTCGATATCCAATTGTTTATTTTTCTCCAATTGGCTGATGGCTTTCTGATCCAACTCTGCGATCATTTGAGCTCCAGCTTTCATGTGTTTGCCAAGGATCTTGCCCAAAGTTTTGAAATTTGCCTTAGCTTTTTTGTTGATAAATCCATCCGTATCAGTGATGTATTCGATATTCTTTACATTTACTTCGGAGAGGATCAATTCTTTGACGGCATCTACTTGGTCGATAAATGAAGGATCTAATATAGGAAGTAGTATTTTTGTCAATGGCTGACGAACCCGTAAGCCTTCTTTCTTCCTGATGGATAAAACCAAAGAAGAAATGCGCTGAGCATAGTCCATCCTTTGCTCCAATGCGAGATCTATGGCTGCCTCATCTTCAGTGGGGAAATATGCCAAGTGCACAGACGAATAGGACTCTTTTCGAGTGGTATCATTCAAATTTTTATAAAGCCAATCAGAAAACATGGGAGCAACCGGTGCCATCAATTTTGAAAGTGTGCTAAGACATTCATAAAGTGTTTGGTAAGCGGCAATCTTATCGCTTGTATATTCGCCTTTCCAAAATCTCCTTCTACAAAGTCGTACATACCAGTTGCTCAAATGCTCATCTACAAAAGTCATAATCTTTCGAGTGGCATTGGTGGGTTCATAATCTGAAAACTCAGCTTTTACATCTTTGACCAAAGAGTTGAGTTTAGAAATGATCCATCTGTCTATTTCTTGCCTTTCGACCAATGGGATGTTGTTTTCTTTAAAATCAAATCCATCAATATTGGCATACAGCGCAAAAAATGAATAAGTATTGAACAATGTTCCGAAAAACTTTCTCCTCACTTCGTCAATACCTTCTATATCAAATTTCAGATTATCCCAAGGTTGTGCATTGGAGATCATATACCAACGAGTGGCGTCAGCTCCATAACGGTCTATAGTGTCAAATGGATCAATAACGTTGCCTAAGCGTTTTGACATTTTTACACCATTTTTGTCTAAAACCAAGCCATTGGAGACCACATTTTTATATGCTACACTACCGAAAACCATGCTGGCGATAGCGTGAAGTGTAAAAAACCATCCTCTTGTTTGGTCCACTCCTTCTGCTATGAAATCAGCAGGAAACTTGATGCCTTTCTCAATGAAATCCCTATTTTGCATAGGATAATGCCATTGCGCATAAGGCATGGCACCAGAGTCAAACCAAACGTCAATTAGATCCAATTCGCGTTTCATAGCCTTTCCTGAAGCACTGATCAAAACGACATCATCAATGTATGGTCTGTGTAGATCTTTAGGCACTTTTTGATCTAAACCTAAAGCTGCATTGGCTGCCAATATTTCCTTTTCAAGGTTGGCTATGGAGTCAATACACTTTTCTTCCGAAGCATCTTCTGTGCGCCAAATAGGAAGTGGAATGCCCCAATATCTCGATCTCGAAAGGTTCCAGTCATTCAGATTTTCAAGCCAATTTCCAAATCTTTTTTCACCAGTATGCGCTGGCTTCCAGTTGATAGTTTTATTGAGCTCGATCATCTTATCTTTCATGGCAGTGCTGCGGATAAACCAACTATCCAAAGGATAATACAAGACTGGCTTGTCTGTTCGCCAACAATGAGGATAATTATGGACATATTTTTCAGCTTTGAAAGCCTTATTTTCTGTTTTTAGCTTGATAATGATCTCAACATCCACTGACTTTTCGGGCGCTTCGCCATCGTTGTAATATTCATTTTTGACAAATTTTCCACCTATATCTGCCAAGTCACTCCTAAATTTACCTTGTAGATTGACTAATGGAACAAGGTTATTGTTTTCATCCATCACAAGCATTGGTGGTACTTCGGGTACGGCTTCTCTGGCTACCTTGGCATCATCTGCACCAAAAGTAGGTGCTGTGTGCACGACTCCTGTACCATCTTCTGTAGTGACGAAACTGCCTGAAATGACTCTGAATGCGTTTTCAGGATGTTGATATGGCAAAGCATAAGGGAGCAATTGTTCATATCTGATACCGACCAAATCTTCACCTTTCATCTTTTTTACAATGAAATAAGGTATCGTTTTATCAGTAGGTTGGTATTCAGTGAGTTGTGATGATTCATTGACTGCAAAAAATTTGCCATCGAGTTGCTTACCTACCAATGCTTCTGCAAGGATGACTTTGACTGGTTCGTAGGTATATTGATTGAACGTCTGAACCAGCACATAATCTATTTTAGGTCCAACTGTCAATGCTGTATTGGATGGCAAAGTCCAAGGTGTAGTAGTCCAAGCGAGGATATGTATATCACCTAATCCTTGAAGTGCTGGTGGGAGACTCGCTTGTATCGTTTTAAATTGAGCCACTACAGTATTGTCTGTCACATCTCTATAGCAACCAGGTTGGTTCAACTCGTGAGAACTCAATCCTGTGCCTGCTGCTGGAGAATATGGCTGAATAGTATATCCTTTGTAGAGTAGGTTTTTTTGGTACAGTTGTGACAATAGCCACCAAACTGACTCTATATATTCATTATTGAAGGTGATATAAGGATTGTCAAGATCTACCCAGTATCCCATTTTACGAGTGATGTCATCCCAAAGGTCTTTGTACTGCATGACTGTCTCTTTGCATTTTGCATTGTATTCGTCCACAGTAATCTTGGTACCGATGTCCTCTTTGGTGATGCCGAGTTCTTTCTCAACGGAGAGTTCAATGGGTAAGCCGTGCGTATCCCAGCCACCTTTGCGCTCTACCCGATGCCCTTGCATCGTCTGAAATCTGCAGAAAATATCCTTGACTGTCCTACCCATGACATGATGGATGCCTGGTTTACCATTGGCTGACGGCGGACCTTCATAAAATACAAAACTTTTGTCTATTGGGCGCTGATCAACACTTTGCTTGAAGATGTCATTTGACTCCCAAAAAGCTCTGATTTGCCTGTCAATTTCTGGTAAGTTAAGCTGCTTGAGATCGTCATTATATTTTGCCATGGCTGGTACTTTATGTGATTTTCAGAATAATTAATATGAAAATTCTGAATTTTTCAAATTATAAAATGGTGCAAAGGTAGCAAAATTTAAGTTTTGAATGAGTTGATTTATTCACTTATTTAGTTTACGCACATCAAATATTTTATTTCATTAACGTAGAATTTGTTATCAAAAATAAATTTTAAGTACAAAAAAATGAAAAAAGCTGCCAGTAAAGTAGCTGACAGCTTTTTATAATATTAAAATGATTTTTGAATTATTCCAATTCGTGACCTTGCAATGTGATCAAGATTTCAAACCATTGTTCGTTGGTCAATACTACATCCAAAAGGTCAACAACTTCTTTGAACTTGTCTGCTTTGGACTGGTTGATGACTGGCAATATGCCAGCAGGATGATGCATCAAGAATAACAATGCCATCTCTGTAAGCGTCCAACCATACTTATCGGCTTGTTTTTGAAGTTTAGCCTCCAATTTTCTACCTACTTTATTGTGGGTATATATGGATCCGCCACCAATAGGTGACCAAGACATAGGCGTCATGTTGTGAGCCATGCATGTATCTATAGTGCCATCTTTGAGAGGTGATAGATGCGTGATAGACAACTCTGATTGATGTGAAGAAATAGGGTAATACCTGGCCATGGCTCTGATTTGGTCTGGAGAGAAATTGACAACACCAAATTCTCGCACTTTGCCCGAATCTTTAAGCATGTGGAATGCATCACCCATCTCTGCATAATTCATTATTGGGCTTGGTCTGTTGATCATCAAGACATCAATATACTCAGTATTCAGGTTTTCTAATGACTGATCTACTGATTCCAAAATATGTCTTTTGGAAGTATTGTAATGCGAAATCTGAAAACCAGGCTTTTCTGCACAAGGCTTGATGATGCCGCATTTGGTAATGAGTTGAATTTGATCACGAGGTACACCACTTAAGATTAGTGCGTCACCAAATTCGCGTTCTGTAGTATAATTTCCATAAATGTCAGCGTGATCAAAGGTGGTCACTCCATGTTCTACACATGAGTTGATCATACCAGCCATTTTTGATGACGAAAGTTTGGCTCCCCAACTTCCCCATCTGATGACGCCTGCGACTACTTTTGAAAAATTACTCATTTTGAAAAAAATTTTGAATTAATTAATTTGGTTTTTTAAAGCAGAGAGTGCATCTGACACTCTTTTATCTTGATTGTTTAAATGATATGCCGATTCGTAATCTTTGAGGGCAGCAACCTTGTCTCCTTTTTTTTCATTGGTGACGCCGCGCATATAGTATCCCATATAATTGGTTGGGTTGACACCAGTCAATATATCAAATTGCTCATGTGCCAGCTTGATGGAGTCTTGATCCAAATATAGCAAGCCCAAGTTGAGATATGCATCACTATAATTTTTGTCCATCATGATGATGTCTCTATAAATTTGTTTTGCATCTTTTATTTTTCCGTGATTTTGTAAATAAAATGCCTTGGCATGTAGTGCCTCCTTTGAGTTTGGATTGCTGATGATGGCACTTTCATAGTAGTCTAATGCCTTTGGATCTTTTTTGTTTTCGTACAACTCTCCCAATGAAATCCACGCATCTGTCAATTTACTGTCCATTTCAACTGCTGTTTGGTAAGCATTGATTGCTCTTTCGGTTTCATTGATGGCTTTCATATTCATACCTAGCATAAAATATCCCTCAGCATTCTGAGGATCCAATCTTACTACCTCATTGATCGTCAGTATGGATCCATCGTAGTCTTCAAGTATGTATTTCAGTTCAGCCATTTTGAGTAAAGAAGGTACTCTTTCTGGATACAGTGTCAGTACTTTCAACATTGTACCCATGGCTTCTTTGCTATTGTAATAATCAAGATATGAATCTGACAAAAGATGGTAATAATCTGGATTGAGAGAGTCTATACTCAAGGCGTGTTTCAAATCCAAAATAGCCTTGTCATATCCTGCTTTATCATAATAAGCCTTAGCTCTTAGATAGTAAAGATCGGCATTGTTAGGGTCACCATTTATTTTGGATGTCAAGCCATCAATTTGAGCATCTCCAGTTGCATTGCTTTTTTGAGCAGAGTCAGACTTGCATGATGGTAATATCAGCATTCCAATGATAACGAAAACAAGTAATGGCAAAATTCTATTCATTGTCGATCAAAATTGTAAGGTGGTACCAAATCGGATGGAAGCACTTTTGGCATTTTCTATGTTGAACAAACCCATAATATTGTCAGAGGCAAGATATAAAGCCACTGGGCCAAATTGCATTCTGCTGAATAATCCTAATCCTGCATAATCATTCTTAGCTATTCTGTATTGTAAGCCCAAGTCAATAAAACCAATTTTGCGTATTGCGGACAAGGACAGGATATGGTTTCTTTGTCCAAATTTGTTTTGGAGCAAATACAGGGCATTGAAGCTCCACCTTCCACTTTGATATAGGCCACCTAAAGTAAATGTGTAATTAAGGCTGGTCGAATATTTTTCTATATCTGATTTGACATCTATGATACGGAGCAAAGTATCGCTGACGGTCAGTGTACTATCTGTAATATAATCTACAATATCTACACCTTCAAAGGTAAATGTACCTTGACTGCTATACTTTCGTGGAAAAAAATCCCAACTAATACTTCCTAAGTCCAATGCACTGGCTGAAAGTGTCAGATTTTCATTGACTTTGAAACTGGCTCCTAAATCAACAGCAAATCCTCTATTATTATAAAAAAAATTGTCAAATGATACTAGTGAATTGTCAAATGTAATGCTATCCAAGCTATAATACCTTAACAAGCCAGAGCTACGTATGACATAATCATTTTTAAACTGCAACTGGTAGTATTCTGCCGAAGTAGTCAGTTTGACATCAGATGTTTCAGTATAAATATTAGAAATGCCGTAGAGTAATTTGGCTTTGAGACCTAAAGTAAAACGACCTGATGTCTTCTGAGCACCTATATAAATCTCATTGTAGGCAGACACATCCAAAACTGGTGCTAAATCTAGTGTTTTACCAATATAATTACCGTTGCCATAAGCGGCCAAATGGATAAGGTCAGAAGTGTATGATAGATTTCCGTATGCTTTCATGGCATGACCAGCTGTCAATGCAAAATTTCCAAATCTTATACCAAAATCCAAAGTTCGTATTTCACTTTGTCCAAAAACATCTTGAGTTGGATTTAAATTTCCAGAAAACTTGTCAAGATCAATATATCTCTTTCCATCCAAATTTTTGCTTGTGATATCACCGATGCCGGGACCATTGGTACCACCAGAGAGCCCAAAAGACCCTATAGAAATATTTACTTTTTTGTCTAATGGCAACCCAGGGTTTAAAAACGTACCTGGCATAAATCCTTTAAGTTGTAAAAGTGAAACCTCTTGACCATACGTGTTTTTCACTAAAGTCATCCACATTATCAAAACTATATATAGATCTATTCGCATCACTTTTTCACTTTTAACTTAGCTCCCAACTTGATGCCGATACCATAAGTATCATAGATCCACAGCGATCTATTCTGATCACTGTTGGTAGTATTGATGTATCCGACGATCGCTAGTTTTTTTGAATTGTTAATATTTGTAATCTTGGATTTTTCAAATGTTATGTATTGAGTCTTTTCGATACCAGGTGCTGTCTTGCCACTTGGTAAAATATTGGCAGCTGGCAAAGAAATGCCATCATTGTCAAACAACTTTTCAGACGCATTGCCTTGATCGTCCAAAAAATACATTTGCACCTTGATGTCTGCTGGAAAATCATTGGAGGTAATGGCTTTAAATTCTCCAGATTCCACTTGGCTGATGTCTCCTAAGTCTATATTCAAAGTGTCAGTGATGACCACTTGATTGACTGATCCATGAAGAGGCACTTCAGCTGCAACATTGACTACAAAATAACTGTCACCCGTGATGAAGCCCTTGATAGATGTATCCCTTTCTGGGTTGATCAAGGCAGAAATATTATAAGAAATGGTTTTGGTCTTCTCGTTGAAGATCTCCCTAATATTGGAATTATTCCTATCAAAATCAAAATTTGTTGTCTTTAGCATACCAACTTCAAAAAAATTTGGATAGGCAAAATTTATACCCGATGTCACAAAAGGACTCTGAAGGCTGACTGTTTTGCCAGTGATAGATGTCAGCTCCATTTTATTGACCTTGGATCTGACCGGTATGCCAAAACCATTGTCCACACTGAGTGTGATCTTTGGATTTTCAAAGTCAAAACTGCCACTCAGCCATTTGTCAAATAAATTAACATCGATAATATTGCCATCAATCGGAAATTCATGAAAACCTAGATATCCTTCAGCATACGAAAATTTGAGTTGGTCATAATACATCCATGCTTCATCCAACTTTATTTTGGTACCATCAGCAGCAATAGCATCATATTGAAATGTCATAGAGTTTGTCAATGTTGTGATCGTCCATCCATCAAGCGAGATTTCAGGTGTTAGAAACTTGGATGGTAAGACTTGATTATATTTGATCGTAAAGGTTGTTTCAAATTTTTGATTGCCTTTGGACAACTCCAAGATACGCATTTTTACTTGTACATCTTGAGTAAAATTACTCTCTCCTTCAAATCTGATCTTTGTATCTTTAAATATAGCTTTATTAATGTTGTATTTGTCGCCTGGTAGAAGTTTTACATTGGTCAGAGTATCAGTAATAGGATAAGGTATCACTCCTGGATATGGAGGAAAGATTGCAGCAGATGTTTTGCGCAATACCTCTCCATAATATACCACTGTAGCCTTGCCATCCGCATCTATTTTGATGCCAGCGTCGCTCTTTGATTCTGCTGCTATTCTACCTATGGTCACTTTAGAGTTGATCAATGGTATTGCTATATCGTACTCGCCGTCACTCAAGCCGAAGTCCGTTTCCTGATCTATATCAACGCAGGAAAACAAGAGCAAAAACAACGCCGGAATAATAGTTTTCATTATTTGGACGAGCCGCATAGATGATAGATTGTGATCAAAAAAACTTACTGTTTGTAAATTTCTGCGCAAGGTAATTGTTTTTGAAAATATTACTAACATTATTATGTCTTTTTTCTGTAAAAGTTACGTTCTTGTCCTTATTAAGTTAAAATCAAGTTAAATGTACTGTTTTGTATTTTACATTTATTGATATGCATGGTCTGAACACTAAATATATTTAATTCACACGTAAAATCTTAAAAAAAATGAGAAAGTCAGTTGTCATCTTAGTGGTTGCATTCTTTGCAAGTATCACTTCAATTTGGTCTCAGTCATCTGGTCAATATGCTCATAGAAATCCAGATAAAGAACAAAGAAATTTTAGAAATGGTCAAGGTAAATCATGCCATAATGCTAAGAAAATGCACAAAAGAAAAATGCGCAGAATGGCTGCAGCAGATGGTAAGATCACGCCAAGAGAGCGCAGGATGTTAAGACGAGATAGGAGGAGGAGTATTTAATTCATCTCTCCTGGTCATGTTACCAACAAAAATAACCTAATCCCAAGAAAGGGCAGTCATCATACTGCCCTTTCTTTTTTATGCAATGTGTGTTCTTTTTCATTAGAACTATAGCAAACTGTGCGGGCTAATCGAAATCTTAACATAATTTTATTTTTAATAATTGTGAATATATAATGTACTACGAATGATTAAGATATACATTATAATTGCGATTAATTGTGACCTGTAATTGCATTTTTACATGTGACTTTCATATTGCAGATCGTCTTTAGGGAGATATTTACCTATCTCGGTCAATTAATTTTTGCAATATAACATTCAATTTATATGTATCAAAAACGTTTACTCCAAGTTATTTTTGTAGTGATTGTGCAGCTATCCATATCCTACCAAGGTGTTGGGCAAGACATTCACTATAGTCAGTTTTACAATTCGCCACAAAATCTAAATCCTGCACTGACAGGCGTATTTAATGGCGACCACAGATTTACATTGAGTCATAGAGATCAATGGAGATTTGTGCCAGTGCCTTGGACTACATTTAGTGCGGCTTATGACAGAAATATTTTACCCTATAATAGTGAAAAGTACTTTTATGGTTTCGGCCTTAATATCAATTATGACAGACAAGGTGATGCCAAACTTACCTTGATCAATGCGGCACTCAATGGTGCATTTCATTATTTACTCAATTCAAAAAACATCTTGAGTTTGGGTGGAAATGTAGGCTATGCCACCAAGGGTTTTGACACTAAGTCATTGAGATGGGGCAATCAATGGGATGGTGAAGTCTTCAATACAAATTTAGATAACCAAGAAGGATTTCAAAATACTGAAAGGGTCAATTATCTGGAGACAGGGCTCGGGCTGAATTATAGGTATCAAAAATCTGCTAGAACTTATGTTGATTTAGGTGGATCTTTGTTGCATTTGTTAGAACCAAAAGTCTCATTCAAAAGTGAAAACGACGTAAAGCTACCACGGAGATTAACAATGTCTGGTGTAGGAAATTTTAAACTGACAGAGCATCTTGATTTACAGCTCCATGCATTGCACCAGATCCAATCAAAGTACAAAGAAACTGTTTTAGGTGGATTAGGTAAAATATACTTGAATCAAAATAGAGGTAAGGAGCTTCAATTGCACCTTGGATTGGGATATCGCACATCAGGATCATTGATACCTACGGCAGCTTTACAATATAATGCGTGGTATGTCTCCTTCAATTTTGATGTGGATAGTACACCGTATAATGATGCGTTGGACACCAATCGAGGGGCTTACGAACTTCACCTAAGGTACATCATCAAAAACGTAAAGCCATTTAGATTTAAAAATTGTCCTATTCTTTAATGACATTCTAAAATTCATCTTACAAAATTAAAAGAAATGAATATAAAATATCTTTCAATAGCATTTTTGCCTGATTAATTATTTCATACAGGCACAATCCAAAAGAACATTCTTACGAAACGGAAAAAAGCCTTTGGAGAAAAAAATTATCATGGTGCTTTGGTTTATTTTGATGAGGCACTGCAATTTGACAAAAATGATGGAGAGATCTTGTACAAAACAGCAGAAGCGGCTCGCATGTATAATGCTTATGGTTTTGCAGCATCCAAGTATGCATACCTGATCGATACACTTAGGGACAACTCGCATCCTGATGCTATCTTCAGATTGGGTGAAGTGTACCACAAACTTGGTGAATATACCAAAGCTATGAAAAGCTATAATCTGTATTTGTCTGAATATTCCAATACAGATGCAAACATGACGGCTTTGGCAAGAAAAAACTTAGCTGCTGTGACCAAGGCTACTTCATTGATCAATAAAAGAGATGAAAATGTGACGATCACAAAGCTGGGTGATGATGTCAATTCACCTGATGCAGATTTTGCAGCATCTGATATGAATGGCAAAATGTATTTTAGTTCTCTAAAATTTAGTCCAAAATCTAAAGAACTGAGATATAAGCAAATATCCAAGACTTTGGTTAAAAATGACAACAATGTTATGTCATCTGTAGTACCAGGATATATCAATGACAGGGACAAATCAATAGCCCATTTTGCATTCAATACTCAAGGCAATAAAGTATATTACAGCATTTGCGAATATGCAAATGGTTGGAGCCAATCATGTCAAATATTTAGCAGTGATGTAGATAAGGATGGAAATTTAAGCAATGAAATAGCTCTTCCTGCAACTATCAATGCCGAAAATAGTTCCAATACTCAGCCTTCAATAGGTAAGAATAAAGACGGTAAAGAAGTGTTATACTTTGTATCTGATAGAGTGGGTGGTCAAGGTGGCAGAGATATATATTCGGTAGTCATTGACGGAAGTAATATCGGAGCAGTAAATAATGTAAAAATTATCAACACCAAGGATGATGAGATTTCGCCGTTTTATCATAGTGCCACCAATACTATGTACTGGAGTTCAGAAGGTCGCGAAGGATTTGGTGGTTTTGACCTGTTTAAGATGAAAGATGGCAGCAACAATGCTGAATTGCTACCTGCGCCATATAATTCAAGCATGAATGATATGTTTTACTATATGAATGAATCTGGCTCAAAAGGATACTTAACGTCCAATAGGTCAGGATCAGCATATCAATATGACAGTTATGAAGCTTGCTGTATGGATATCTACAGTATAGATGTCAAACAAGATGTAAGATTGGATGTCATCACTTTGCTACAAACAGACATGAGTGACCTCAACGGTACAAGAATATGTTTGATAGATGCTGACACCAATCAAGAGTTGGAATGTATTGACAATGCACAAAATCTCAATAAGCATAGCTTCAACATTAAACCTAATAGAAATTACAAGCTCGTAGCAACAAAGAACGGATTTACAACAGCAACGGATGTATTCAAAGCTAAGCCTGATGATAGTGTGATCACTAGGAAATTGATTTTGGCACCAGCAGATATCAAACTCGAAGTATTCACCTTTGAGCATCCTTCTAAAATGTCTCTTTCAGGCACTACTGTAACTCTAACAGACTTGACCGATGGCTCAGTTCAAAAAGTAGTTTTGACCAATAATACCAAGAATGATTTTTATTTTGATGTGAAACCAGGTAGGTCATACAGATTGGATGCGGTCAAAGATGGATATGTATCTGCATCTGAGACATTAAATACTACTGGTTTAGTTGGAACCATTCGCAAAGATATGTATTTGCAAAAGGCGACTTTACAAGATTTATTGCCAATTTCCTTGTATTTTGACAATGATTATCCAAACCCTAGGAGCAATCAATCAACAACTTCAACAAAATTTGTAGCATTGGCCAATGATTATATCATGCGCAAAGATGACTATATCAAAAACTTTACTGCGCCCATGTCTGGCACAGCAAAACAAGACGCTACTGTTGAAATTGAATCTTTCTTCAGAGATGATGTAGCGATGGGTAAAGATAAATTTGTGTCCTTTTTGAGACAATTGGAACAAAGATTGACCATGGGTCAAAAGATAGAGCTTGAGGTAAGAGGTTTTGCTTCGCCAAGGTCTAAATCAGATTACAATAAAATCTTGAGTGAGCGTAGGATCAACTCTATCAAAAACGAAATGAAGACATTTGATGGAGGCATCATCAGCAAATACATAGACAATGGCGCATTGAAGCTAAAGGATGTGTCTTTTGGTGATAAAACCGCAAAAGCCAACGTCATCAGTGATCTCAAGGACGAAAGAAACTCGATTTACAATATTGATGCTGCAAGAGAGAGAAGAGTTGAGATCATTAAAGTAAATTATAATTAAAGTTGATTTTTAAAAACATTATCAAAATAAAGAATGATGATAAATTTTATAAAAAATAATATTCAGTCACTTTGCATCATGTTGTTGGTCTCTTTGGTCGCAATACCTTCACAAATGAATGCAACCCATATAATAGGTGGAGATATGACTTACAGGTACATTGGGGAAAATAGGTATGAAATTACACTTACTTTGAGGCGAGATTGCCAATTTGGTAAGGTAAATTTTGACACAGTAGCTTCCATAGGTGTTTTTCAAAAACAATTGGATGGTAGTGTCACTCTTTATCGAGAATTGCGAATTCCATTTATGGCATCAGATACTGTAGGAAATACTATCGTTTCTAATTGTGGTTTTATTGGTTCTCAGGTTTGTGTTCAAAGAACATCATATAGAGATACAATCACACTCGTTGATTCAGACTTAGGATATATTGTTGCATATCAGAGATGTTGTCGAAACGAAACATTGGATAATGTTGTTGATCCCCTAAATACTGGTAGCACACAATGGATAGAAATTTCAAAATCAGCTCTGGCATTAAAAAATAGCTCGCCCACATTCAATAATTGGCCTGATGTCTATATTTGCGCCAACCAACCGTTGATTTTTGACCATTCAGCTATAGACATTGACGGAGATTCTATTGTTTATAGCATTTGCACACCTAATAGTGGAGGAGATATAATTAACAGCACTCCTAGGCCACCTTATCCACCCGATTATTTTGAAATAAATTGGAAGGCACCATTTAGCTTACAAAATATGATGGGCGGCTCACCATTGCAAATAAATCCTAATACTGGGCAAATCACCGCTAATCCCAATTTGGTAGGGCAGTTTTTGATTGGAATTTGCATGAATGAATATAGAAATGGCCAATTGATTTCAACAGTAAGAAGAGACTTTCAGTACAATGTTAGAGTCTGTAGTGAGCCTGTTGTGACTGATTTTGATGTTAAAAATGATCCTTGTGATAGTTTACATCTCATCATAGAAAATAATTCATTGAATGCCGATCATTACGAATGGAACTTCAATTATCCATCAACAGATCCTAAATATTTATCCACAATTGAAACACCTAATTTTAAATATGACTCTGCTGGCTCCTACATCATCAGGCTCATAGGAAAATCAGAGTTTGGCGCATGTGATAGTATAGTTTTCAGACAAATCACTGTAAAACCTGGAGCAGATGTACCAGATTTAAACTTGATTTCTGACAATATTTCCATTTGTAAAGGGGAGAATGTACCTCTATTGACTACAGCAAATCATGGAAATGTATATCTATGGTCGCCAGTACAAGGACTTGATCTTACAGACCCAAATTTCCCTTACATCATAGGGAATGAGTCTGGTGTATATTCTGTCACTGTCACCAATCCAAATAAATGTAGCAATAGCACCACCATCACAGTTACTGTCAAACCATCAACGTCACCATTGACCATCTCTGGACCAGCCAATATCTGTGGAGAAGATGTCAAACTGATAGCATCAGGTGGCAATGGTGTATTTGAATGGAGCTTGACATCAGATTTTAACACCATCATATCTAACACAGCCGAACTCAACACCATTCAAACAGTACATTCGCAAGCATATTTTGTGAGATCTGTTCAGGCTGAATGTGGTGACAGCATACAGTCGCTGATAGTGACAAGACAAAATTTGGGAATTACTTATGATAAGCAAATAAGTTTGTGCAAAGACATGGAATATTCTGTAGAATTTACCAATAGCAACCCAGATCACACCCTTACTTTTACATGGAATGATCCACACATTGTTAGCTTTGTCAATAATAAATTGGTCGTGAAGACCATAATTGGTGATAGCGGGTCTTTTACGATAAAAGGTAGCGCTACAAACCAGTACAATTGTACAGAAGAAATCACCATCATCGTTGATATTATAAAACCAGAAGCATTGACTTTTGATGCCCATTTGAAATCATGCGATGATCATACTATGTGTTTTGGAATCACTGGGAATTTTAGTGGAGATATTTTATGGCAATTTGGATCTGGATTGACGATTGATACATCAAGCGCTGATAGTCCATGTTTTACATATACAAAAGGTGGTAACTATACCGTCAGCTTGTCTAGCCAAAATTCTAATTGTCCATTTGTTACGGTGACTAAGACGATAAATGTACCCAATATTGGAGATAGGAATGTACAAGTTACATCAAGCCTGACCAACTGCAATGATCAAGAGATATGTTTTGCAATTTCTGGTAATTACTATGGTGACATTATTTGGAACTTTGGAGATTCCAATAGCAACAACAACACATCAATTAAAGAGAATCCTTGCCATCAATACTCAGCATCTGGAACTTATGTCGTAACACTTATCAATAGTAATCCAGTGTGTCCTTTTGAAAAAGTAAGTTATCAAGTAGTAATAGATCCAAAATTTAAAATAACTCCAATTTCAGACAAAGTGATTTGTGAAGGCGAAAAAGTGACTTTGACAGGTGCATCCAATGATAATACTGCTGTTTATAAATGGTATGATGATAAAGGAAGTTTGTTAGGCCCAAATAATACGCTTGAATTGATGCCAATGACTAATACAACTATCTTATTGACCGCACAAAATAGCAAAGGATGTACAGACTCAACCAAGATCAACATCAGCATTTTCAAATTTGAATATACATTAGATTTACCTTCGGTCATTTGTCCAAATGAAGAGTACCAAATCAAAGTCAACATAGTCAATCCTGAAAATTATACATTTGAATGGAAGCCTTCAGAATTGATTGTTTTAGGTGGCAATACACATCAGCCTATCGTATTGGCTCAAAGTGGCAAAGAGATCATAGTTATTATCTCCAATAAAGCCACAGGATGTAAAGAAACAAGGACAATTTCAACAACCATTGAGGCGCAATTGGTCTATAGTTTTGCTGGACAACTATGCTACGATCAAGCATCTGATGTAACTATCAATGTAGCAAATCCAGATAATTATACCTATCAATGGTCTCCAGCAAATGTCATATTGTCAGGAGATAATACCGCAAATCCTGTGGTCAAAGCACTTCCAGGCCAACAATTGATGGTAGCAGTAACCAATAAAATTACTGGTTGCGCTGAGGTATTAAACTACATTCCAGTGGTACTACCTTCATTGTCAGTAGAATTTGATAATGTCAATATAGAAATTTCTCAAGGTACTGATGCTACTATTTATATCAAAAACCCAATAACCGGAGCTTCTTATGATTGGAGTACAGGTGAAAATGGCACATCAATTCAGGTTGATCCTAATGTTACCACTGTCTATACTGTCACAGTCACAGATAGCAATGGTTGTGCAGGGACTGGCTCGGTCACAGTCACGGTCAGAACTGTAAACTGTACAGACAAAGAAGAATACCTTCCTAATGCATTCTCTCCGAATGGTGATAAAGTCAATGATACACTTTATGTTAAGTCAAACGTCATCACTGACATGACATTGTTGATTTACAATCGCTGGGGCCAAGAGATGTTTACATCTTATAACATCAATGATGGTTGGGATGGTAAAAAAGACGATAAGCCTTGTGCTCCAGACTCTTATGCCTATTATTTGAGAGGTACTTGTATCAATGGAGATACATTTATCAAAAAGGGAAATGTGAGCATTTTGAAATAAGCATTTTCATAAATATGTCGATATTTGAAAAGGGATGGACTTTGTTTGTCCCTTTTCTTTTTTGTATTTATGATTGAAATAGTTGACTCAAAACAAAACTATCAGTTAAGATAATTTTTCCGAAAGAGAATACCCTTAAAAGCGTCATAACCTGGAGCAATACCTGATTGGATCAACACGGTCTTGTTATTGTCTTTCTTTAGATCTATGATGAAGATTTTGCAACCAATAGCATGGGACAATTCGGGATGGTTGATTTTCCAAGCATGGGCAATTTCTGCTGCTGTAGCATTATAGTTCTTTTCCCACTTTCTACCCAAAGTCACTTCAAGATGAAAAATGCCATTCTGGAAGCACAGAAGCTTGGAAGAGAGACCCAAACTCACTCGATAGTACAGGTCCGTCTCTACAAAATGTCTTCTATTTATTTTTTGAATGTCCATACTTAAGTACAAACAGAAATTGTGCCACATTAGAGACATCAATGCAGACATTCAAAAATTCATTATTTAATTATAAATATCGTATTCACTATCAATGGATTGGTAAATAAAAAAAATTATAATCCCAACAAAATTCAAGTGTTCAGTCATGGGAATTTATTACTTTTGCGGCCTTTTACCATAATACCTATCTCCTTATGAACCAAATAGAAGAGTTGCAAAAAAGAAAAACATTTGGAATCGTAGCTCACCCAGATGCAGGTAAGACTACTTTGACAGAAAAGTTATTGCTTTTTGGAGGAGCTATTCAAGAAGCGGGAGCTGTCAAATCCAATAAAATCAAGAAAAGTACGACTTCCGACTTCATGGAGATAGAAAAACAAAGAGGTATCTCTGTAGCTACATCAGTAATGGCATTTGAATATCGTGGCAAGCAAATCAATATATTGGATACACCAGGTCATAAAGATTTTGCTGAAGATACTTATCGTACTCTTACAGCGGTAGATAGCGTGATAGTGGTGATCGACGTGGCAAAAGGTGTAGAAGAACAAACCGAAAAGCTCGTAGAAGTCTGCAAGATGCGCAATACTCCGATCATTGTTTTTATTAATAAACTAGACCGAGAGGGCAAAGATGGTTTCGATTTGCTGGATGAGGTAGAGACTAAGTTAGGATTGCAAGTCACACCTATGAGTTGGCCTGTAGGAATGGGTCAACGATTCAAAGGAGTCTATAGTCTTTACGAAAAAAATCTCATACTTTTTAGTCCACATGGCAAACAAGAAGAAGAAGATATTTTCAAAATAAATGATCTGCAAGACGCACTTTTAGACAGTAAAGTAGGACAAAAACCAGCGCTTGAACTAAGAGATGAGGTACATACGTTAGTCTCGGTTTATCCAGAATTTTCTAAAGATGATTATCTGAATGGTAAGATTTGTCCAGTGTTTTTTGGTAGTGCTGTGAATAATTTTGGTGTCCGAGAGATGTTAGATTGCTTTGTTGATATTGCTCCAAATCCCTTACCAAGAGAAACTGAAGAGCGCATTGTCAAACCAGAAGAGAGCAAATTTACAGGATTTATCTTTAAAATTCATGCTAACATGGATCCGAAACACAGAGATAGGATAGCCTTTCTACGTATTTGTTCAGGTACTTTCCAGCGCAATACCAACTACTTTCATGTGAGACAGGGTAAAAACATGAAATTCTCCAACCCAACAGCCTTTATGGCATCAAAGAAGTCAGTCATTGACGATGCCTATCCAGGAGATATTATTGGCCTTTATGATTCTGGCAACTTTAAAATTGGTGATTCACTGACCGAGGGAGAAAGCTTACATTTCAAGGGAATACCGAGCTTTTCTCCTGAACAATTCCGTTTTGTCAACAATACCGACCCAATGAAGACCAAGCAGCTCAATAAAGGTCTTGACCAATTGATGGATGAAGGTGTAGCACAACTTTTCACCAAAGAAGATAATGGTAGGAAGATCATTGGTACCGTTGGTGCGCTGCAATTTGATGTAATCCAATACAGACTCAAACACGAATATGGCGCATCATGCGACTATGAGCCAGTCAATCTGCACAAAGCATGTTGGATAAGTTGTGATAATCAGGCAGCACTTAAGGAGTTCATTTCCCGCAGAAAAAAAGACTTAGCAAGGGACACAGACGGTAAATTGGTTTTTTTAGCTGAGTCAGCTTGGACCTTGAAAATGGCACAAGAAAACCATCCAGAAGTGATGTTTCACTTTACCAGTGAGTTTTGAACCATTAATGTAGGAAAGTTTTGGTAGTAGCAAGGCTCTACTTTTTTATCGTATCGCTAAAGATTCAATTTAATAAGCTAAGATTGGCCTTTACGATGTTCATTTATAATACTGACGACGTCATCTTCGGGGAGGCGAACATATTTAGCTATTTGGGCGATGGAGAGTTTATCTGCATGTAAGACCAAAATCATATCAATTTTCTCTTCGATTTTTCCTTCGATTTTTCCTTCGATTTTTCCTTCGATTTTTCCTTCGATTTTTCCTTTAAATTTTGCTGTTTCCAACATATCTTGAGATATTTTTATCTCCTTGAGATATTGATTGTATTTGCGTTTACTTGCGATATCCATATTGTCATATTTTAATTGTGAATCTACCAAAGCAAGCCCTTGGGCTTTGTAATTATTGGGAAGTTCTGTGTTTTTTAGAAAATATATCCATTCGTCTATTGTAGTTTTGGCGATATTGTTGAAATTATTGACCTTGATCAGATAGTATTCTGGAAATATATCAGATGGAAATTTCTTTCCAAACTTTTCTTTCTGATTTTCTGATAATTCTAATCGATCTTCCAAATGTATTCCACGAAAATCAATAATACCTTTGTATAGATAATCAGAGCCATGTCCGAGATCAAAGTACAATATATTGATTGAAAACACTTTTTTAACTCCACGATAAGCTTCGCCTTTGGACATAAATTCTGTAATAACCTTTGAAGATGCATAAAGACATCTATGAAAATAATCGGATTCTTCGTAGAATTGAACTTCGATTATGATCAGGTCACCTATGGTGTCTGTACATAATAAATCCAATCTGTTGTATTTATCATCTTCATCTTCTTGATTACCTTCTGACTCCAATATCTCGCTGACTTTGATATCTTGAAGAAGCAATTCTGATAAAAAACCATTCAAAATACCAAAAGAAGCCTTTTGCCTCAAGAGTCTTTTGATCGCCCAGTCAAAACTTACCAATGTCCTACTACTTGCCATAAAGTTATTGATAGAGAACCAACAACAAAAATAAGAGATAAATTTCAGTTATCCACATAAATTTCAAACAATCTATATAAATATACAGTAATAAATCATAATGGTGATCAAAAGTGTTTTTGGCAATACATTCAACTGCACTAATCCTGAAATTATGGACGGAAGGTTGTTGTTTTTTGATGATGGTCATAGTGTAAAAATTTTATCTAATGGTGCCAACTTCTCGTCAATATTATAGGTACACGTTTCACCGCTGCGTTTTGTCAATATATGCTTATCATACCCTCCAAATTCCACTAAAATCTTGCAGCCCGATTGGATATTTTGTAATGCCATATTGCATAAATAATAATTTTTGATATCATTTGAATTAGTAAGTGGGTTTTCTCCACTCTACTGCTCCTCACATGGCCAAATCCATTCGTCCAATGGGTATGATTTTGATTTATAGCTATAGTGCCACCATTCTGTACGGATAGAGCCAAAACCATGTTTTTCCATTGTACTTCTCAATATCCAACGGTTTCTTTTGACCGCATCTGAATGAGCAGCATATCCGTGGTGCGCCTCTTTTCCAAAAAAATCAAACGGTGTACCCATATCCAGCTCTTTGCCATGCTTGTCCGTAAGAGTCAAGTCCAAGGCTAATCCACGACTGTGCATACTGCCTTTATTGGGCGGAGTGACGTAGTCAGGATTGGCTACGATATCCCACAGCCTTTGTTGATAAGGTCCAGGACGATAGCAATCAAACAATTTGATGCCATAGCCAAACTTATCTTTTAGTTCTTTTTGTATGGTCTTCAATGCGGTCGCTGCTTCAGGTCTTACATAACATTTGGCACAATCGTATATTTTTTTCTTGGTAAAGTTATTGGTTGTGGCATATCTTATATCGAGGATATACCCTTGATTTTGAGTTAATTCTGCCCAGTTCTCTTCATTTTTTATAGCCTTTTTTCCTTGCTTTTTTATCGGATGTGTCGGAGATGTCAGCTGGTACGTTGGTGATGTATCTACAGTTATTTTCCTGGTTTCCACACTTTTTGATGGCTCTTGACCAGATTTTGGATGTATCCTCGTGGCCCTATCATCTTTACATGCTGCAAAACACAGTGTCAAACTTAATAACCCAATCGATACTTTCCTATTTTTAAAATCCATCATTTAGATTTCTGAAAGTTTGGTATTAAAGAATTTTACTTGCTTGTCAATGAATTTCTTTCTATCTAATATTTTTTGGAAAGAAGGGAAAAAACTCTGCTTTTTATAAGGGAATGGATAGTCCATCTTTTTTAGGTTATGATCCACAAACAACAATTGATCCTTATCCTTTCCTGCAATGAAAAAGTATTGGATGGTTGACTCACATTGGATGCTTGGATCTATACTTCCTTGTTCATTCAAAAATCCTGTTTTTTGTCCATCGAGCAATAGTCTGAATAGGGTATCTGGTATAAACATGACCTTTTTGATTGAAAAATTATTCGCAAAAGCATCATGCAAATCAGAGATATAAGCCTTGTTTTCTTTCAAAGTCTCATCCAATTGGACTTGGTATTGTTTCCTCACTTTGTCAGATGGTAGGTCACTTTTCAATTTATTTTTCAAGTAGTTTATCTTGCCACCCGATACAGGTACCCTTACTATTATGCATGATTTATCAATCAACTGTCTCTCTTCTGAGACATCAACAGTCTCTATCTCTATTACTGGCTCGACAACGGGCAAAATATCTGAGTTATACATTTGAATAGCTCGATTAGTCTCATTTACACCACTGTAGTATATAGGAAAACTCACGCCTACCAACGCACACCCTATCAATCCTGTAGTGATGCCTTTTTTCTTTCTAAACAAGTAATCGCCGATATTCCAGCCTATCAAAAAACCACCTGCATAAGATAAGCCAGTAGAAAAATTGATATGGGACTTTCCTGTTTTAAATAATTGGAATGCAGATTTATTTTTGGACAATTGATAATAAAATTCTTTTTTAGGCACATCGACATTATCCATTTTATACTTAAATCCTCCATAAGAATTGATGGCATAACTCAATGTATCACGCTGGCTGATACCTTGGTGGCAGAGTAAAAAAGATGACATCAGTATCAAAAAAATATTACGAAAATGAAGCTGCATAAGATGAGATTGAAGGATATTTCTTTTGAATGGCGAAGTTAAGATTAAGTTAAACAGTAAGAATATTTATTGATAAAAATATAGTCCAAATGTAAATTTGCGTTACAAATATTGAATTTAATGTTGGAGATAAACCATCAAAAATCTTATATAATCATAAGGTTTTGCCTAAAGTCCAGCATTTTTTCCGATATTTGCCTGCTTTTTAAATTTTTAAGCAATTATACAAACCAATTCTTCTAAATAACGCAACAATTACAAAAAAATGATACACTCAGCCATAGATATTGAAGCACTCAATCAACAAATCTATATCGATAGTGCATTTATGGATGCATTAAATGCAGAAACATCGCGTGTCATTGTCGGGCAAAAACACATGACAGATAGATTGATCCTTGGTTTATTGGCACAAGGACACGTATTATTAGAAGGATTGCCAGGTTTGGCCAAAACATTGGCTATCAAAACCTTGGCCAGTGCCATCGATGCAGATTTCAATAGGATACAATTTACACCCGATTTGTTACCATCAGACATCATCGGTACCATGATTTATAATCCTGGCAAAAGTGAATTTACGGTAAGGAAAGGCCCAATCTTCGCCAACTTTATCCTTGCAGACGAAATCAATAGAGCGCCTGCCAAAGTGCAGTCTGCCCTACTAGAAGCTATGCAGGAAAAACAAGTCACCATAGGAAAAGAAACCTTCAAACTCGAAGAACCATTTTTGGTTTTAGCTACACAAAACCCTATCGAGCAGGAAGGTACCTATCCATTGCCAGAAGCTCAAGTGGATCGCTTCATGCTGAAAGTCAACATAGGGTATCCTACTCGCGAAGAAGAAAAATCCATCATTCGAAAAAACATCTTGGGTGAGACTTTGCAAAAGATCAATGCTGTCGTCAAACCCGAAACCATCATCAAAGCGCGAGAATCTGTCAAGAAGATCTACATGGACGAGAAGATTGAAAACTATATACTTGACATTGTTTTTGCTACCAGAGAACCCGATAAATACAAATTGGCAGACCTTAAACCATTGATCAGCTACGGAGCATCACCTAGAGCCAGCATCAATTTAGCTATTGCCGCCAAGGCTCATGCATTCATGCAGCGCCGAGGATATGTGATACCCGATGATGTGCGCAATGTGTGTAAGGACATCATGAGACACCGTATTGGTTTGAGTTATGAAGCAGAGGCAGAAAACATCAACCAAGAAGATATCATCACTAAGATCATCAATACCATTCCTGTACCATAAGCAAGCTTTTATTTTGATACAGCATTTTTTCAATATTTTGGTGATATGGATGGCTGGAGGATGGCTCTTTCAGGCAAAAATGGCAGCACAAGCTTCCTTCACCAAAACTGATGTTAGAAAGATGTTTCCCGAAAATGTAAAAGACCTTTGGATCAATAATCTGAGTGGCACATTAGATATGGTACATTTGACCGATATGATCATAGGTACTGATGGTCATACTTGCAAAGGACTCTATCGAATGAGAAATAGTGGCACAGTTTTCCATTTTGAAGGCCAAGATATAAACCACCAATTGCAATTGGTTGAGCTTTCTGATGCTAATCGCAGATCAGGTTTTATTTTTGGAAAATACGATGGTGAAAAGTTTACTGGATCATGGATGAATGCTGACAAAAACGTAAGCTATCCCATGTCACTATCCTTTGTTAATTCTTTTGAAGAATTTTATACTGACAAGTGCAAACAACAGAGATGGTATAGGATATATGAGGGCAAAACTGAAAACAAAGACATTAATTTGCACATTGAGCGAGATCAACTGGCTTTCACTCTCATCTTGCAACAAGATTCTATTTGGAAAAAAGATATCATTGTAGGCAAAGGTACAAGGGTAGAATTATTGGAAACTAGCATAAAAAACCTTACTTTTACTGGAAAAACCATTGTTATAGACACCTCCAAGCTTGATAGAATCAATATCATACAATTGGATGATAAAGGCTATGAAATATCCACATCATTGGAGCAGAAAGCTCACCTTGATTTCGAATGTTTTGAATATGCGGATTACTATTCAAAAATGGTCTGCAATCGTCCAATATCAAGCGATAAAAAATTTGACTTTTGGATGGACACCAAACTCAAAACTTGGATTCATGACAATGTTTCCAATTTCAAAAGCATAAAAAAAGATAATATCGGTACTAATGATCGGTGGATACAATCTGCTGACGCTTGGGTCGAAATTGATTTATTTCTCCAAGACTTAGTGAGTGGCACGATTTATTTGCAGTCGTCTTTGCATAGTACTACAGACAAAATTGCATTCATTTATGACCTAAAAAATAATAAGGAGCTGCGATTGTCAGATGTTTTTGATAGCAAATTTGACAGCAAAGATTATTTCAAATATGTGATACCAGCCAAGAAAAAAGAAATGGAATGGGAAAAATCATGTAGTCAATGGGTTAATCAACAAGACTTTAGATATGCAACGCTCAATGAAGATGGTATAGTCTTTCGCACAGATTTCAATAGTATTTACGGTGAAAAGATGATAGTAATACCATACAAAGACGTAGTTCCAAATATAAAAATTAAAAATTTAATCAAAGAAATATTGACTAAGTGATGGATACATCAGAGATCATCAAGAAGGTTCGTAAGCTAGAGATCAAGACCAAAGGATTGACCAAGCACATCTTTTCAGGTGAGTATCATTCTGCCTTCAAAGGTAGAGGTATGTCATTTAGCGAAGTGAGAGATTATACCTACGGCGATGATGTACGCAATATAGATTGGAATGTCACTGCTCGTACAGGTGGTCCACACATCAAAATTTTTGAAGAAGAAAGAGAGTTGACTGTCATGTTGCTCATAGATGTATCGGCTTCTTCATTTTTTGGTACAGCCAATGCCTTCAAAATTGACATCATGACAGAGTTGGCAGCAGTGATTGCTTTTTCTGCTATTACCAATCATGATAAAGTGGGAGCCATTTTATTTTCTGATAAGATAGAAAAATACCTTCCTCCACAAAAAGGAAAACAAAACATACTTCGTATTATTAGAGAATTGGTCAATGTGACTCCAAGTCAGAAAGGCACCAATCTAAATGAAGCCTTGATTTATCTCAACAATATAGAGAAGAAAAGAAGTATTGCCTTCATTCTCTCAGATTTTAAAAGCAGCAATTATGAACAATCATTGGCCATAGCTGCTAAAAAACATGACATCATAGGCATCAAATTTAACGATGGTCGCGAAAAACAACTACCAGATGCGGGTTTGATCTACTTGCAAGATGCCGAATCTGATGAGCGCAAATTGGTGGACACTTCTCATCCTATAGTAAGACAAAACTGGAAACAATTTTTCCAACAGGAACAGATTACTTTTCAAAGTATATTCAATCGGGCAAAATGCGATACGATTTCTCTTGATACGCAAGATGATTATGTCATGGCGATGCAATTATTTTTTAAGAAAAGGGCAAGAAGATGAGGTTACAACGCATATTTTCTATACTTGCTATAGGCGCAATACTGTTGGTTATTATGAACAACGCAGCAGGACAAATAGTATCTTCAGCTCAATTTGCAGTTGACTCTGTACAGATTGGAGATAAGATTTCTGTTGATGTAAAAGTAGTTTTTCCAGTAGGAGTAAAGATAGATGCTTTAGATTTTTCACATTACAAAACCATTCCAAACAAAGTATATACTCAAGATACTGTTTCGCTGGAGAAGTATGCAGACCTTGAAATTTTAGACTTTGGAACATGGAAAAAAATTGACCAAGATTACAGAATCAATGCTCAAAACATACCAGTAAGTCAAGAAAATGGACAACAAGTGATTAAGAATACCTTAATAGTTTCTATTTACAATAATGGCGTTTTTGACTTGCCTGGTCCACAAGTGATTGCGGCTGATGGGATGCAACAATTGCCTACTTCAGCAAAATCAATTGTAGTCACTTTGCCTATAACAATGACAAAATCTGATACCATCGTACTCAATCCCATTAGAGACATCATGGTAGAAGAGGCAAACATCACAGATTATTTGATGTATTTTTATGTCTTATTAGGGGCCATTGTTTTAGCTGGTATTGGATATTATTTCTATAAAAAGAAAGACCAAAGACCATCAGAAACTATTACAAGAAGTAGCAATTATATTACCAGCACATGTTAAAGCCATCAATGCGTTGAAAGATCTAGAAGGGGCTCAACTTTGGCAACAAGGCTACATCAAGGAGTATCAATCTGGCTTGACCGATATCATCAGAACATATCTGGAAGAAAGATACCATGTCAATGCTCCAGAAATGACCACAGATGAGGTAGTGACCGCTCTGTACCAAGTTGATTTTAATCCCAAATACACGGATACACTCAAAGAAATTTTGCAGGTGGCAGACCTTGTCAAATTTGCTAAAGCCAAGCCTGACGAAGATATTCATAGTATTTTTATGACGAAGGCCATTGATTTTGTAGAAAATACAAAATCCACATTGCCAGAAAAACCTATGGAATCATGATGCAATTTTTGTCCAATATACATTTTGCCTCTCCTTGGTGGTTTTTAGGATTTTTAGTTATTCCATACATGATTTGGTGGCAATATTATGCTAAAAAATCTGTTGCTGCTACCATTACGATTTCAGACCTTTCGTCTTTAAAAAAAGTGACCACCTGGAAGGAGAGTATATCCTTGGCTTCCAATATTACAGATTTTGTCTATACTATTTTTCATTATAGCTATGGCAAGACCTCAATTGACCTAAAAGAAGAAAAAATCAAAGCTGAAGGTCTCGACATCATGATGGTCATGGATTTGTCTAGTAGTATGCTTTCAAGAGATTTCGATCCAGACAGGTTGGAAGTCAGCAAGATGGTAGCCAAAGAGTTTGTTGCTAAGCGGGTACATGATAGATTGGGCTTGGTTGTATTCTCAGGTGAGGCATTTACTCAATGTCCGCTCACGATGGATCACCAAATAGTGACCGACTTTTTGAGTAGTCTTCAAGTTGGCATGTTGGCAGATGGCACAGCCATTGGTATGGGCCTTGCTACTGCTGTCAATAGACTAAAAGATTCGAAGGCAAAATCCAAAATCATCATTTTACTGACAGATGGAGTCAATAATGCTGGATATATTGATCCTAATACTGCTGCTGACATTGCAAAAGAAATGGGCGTAAAAGTCTATACTATAGCTGTAGGTACAATGGGGCAAGCATTATCTCCAGTCAATAGGAGAAGTGATGGACAGTATATGTATGCCATGGCTCAAGTAGAAATCGATACAGAACTGCTTCAAAAAATAGCCGAGATGACAGACGGTAAATATTTTAGAGCCATTGATAGACAAAGTCTAGAAAACATTTACACTGAGATAGATCGCCTTGAGAAAACCGAGATCGAAATAGACATTTTCAAACGGTACAAAGATGAGTATCGCATCTTCTTATACCTTGGTTTAGCTATGTTATTGTTATGGTGGTTATTAAAGGCGACTTTGTTTCGCACTATCAGTTGATGTAAAAAAGGTAGGCATGTTTAGATTTGAAGACAGTACATTATTTTACCTCTTGGCATTGATTCCATTGATGGCTGGTGTATGGTATTTGTCTGCCAAAAATTGGAAAATTCGAGCTCAGGCTTACAGCAATCAAAACCTGCTGAATCGACTTTGGCAAAATAAATCGGACGAAAAAAAGTACATGTATTGGTTGTTTGTAGCATTGATCTTTTTAGTTATAGCCTTCGTTAATCCACAATTGGGCGAAAAAAAGGAAAAAATCAAAACTGAAAAAAGTGACATCATGTTAGCTTTAGACATATCAAATAGTATGAATGCCACTGATATCAGCCCATCCAGATTGGAAAAGGCCAAAAGATTTTTATCAAGACTTATAGAATCTAGGAAAGGTGACCAATTGGGTTTGATCCTTTTTGCAGGTGGCGCATACCTTCAGATGCCACTCACATCCGACTATGCAGCAGCAGAATTGTTTTGCAAAGCCGCCAGTACCAATATGGCCGGTACCCAGGGTACTGCTATTGGCGAGGCTATTGATCTGGCTATGCGAAGTGTTAAAGACAATAATCAGAGGGCTTTGGTCGTCATTTCTGATGGTGAAGACCAAGATGATGATGCCATTTCTATGGCCGAAAAAGCAAATAGTGCAGGATGGACAATATTTACAATTGGAGTTGGAACTGAAGCTGGCGGTATGGTACCAGTGATAGAAGAAGGTAGAGAAACCTACAAGACAGATGAAGAAGGTAATCCAGTGCGATCTGTCATTAACCAACAGCTTCTGAATGAATTGGCTGATGCAGGAGATGGCAAATTTTATATGCTCGCTGAAGATGAACAAAAAATTGTAGATGATATTAATATTCAGCTTGAAAAACTAACTAAGCGAACTGTGGAAATCAAGTCATACTCGGAATTTTCGAGCTATTACCAGTATTTTTTGTTACCATCCATAGCTATTATTTTATTTTTATTTTTTTATAAATTGAAAGCAAAGTATTGAAAATGAATAGATTAACTTGTGTTACAATAATACTTCTTTACAATATAAGCTTGCATGCCCAATCAGCACACAAGAGTTTAAGAAATGGTGACATGCTGTATGGGTATAATAAGTTTTCGCAAGCAGAAACCGAATACCGCAAAGCAGAGGAAGCTAAACCTTCTGTAAAGTCTTCGTACAACCTTGGCAATACTTTGATGCAGCAGGAACGGTATGAAGAGGCTGCCAAAAAATATGAAGAGGCTGCTCAAAAAGCTACCACTGACGTAGAAAAATCTGACATATATTACAATCAAGGCAATGCACTGTACAATAAGCAGGAATACCAACAGAGCATAGAAGCTTATAAAAAGTCTTTGCGCTTTAGTCCTGAAAATGAGTTTACGAAAGAAAATCTTGCCATTGCCAGACAGGCATTGAAAAAACAACAGCAACAACAAAATCAGCAACAACAACAGCAGAAAGATCAGCAACAACAACAAGATCAGCCGCAACAAAATAAGAACGAACAACAGCAACAAGATCAGCAGCAAAATCAAGATCAAAGTAAAAAGGAAAACCAACAAAATCAAGGTGAAAATCAAAATCAGGATAAAAATCCAAAACTATCAGAATCAGAAGCTCGAAAATTATTGGACATTATAGACAATGAGGAGAAAAAAGTCCAACAGAAACTCCGCAGGAGTGATGGGAGAAATAAGAAGATCAAGAAGGACTGGTAGTTTTTTCCTGACTTGTCCCCAGTAAATTTAGTGCGTTTTTAAATTGCTGAATATCAGCATTATAATGATTTTTTTATATAAATTTACCGCACTAAAGGGGTATTTGGACATGAAAATCAGGGTAGTAATGACCGCATCAAAAGCTAAGGCGGTTCAAATAGTACGGTATCAAAACAACAAACGAACTATTTTACACCATATCGGATCGGCTCATACTGAAGCTGAGTTGGATGAGCTTCTATTATTAGCAGAAGAATGGATCAAAGACTTCTCAAAACAATTGTCCATTTTTCCAGACGAAAGTCCAAATAAATTAATTCATCTCAATCACTGTACCTTTATTGGAGTTCAATATAGTTTTTTCTACCAGCAGATTAGTGTCATACAGGATAAAATGGGATTTGCTGGTCTGCCACTTTTATTGAATGATTTAGTCACGATGAGAATTTTTGAACCTGCATCCAAACTTCGTTCCCTTGACCTAATGGAACAGTTTTTTGGTATAAAACATAGCCGCAAGAGCTATTACAAAATAGCTCCCCAATGCGTTGACTTAAAGGAAAAGGTAGAGATGAAAGTAGTGGAGTTTGCAAAAGAGCATTATTCATTCAATTTTGACATTGTCTTTTATGATGTGACAACACTTTACTTTGAGACCTTCGAAGAAGACGACCTACGAAAGAATGGTTTTTCAAAAGACAGTAAATCGCAACAACCTCAAATATTAGTGGCACTATTGGTTACCAAAGAAGGTTTTCCAATCGCATTTGAAGTATTCAGTGGAAATACATTTGAAGGACATACCATTATTCCTACCATACAAGATTTTATCGATAGAAACAAAGTTAAAGCGTTTACAGTGGTCGCAGATGCAGCAATGATTAGTTCACAAAACATAACTCAATTAAATCAAAATGAAATCAATTATATAGTAGGCGCAAGAATGGGTAATCTCTCCATAGAGCTACTTGAAACAGTAGACAAGCAAATCGTCAGAGAAGATGGTAAAAGTATAAGGATAAAGACAGAATTAGGATATTTAATTTGCAGCTATTCTTCTGTGCGTTACCGCAAAGATTTGTATGAAATGAACAAACAAATCGAAAAAGCAAAACAGGTAATACAAGTGCCATCAAAGAGCAAAAAACTAAAATTTACAAAGACCAAAGATCAAAAAATGGAACTTAACGATGAGCTTATTGAGAAAACAAAAAAGTTACTTGGTATCAAAGGTTATTACACAAATTTAGAAGAAAAAATAGTGGACAATAAAACAATTATAGCACGTTATCATCAACTATATAAAATAGAACAGGCATTTAGAATATCCAAAAGTGACCTGCAAACCAGACCCATATTCCATTTTAAGGAACAACCAATAAAACTGCACATACTGATATGTTTTATGGCTTTAGTAATCTCCAAACACATCGAATTAAAAGCAGGTGTATCGATAAGAAAGTTTATAGATGAATCCAAAAAAATAGTAGATGGCCAAATCCTAAATCATATAACCCATAAAACCGTCATTGTAAAGGCAGAGCAAACACCCAAAATGGCCGATTTGGTGGCTAAGTTATTTCCACCGCACTAAAAGGTACAAGTCAGGAGAACTGTCCAGAAGTATTTGCTCTAACAATATCATCATAACCATCTCCATCCATATCGGCTGCCCCTTTTTGCATCCATGAATAAAAAGTACCTGACTGAGGTAATAGCGAAGAAGCATCGCTAAATTCTTGGGCATTTGAATTGGATACTATGATTAATATGCTAAATACATAAAATAATAATCTCATGATTAAATTTTTTGAACAGTTATAGTACCACAATTTGGTGTAGGACAACCACTACATGATGCACTACTTACCGTAAAAGTAGTAAAACACGTATTGGTGACAGCGTCTTCGACTCTTATTAATATATTGGAACTATTCGCAGGTAGTGAAGGATTGCCTCCCAAGCCATTACCAACTATACTGACTGATTGGCCACTTGTGATAGGTGGACTTGTCCATGTACCAATTTTCACCACATAATTACCGCTACCATCTACGACCGTCCCGGTCAAGTTGAAGCTAAACCAATCATCTGTCGAAATATTGCCAGTGCCATTACTATTGCAAACTGGAGATGAATGACTCTCAGTAACTGCACATACCAACAAACAATTAATTGGTGCTAAAAAAGAAACTGAAGCAGTACAACTCGGATCATCACTAAATACCGCTGTTACAGTATGGCTCACTCCATCTGCTGTCAAGCCGTTCAAAGTATAGGATTGTGGGCTTGTAAATGGGGCATTGAATGTTTGTTGTATTGCTCCTACAGATACTGTCAGGTTTCCTGTTGTAGGCGGATTTGTGAACGTTACTATTCCTGACAAGGTATATTGATTCGTTGTAGAATTACAGGTACCTAGATTTGCTGTTATTGTGGATGAACAAGCTCCTGATGAACAAATAACTTGATTAATAGTTATACTTGTATCTTTATAACAACCATCTGAACCATTAAAAAATCTAATAGTGTATGTACCTCCTGTATTTGGAATAGATGTAATGATATCAAATGGTAAACCCAATGGAACTGGTGTAGCATTTGCATAATCAGGTGTACCTGAATAGGTTGCTCCTATGCTATATCCATATTTGTCTGAATTTGTAACAGAATTTAATGTGATTTTTCCATTGTTATCAGCATTATTATTCGTACAGGTTGGTGCTATTTGACTTAAACTAAATGTTACTGCATTTGGTACTTCTGTAATACATACATTGTCTAATAATATTCCTTTCCCATCACTTGCCAATACAGTATTTAAAGGCGTTGAAAAATACAACTTAAACCAAGATGCATTGGCAATAGTAGCTTGTGGCAAAGTGATGGTCGCTGTAACTCTCTTCCAACCCAAATTATTCCATGGTGTGATTGTCATCGGGTTTGTCAATGGATTATTTGTCGTAACTTCAGTAAAATCTGTTATTGTAAAAACGTCTTCACCTTGACCAAATGTATTACTCCAATATTTTCCTTCAATAATAATTCCAGATGTTAATGATCCTCCATTTGGATTATCCTTATCG
>JAXLUT010000020.1:0-45983 GCA_046329385.1 Saprospiraceae bacterium
AAGATGATCTATTAATCTCCACTTGTTTTTTCTCACTTCTTTATTGGCCAAATGATAGCAAGTAGAGCTGGTGAACATAAACACCATACCAAATACGAACACGCTTAAACCGAGCAGATGTATAGGCTGCCATTCAGACCACAAAAGCCAAGGCGCAGCCAAGATAGCCAATACCAACCCAAAACCATGTGTAATGACATTGGCCTTTTCGTCCAAGGGTAAGTTGAAGAACAAACTTTTGAATTGGTGGATCATTACATACCTAATTGCATTCTGAATGCTGGGTCAATTCCGTTGAATCCCATAGAAATAGCTTGTTGCAAATCTGCTTTAGCTTCATTTATTTTATGCAATTCAAAATATGTTTTTGCTCTTTCGTAATAAAAGAGAGCTTTGTTGCCAGATTCGTATTTCATTGCTTCGGTGTATGCTGGTATGGACTCTTCAGTCCTGCCCAGCAATCGCAGTGCCCTTGCTTTTTCGTACCAAAGATCACCATTGTATGGTACCAATTTGAGGTACGACTCTATATCTTGTAATGCTAAATCTACTCGATTGAGATTGTGGTACATGATGGACCTGTTGAGATAACCCACTGCATGATCGGGCTTCAATTTGATGCCCTCCGTCAAGTCTTCGATGGCTTTTTGGATGTCGCCCAGTCTCGCATAGGTAGCTCCGCGATTGACCCGAAACTCACCATCCTTCGGATCATACTGGATAGCTTTGTTGTAATCGTTTAAAGCCAACATCAATGAATCTCGTCCTTTGGCCAAATCAAAATACAATCTTGCTCGACTATTGTATGCTTGAGGTTGGTCACCTTTCATTCCTATTGTTACATTATAATCTGCAATGGCTTCTTTATACATCTTCTTATCACGGTAGAAGTTGGCTCTATTGCCATAAGGCAAGGTCGTATTTTGATAATATTTCAATACGTGAGACCAAAGCGTACCGCTATCTTGCCATATTTTATTCTGTTGGAAAGTCATGAATCCGAAAACCATGACAAAAACGCCAATCACAAACAAACCTACATTTGAATTGCTTTCTTTTCTATTCAAATATCTATCAAAGTAATAGCCCGCTATAAAAAACAAGCCAAAATATGCTATGTAGGTAAATCTATCTGCCAGATAGCCCTGACCTGCTCCCAATATTTGCAACAAGAATATTATATTGACTATGAAAAATGACAAGCCAAAAAATATAGCTTTCCACTCATTTTTGTAAGATTGATATAACACATACAGCACGATCGGCAAGATCAACATGGATGGATAAAAATACCAAGGGAAATAATTGGGATATGGATATAAAGGCGACATCCTAAAAGGTACTACTAATTTGACCAAATAAATGATAAAACTAAAAGCCCCAACAAACAATCGCTGAAAGAAACTAAACTGCGTAGTATCACTGGCGGATGACAGCGAACCAAAATCTCTGAGCATGATGACTCCAACAATACCAAATATAAGCGATAATATAAAAAATGGAATCTTATTGATAACTGACTTCATAGTCCACTCCTTATCCATGTAGTAATCGATCAATATCAAACTCAAAGGCAAAGAAACTGCTTGTATTTTTGAGAAAAGTGAAAGCACAAAAAACAAAGTCATCCAAATCCATCTGATATTGAGATGATCTAATTTATACTTGACATATTGCAACAAGGCAGCCAAATAAAATGCTCCAAATAGCACATCTTTTCTTTCTGTTACCCAAGCCACTGATTCGACACGCATAGGATGGATACCAAAAAGCAAAGCAATGAGCAACGAACCTTGCCAACCTACACCAAGCAAAATAGCTATTCTATAAGCAAAAAAAACACAGATGAGATGCAAGAGTAAATTGTCCAAATGCCAGTAATAGGGCTTATCAAAACCAAAAGCTATCTTTTCAATAGCAAAAGTCCAAATGGTCAAAGGATTGTAGTTGCCAATGACTCCAGAACTGAAAATCTCCTTTGAATTTTCCCAAAAATTATTTTTATCGATGTGCTGCACCAATTTGTTTTCATAGAAATTTCGGTCATCGTCCCAGTTGACAAATTGATTATCTAAAGATGATGTAAAACACAAAAATGTGACAACCATTGCCAGTAATGGTGGCCACCAAGGCACTGAAGATGTGACAACACTTTTAGTAGCTACTACTTTGTTTTGTATTGGTGCAGTTACTTTTATTGTATTTGACTTTTGAATCGACTTTTTTGCCATAAGATGACCATCTATTTTTAAAAAAGGCAAATGTAGTTATTATTTAGGAAAAATAGTAATATGTAAAAGTCTTTTATTTAAGGTATTCAATCAAGAATTTCATCCTTAAGCGAAGGGATTTTTGACTAATATTTTGGAATGAAACTTCCACCATAAGTGCAAGTGTGCTCGATACAATAAAAAACTAACTCAAGATATTCGTCTTTAAATATATTTTCAGCTTAGGTAAGTAAAATGGTATCAAAACCAATGCGAATGCAAATGCCACAACAAATTCTAACATAAAAATATAATCTGGCCAAGGTCCCAAAAGATCGTAAAAAGTCTTTCCAGGTGGTTTAGCATTGAGATACATATAATTTGCTCCCAAAGCTAAGTTGATGGGGTATAAGATCATGGCAAGCACATTGATGCCTATAGCAGATCTTACCGCATCCTGCCAAGTCAAGGTCCATCCAAATACATAAGTACCATATAGTGCGCCTAAGATGATGACCGCATGTACAGCCCAATACCTGATGGCTTCATAATGTGGGAGAGATTCTGTCAATGTAGGCGTAAAAATAGATTGTGCACATCCAGCCATGATCCAAAAGAAAGTAATGGCCCACATTGTCCTCCATTTGTACCACATAACAATAGGAATCAAAAGCGTCAGAAGATTGCAAAGGTGTAAAGGTAGGTCAGTTGCCGGATTCATGATACCTTCGCTGTATCGATAAAACAATTTAAACAATTGCATGAAAGCGCCAAACCTACAAATGATGGTAATGTACAATCTTTGTTGCTCTCCATTCCAAGATGTTTTGGCTGTTCGGAGTATGAAAATGATAAAGATTATGCAACCAGTAAAGGCCAAGCCATGCTCCCAACCAAAATTTTTAAAATTTCCATTATTCTCCAAAAATATATTTGACATTTTGCAAATGTTTGCAACAAAAATACAGACTACTTTACGTTATACAAATATAAAATGCCACATTTTTTTATTTTTAGCATGTGTAACTGACTAATTTTCTATTTTTTCAACAAATTACACATTAGTTAATATAATAATATGTATATTTGCATTTTATTCTCAAAATTCCGATGATATGACGCGATCAGTTTTTATCTTCATTTTATGTATTTTAGGTCAGACCATTGATGCCAAATCAAATGACCATGCAGTAGCAAAAGTGCGCAAAGGTGAAAATATAGAAAAGCTACTCAAACGATATCTTTTGACACCACACACTTGCAATATTGAGACCTTTTGCGAAATCAATCACTTAAAGTCAAAAAATAAAATTTTAGCAGGAAGAATATATAAGTTACCTCTCTTGATCGTCCCATACAATGGTAAAAACATAAGGAGTTCAGCAGGGATTTCAGATCTCAGCGTCGCAAAAAAAGTAGAAAAACTCAATGCAGATTTACTCAAAGCAGGCATTAGAGATCAACATTACAAATCAAGTAAAAAACTTTGGGTGCCAGTGTCAGAATTTGATTGTGAAAACGAAACAATAGATACTGATAACACATCAAACGCTACAGCTATTTCTGGTTTGGTAGATTCGAGTGAAAAAAACGAAACCAAAGGATATGTACCTACTGCTACCAGCCTAAAAAGAACGGGCGTAAAAACCATCAATGTTCCTTTGATGGGCCAGGGATATGAAGAAGTTTTTATTGAGGATTTTAGCTTGGCTGGACAGGTATTTTATATCATCAGCGGTCATGGTGGGCCTGACCCAGGAGCTATGTGTACGGATGGACATACAGATATGTGCGAAGATGAATATGCTTATGATGTATCTCTGAGATTAGCCAGAAATCTTATGCAACATGGCGCTACAGTAGAGATGATCGTCCAAGATCTCAATGATGGCATCAGAGACGATGCTTACTTGAAGTGTGATTGCGATGAGAAAACACTGGGTAAAACAACGATTCCTATCAGCCAGAAAAAAAGATTGAGAGACAGAGCAGCCACCGTCAATGCCTTGCACCGCAAATATAAAAAGAAAGGTTTCAAAGTACACAAGGCGATAGAGATACATGTGGACTCACGCAACAAAGATACCCGTCAAGATGTATTTTTCTATTACAATAAGAATAGCTCAAGCAGCAAAAAACTGGCTCAAACGGTGCAAGAAGTGTTTGAATCTAAGTACAATCAACACCAAAAAGATCGTGGATATCAAGGATTTGTCGAAGATAGAGGTATCTATATGGTGAGAACAGTTGCACCTACGATGTTATTTGTCGAATTGGCCAATATAAGAAATGCTGCTGATCAAAAGAGATTGCTCATCAATCACAATAGGCAGGCCTTGGCCAATTGGCTGTTTGAAGGATTAAGAAAATAAATACGCCGCTGTTTGAGATTAATCAAACATTTAATGCTCGTGCCCAATGATGTTTTTTTGATCAGGAATGATAACTTCGATATCGGCGTCTTCATCCAAGATGATACATTGACAAGCTAATCTTGACTCCAATCTTGGATTGATGGCTCTATCAATAAAATCCTCTTCCTTGTCCGAAATCTCCTCTATGCTTTCTTGGCCTTTTTGTAGGTAGATATGGCAAGTAGAACAAGCACATACACCACCACAATTGTGATTAAGATGCACATCGACATCTTCAGTTACTTCAAGGATGGAGTAACCTTTGGAGACACCTTCCGCTATGACTTCTGGTATAGATGTGTCTTCAAATTTGAATCGAATAGTGGCCATGGTCTCTTTTATTTTGTATTTGGGTTATCCAACAATAATAAGCGATATTTGGTTCACCAAGTATATCAAACATAAATTTTTGCGTTAAAAATGCAGGTCTTAAAAAAAATAGAGCGGTTTCAGTTTACTTTGAAATCGCTCTAAATTTTTATCAAATATGAGGCGTAACTAATCAAGATTTCTTCAACAATCCGCCAACTAAAGAACCCAATCCTCCACCCAATAAGGCAGAGAGTATTGATCCAATTGAAAAATCAGAATCTCCCAAGACGCCTAAGACTCCACCTAATAGGTTGCCAACATTGCCTCCAACAGCACCAAGAATTAGATTGGTAATCATACCTTGCCCGTTTGGCTTTGCCATATTGGCACCATAACCACCACCTGCACCAAGTACAGAATGAATTAAAAATCCAACTAAATTTTCCATTTCTTTTTGTGATTTAATGATTAATAAAATATTGATAAGCAGAATGCAAATATACAAATTATTAATGCATGAAATATACTTATTAAAATATAATTAATTTCAAAATAAAATAATAAAATGTTGAAATTAATCAAAATCAATAATACATTTGTCGCCCAAATCAAATTTTTATGCGTCTGAATAATCATTACATATCAATCTTTTTTATATACTTATGTGGATTTAATGCTTTGCAAGCCCAAAAATTGCAGCATCCGTCTCCTTTTGAGATAGCTCAAGCCCCTGAATGGGCAAAAGAAATGTATCATGATAATCCAAATTTATTAAAAATAATCAGACTAAAAAAGGAGTATGATACTAAACATCCTTTTAAGAAGTCAATCCATACCCAATATTTCAAAAGATGGTCAAGACTTGTGAGGCCATATATGAAGGAAGATGGATTTATAAGTATGCCAAATCCACATCAAATCAGGACACAACAAAATACATTTGAAAACAAATTCGCATTAAATAAAAGGCATCTAAGGTCGGATACTGCTCATTGGCAATCTTTAGGCCCATTTCAAGTATATGAAGGCAATGGGATTCAAAAGAAGGGAGAACAAACCAACATATATTCGTTGGCTCGTTCACGGAGCAATCCACTTGTCCTTTACTGTGGTACTGAACCTGGAGAATTGTATAAAAGTACTGATGGTGCTGAATCATGGCATTGCGTTTCTACAGACTATGCCTATTTGGGTAATTCTGCAATAGCCATTGACCCAATCAATGAAAATATAGTGTATTCAGGAGGTGGAAATTTAGTCAATATGACTACAGATGGTGGTCGTACTTGGACTACCATTATGGATATATCGGGTTTGGGTACCAATGAAATATTAATACATCCATTTGATGCCAATCTTATTTATATCTGTGCAGCCAAAGGACTTTATCAAAGCAGAGACGGCGGTAAATCATGGAATACAACATTTACTGAATCTTGTTATGATATTAAGGTCAACACTGCCAATCCTGCAATTTTATATTTACTTAAGAAAAATCAGCAAGAAAACATTTGCGAATTTTTTATTTCGCAAGATGGTGGCACTTCATGGAAGATCTCCAATAATGGATGGTATCATAGCGATGACCCAAATAGGTACTGCGAAGGTGGTCGTATTGGTGTCACGCATGCTGATCCAAATAGAGTGTATGCTTATTTGATAGGTGACTCTAAAGCTGGAGATAGCGGATTTATAGGCCTGTTTAGGAGTGATGATGGTGGTCAAAATTGGATATTGCCCAATGGTCCTGTTGGTGGACCTTACAGTACAGATCATCCCAATACTACTACTTTTGACAATGGTGTCAACGAAACTTATCATCAAGGATTTTATAATTGTGCTTTGATGGTAAGCAATACCGATCCTAATAATGTATTGATAGGTGGACTTAATCTTTGGAGAAGTTTTGACGGTGGCGCTACTATGGAGCCTTGGGCAGGATACTTTGGTGGTAAAATAAGTATCCATGTAGATATGCAAGATTTTAGAGCTTTTGGAGATGATTATTATATTACCACAGATGGCGGCATCTATTTTTCAAAAGATTTTTTCTTTTCACAACCTGATGTAAAGATGTATGGTGTACGAGGCCAAGACTATTGGGGATTTGGCCATGCTTGGAATGATAAGGTTTTTGTTGGAGGTCTTTACCATAATGGTAATTTGGCTTATCATGAAAATTATGGCGATGGTATAGCCAAATCACTTGGTGGCGGAGAAGCACCAACTGGATACTCCAATCCTGGTATTGATACAATAGTATATACCAGCGATGTCGGTGGTGTAAGAATTTCTAATGAACTGTTAGGAAATCTCCAATACTTTGGAATTGGAATGCAGCCCAACGAAAGTTATTTTCCCGCAGAATCAAGTGAAATCCAATTCCACCCTAAAAATTATAATATTTGCTATTTAGGGAGAGATGGTAAAATCTGGAAATCAACCAATGGAGCTATTTCATTTAATGAATTGTACACCATTCCTCAAGAAAAATACTTTACTCAGGATATAGAAATTTCCTTCGATGATCCTAATTGTATGTTTGCCAATTTTAGGTCTGGAAATGGACAAAATTCAATTTTACTCAAATCAAAAGATGGAGGAGAAACTTGGGATGAAATACAAATTCCGCCTTCCACAGGCAATAAAACCATTTCAACCTTGGCAATAGATATCAGCAATAAAGATATTGTATATTTCGCTTATACTTATGCAGGATCGCATCCAAAAATATTCAAATCTATTGATGGTGGATCATCTTGGTACGATATCTCAGGCACACTCTTGGGCGATGAAAACATCCATGAAATTGTATCAGTTCCTTTTACAAATGGTGGTATATATTGCTTTACCAACAACACAGTATATTATAGAGATGACTCCATGACTGACTGGATTATCTTCAATCAAGGTTTGCCAAAATATATGCCTTGTGTTGGTGCGAAGCCCTTTTTTAAAGAAAATAAGATAGTAGTGGCAAGTTATGGCAAAGGAGTTTGGGAAAGTCAATTCCATACAAATCCAAGCTTACCATTTGCCAATATTACCGTTGACAATTGGAAAGGTAACGACAATTGCAAAATCGACGGGTTTAGGTTTGTATCTACAAGTATTATAGATCAATCAGGTGAAATAAAGTGGGAATTTCCAGGTGGCATACCTGAATCATCCAATGAAATAGCACAAGTAGTTCAATACTCAAAACCTGGCGCATATTCAGCTTATTTGACAGTCGCAAATAGCCAAGGAAATATTAGTAAAGACTCAATGCAAGTGATTATTGAACATTATAATCCGCCATTGACGGTAGTTGAAACATTTGAAAGTAACTTCCCTCCTGAAAATTGGGAAAGCAAAATAGAAAATGGTGGCTTAGGCTGGTCAAAAAGTAGTGTCACTGGAGCCTATGGTCTGAGTGAAAGTAGTATGATTGCCGACAATTTTGATTACGATGCATTGGGTCATTACGGTGATATGAGATTTGATGTAAATTTGGACAGTACAAAAAGCGCAATACTTCAATTTGATCGGGCTTATGTCAAATATGATGACAACTATGCTGATACCTTAGCCATACTTGTTTCAACAGATTGTGGCGCATCCTTTACAGAATTATATAGGAAAGGTGGCAATGATTTAGCGACAGGCCCAGATCAGCAGTCGTACTTTATACCTAATGATGACCAATGGACTCAAGACTCTATTGACCTAAAAGAATATATAAATATTGAAAAAGTAATCGTCGCATTTAGAAATATCGGAAAGTTTGGGAATGTCATTTATGTTGACAATATCAATCTAAAAACCCAACGAGATACTTCTACTGTTGGCTTATCTATCACAACAGGCAATTATTATTTTGAACTCACTCCAAACCCAGTAAACAATAACATTCCAATCAGTATAAATACCAACCATGATATGCCATTTACTTTAGAGGTTTTAGATGCAAGTGGCAAGCAGATCTTTTGGCAAGCCAATATGAACCAGCATGATACCCTCAGTGCCAATACTTGGAGCAGTGGCACATACTATTATCGGGTGTATTTTGATGATTATCTCAAAACTGGAAAATTTGTAGTCATAGGCAGATAGATTCGTATAATGTAGTGTGGGAATAATGGTATCAGTAAGGATAAAAAATCCCACCATTTTGTATAGTGAAATGTATAATTACATCAAAATTATAATCATTTCTTGTACCTTTGCCTATATTTTTTCACAAAGTAGCACATCGTTTCCTGCAAAAGCGATCAATATACCATTATGAAACCTTTACACAATAGGGTCAATAGGCATGTCCTCAAGCAAAGAATCAAAGAAGAAAAATTGCCAAGAGTGACATTGTCTTTTTATCAATATTACCATTTAGGCAATCCAAGCCTGTTTAGAGACCATTTTTATATACTTTTGTCAGAAGTCGGCGTGCTCGGTAGGATTTATGTGTCTTATGAAGGTGTCAATGCCCAAATTTCTGTGCCACAAGCTCGAATAGATGATTTCATAACTGCGTTGGATACCATCACATTTCTACAAGGCATCCGCTTGAATTATGCCATAGAGGACGATGATTGTTCATTTATCAAACTCATCATAAAAGTTAGGAATAAAATAGTGGCTGATGGTCTTGACGATCACACATTTGATGTGACCAATAAGGGTATCCACCTCAAAGCAGAAGAGTTTAATAAACTGGCTGATGAGCCAGGCACCATCATAGTAGATATGCGCAATCACTATGAAAGCGAAGTGGGATATTTCAAAAATGCTCTCCTACCAGACGTTGAGACCTTTAGAGAGGCACTGCCCATTGTAGAAAAAATGCTTGAAGACAAAAAAGATCAGCACATCATCATGTACTGTACTGGTGGTATTCGATGCGAAAAAGCATCTGCGTACTACAAGCACAAAGGCTTTAAAAATGTATATCAAGTAGAAGGTGGCATCATTGAATACACCCGTAGAGCTCAAGCATTGGGTATAGAAAATAAGTTTCTTGGTAAAAATTTCGTCTTTGACGAGAGATTGGGCGAGAAGATTTCTGATGAAATAATATCAAAATGCCATCAATGTGGTAAGCCTAGTGATACCCATGTCAATTGTGCCAATGATGCTTGCCATATATTATTTATTCAATGTGCTGAATGTGCACAAAAGTATCAAAATACTTGCTCCGTCAAATGCCAAGATTTCAATCTGCTGCCCGAAGATCAAAAGTCAGCCTTGCGTCCTTTGTCCATCTTCAATGGTACCAAATTTGGTAAAGGTAGATATAAGGCTCATAACAAAAATACAAGTTTGTTGGAAGATCTTCATGCATGAATAATCATCATATCCCACAACATTGTTAAGCAAACAACATGAGTGACCTGTCTCCAGCAAGTCTGGCAAAATTCAAAAAATACAACCAAAGATTGGTCTATCTTGTGTTGGGATGTATCCTAATATTAGGTGTATTTATCACCTGGTTTGGTAGCGCTGGAGTACCTAGTTTCAGTCAATTGGAAAACCCAGATTATGATCTAGCATCAGTGATTTATGATGTCAAAGGCAAACCATTTGGCAGATATTATATCGAAGACAGAGTAGCCATAGCTTATGAATCATTGTCACCTTATGTGAAAGATGCCTTGATCACGACAGAAGACGATAGATTTTACGAACACAGTGGCATAGACCTTCGAGCCTTGACAAGGGTGGCTTTCAAAACTCTGATTTTGCGACAAGAAAATTCAGGTGGTGGATCTACTATTTCACAGCAATTGGCCAAGCTACTATACCAGCGGCCGAGCATGAAAAATATGTCTTATCCTAAAAAAGTATTGACCTTGGTCTCTTCCAAACTTAAAGAATGGGTGACAGCCGTAAAACTCGAAAAGAGATACACCAAAGAGGAGATCATGGTGATGTATCTCAACAAATTTGAATTTATCAATGGGGCTCATGGTATTGAGGCAGCTGCACAAATTTATTTTAACAAACATCAAGATTCACTCAACGTTGCAGAAGCTGCCACTCTCGTTGGAATGCTCAAAAACCCAAGTCTTTATAACCCGAGGCGATTTCCAGACAAATGTAAGGAGAGGAGAAATGTAGTTTTGAAACTAATGTTTGATGCAGGCAAGTTGGATAAAAGCAATTATGAATCAGCTATGAAAAGCGAAATGGACATGTCTGCTTTTTCTCGAAGAACACAAAGCGAAGGACCTGCACCCTATTTTAGGGCTGAGTTGACCAAGTTTCTTAAGGACCTTTTCACCAAACAAAATATAAAAAAGTCGGATGGTACAGAGTACAATGTATTTACAGATGGACTCAAAATATATACTACCATCGATCTTACCTACCAGCTGTATGCAGAAGCAGCGGTCTATGAGCACATGGCTTGGAATCAAGATAGGTATTGGAAGACATGGAAAGATAAAGACCCATGGACTTATGACACAGATGACTATCAAAAAAACTTACGCGCTGATATTCTCGAAGGACAATGCAAAGGGTCAGAAAGATATCTTTCGCTTAGGCAACAAATATTGGGTAAATACTTGACCCAAATTGAAGAAGCCTATCCCAATCTCCCCTTGTCTGACAATGTCATCAAAACCCTTGACTCCATCCAACAAAATAAGACCACTTGGCACACAGCCGCCAAAAACGAAAGATTGGATGTAGTATATCAAGACAAATACCATCGCTTGATCAATAGTGAAGTTTGGTCACCCATGATGACACAATACAATGAGCTTCAGAAAGAATTTAAAAAGGTATTTGCCACGCCTGTCAAGATGAAGGTTTTTGATTACAAATTGGGTGAAAAAAGTGTAGAAATGACACCTTATGACTCTGTGAGATACCATAAAATGCACTTGCAAGCTGGTATGCTCGCAGTAGAGCCAGCCACTGGTTATGTCAAAGCTTGGGTAGGCGGCGTCAATCACACTTTTTTCAAATACGATCATGTCACCATGCGCAGATCTGTCGGCTCCACTATCAAGCCATTTGTTTATACCCAAGCGATGGCTGTTGCCAATATATCACCATGTCAAGAGTTTGATGACATCCAATACACCATAGCACCTGGTGATCCTGGGTTTGATATGGTAGAAGAATGGTCTCCAGTCAATGCAGATGAAGAGTTTTCGGGAGCTAAATATAATCTTTTTCAAGGTTTGCTGTACTCAAAAAATTCTATCAGCGTTAAACTCCTCAAGGAGATGGGTACTGTAGCGCCAGTGAGAGATCTGATGCATCATCTTGGTATAGATAAAAATCTTCGACTCGAAAACGGGCGATTGGCTGTTCCGAAATTGCCTTCAATATGCTTGGGAGCAGTCGATTTAACCCTGTTGGAGATGACTGGAGCTTATGATGCATTTGGCAATAATGGTACCTATGTGCAACCAGTATTTGTAACAAGGATTGAAGATAAAAATGGAAAGGTCATCTATCAGGGTATTCCAAATAGGAAATCTGCCATCAATCCATTGTACAATTCTATCATGATAGCTATGTTGAAAAATAATGTTTCCGGCAAATACACGATGGGACTAAAATCAAATATTGGTGGCAAAACGGGTACCACCAATGATTTTGCCGATGGATGGTTTATGGGCGTCACACCAAGTTTAGTGACAGGTATATGGACAGGTGGCGATGACAAATGGATTCGATTTCTCACCTTGGACGAAGGACAAGGTTTCACGATGGCGAGACCTATAGCACAAAAGTTTTTCCAAAAATTAGAAGCTGATCAGAGTTGTGGATATGATTACAAAGCAGACTTCCCTACTCCACCTGCGGGATATGATGAAATGATCAATTGCAGCCAACTGAAAACTATGAGGCCTTCGACTGAGAGATATATCTTGCGCAAGAAGAAAGAATCGATGGAAGAGTTTGATGATGAATTTTAAAAGTCTATGGTAGAAAGTTCTAATAGTAATAAATTAAATTTTGAATTATTGTCATGGCTATTTGCTTTGATGTTTGCTGCTTTGTTTATCATTCCGATCTACTTGAGATGCGAGATGAATTACACATTTTACATACCAAATATCGTATCCATTATCGAATTTGTAGTTTTGACAAAGATGCTATTTCTACTGTCATACACACCTTATGCTCGTAGCAAATGGTTGCGTATGGTATTGATTTTCTTGCCTATACCATTGTTGATGTATCAAGTTGATAATCTCTTTGATTTTCAAAAATTTATAGATGAAGAAGGAAGTATCAAATTTTTTGGTAATGATTTTTCGGCAAATGATTATAATTTTGGTAAATTCATTAAATATCAATACATATTTTTTAGTGTAGGAGCGACCATAGCTTTAATATTGGTTCCTATCAGGATGATCATTTCATTTTGGCGCACGACCAATACAAAACATAAAGTTTAAACCCATTAAAATCTTAACATCATGTCATTAATAGCAGAATTTGATGATTATCGCTCCAAGATGAATGAGCGCATCTTAGGTCAAAACAACAAAGTGCTCAATCGTTTTTTTAGCTTAGATAATCAGGCTTACCAAGATGGAGCTTTGTCAGAAAAAACTAAGGAACTCTTAGGATTGGTAGCATCGATGGTACTCAAGATGTGATGATTGTATCAAATATCACTTAGGTACCTGTCATCGACTCGGTGTGACCACAGACGAGGTGTATGAGGTGTTTTCTATTGCCAATTTGGTAGGTGGATCTATTTGCATACCACACACACGAAGAGCGGTAGAGTTTTGGGACGAATTGAGCCAACAAGCGTAACAAAAAATACTTGGACTTTCAAATGACCCTTGAGATAATGTTTGGAAAATGTATCTTTGACTATATCATTATGCAAAAAATAAAGTAATGCAACTTTTTTACATTGAAACTAAAGAACTTAAAATACGCCAGATAAATTTATCAGATTTAGATGAATTTTACTTTTATCGTTCTAATCCTGAAGTTACAAAATATCAAAGTTTTGATGTTTTGACTTTTGATCAAGCTAAAAATTTTATTACTGAGAATTTAAAAAACTCTATTGAAACTACAGGAGAATGGGTACAATATGGAATTGAAAATAAAACTACAAAAAAACTAATTGGCGACTGTGCCATAAAAATTGATCGACAAATCAATGGAATTGCTGAAATAGGTATTACAATTTCTCATCAAGAACAAAAAAAGGGCTACGCAAAACAGGTTTTAATCGGAATTTTAAACTTTCTTTACGAAAAAAAAAGTGTACGCAGAGTTGTTGAAATTGTTGATGAAGAAAACATTGCTTCAATTAACCTATTAAAAAGCGTGGGTTTCAGACAAGAAGGTCACTTTATTGAAAATATTTTCATTAAAGGAAAATGGGTAAATGAATTATACTTTGCAATGCTAAAGAGAGAATGGGACAAAAAAAACAACTCTTTATAATATATTCTCCTCATGGTTCATACCTTGCTGATTGTAACATGAGCCACATTTCTATATACACTTCTTAACCAAAATATGAAGCACATTCCGGAAATTCAAATCCGTTTAATGTCCTATGGAACACAGTTTTTATAAAAACTCAATAAATCATCTCCATAAAAATTTCAGGTTCAGCTGATTATGTTAAACCATTGCAAAGCTTGGTCAATATTGTACTTCAAATAAAAATCTGATGGAAAGCTATAAAAAAAAAGCTAACCATAAAATTTTTGATTAGAATGTATTTATCTATAAAAAACATGTGTGTACATTTTCCGAACTTTTGGTTACAAATCAAAATTAAAAATATAACTTTGTGATAGTATCAAATGATAGTATCAAAAAATGAAACCACCTTACTTACTAACATCAGAAATAGTAAAATTTATATCTTCCATTTCGGAGAAAATTGGAGAAGTAAATGCTAAATATTTAATCAAAACCAATCCGACTTTAAGAAAACAAAATCAGATTAAAACAATTCATTCTTCTCTAAGCATTGAAGGAAATACTTTGACAGAAGAACAAATGACAGCCATTTTAGAAAACAAAAGAGTTATCGGTCCTGAAAAAGACATTTTAGAAGTTTTAAATGCTCTTGAAGTTTATAAAAACATCAACAAACTAAGGCCTACCAATGAGAAAGATTTTCTAAATGCACACAAATTATTACTACAAAAACTCATACTAAATCCAGGGAAATACAGGAACCAAAGTGTGGGAATTGTAAAGGATTCAAAAGTTGAACATATTGCTCCTCCTTTCGAAAATGTTCCTTATTTGATGAAAGACCTGTTTGAATACTTAAAAGATAAATCAGAACTAACATTGATTAAAAGTTGTGTTTTTCATTATGAAATGGAATTTATTCATCCATTTTTAGATGGAAATGGAAGAATGGGAAGATTGTGGCAAACCTTGATTTTAATTCAGGACTACCCTATTTTTGAGTTTCTCCCTTTTGAAACATTAATCGCCAAAAACCAAGAAGAATATTACAAAGCCTTAGCAAAAGCTGACAAAGAAGGAAAATCAACAAAATTCATAGAATATATGTTAAAAATAATCGACCAATCTCTTAGTGAATTACTTAAAAATTCAGTAAAAAAATTATCGGAAGATAACCGAATTGAAATATTCCTCGAATTTAATAATCAAGCGTTTTCAAGAGATTATATGAGCTATTTTAAAGATATTTCATCAGCCACAGCAAGTCGAGATTTGAAAAATGCAGTTCAAAATCAATTAATTGTAAAAAATGGAGATAAAAAAACGACCACATATAGAAAAAAACAGACTTAACTAAATTTAACATGTAACCCGACAACAATTAAACCATCTTCACCTAAAAATGGTTATGTGTCTTGCAAAAGGTTAATGAACAGAACAAGATAAATTTTATTTGTATAACCATACATCAAGATATTAATAATGAAACCAGAGTTTGAAAACATACCGCTCGTCAAAAACGAATCAAAGAAACGATTTGAAATAGAGGTAAATGGTGCTGTAGCCTTCATCAACTATGGTGAATTGGGTCATCATTTGGCATTGGTACATACAGAAGTTGATCCCAGTCATGCAGGCAAAGGCGTTGGATCTGCTCTTGTAGAGAAAACCTTGCATTGGATAGATCAACACCATTTGACCATGATGCCATTTTGCCCTTTTATTTATGATTTTGTCAAAAGACATCCAGAATGGAATAGAATCGTTGACTCCAAATTTAAAGACTACGCCGCGCTATGACCACCAATAGATTGGAAGCTTTTAGCGATGGTGTTTTAGCTATTGTCATTACAATAATGGTGTTGGAAATGAAAGTGCCAGAAGGTTCATCTTGGAGCGATTTAACTTCACATCTTGCCCAAATTCATTTCTTATGTCCTTAGTTTTGTTTACATAGGCATCTATTGGAACAATCATCATCACCTATTTCAGGCGATTCAAAAAGTCAATGGTCGCATCTTGTGGGCCAATCTATTCTTGTTGTTTGCGCTGTCCTTGATACCATTTACAACAGGATGGATGGGCGAAAACCAATTTGCTCATCATCCAGTTATCCTTTACGGATTGAATTTATTACTGTGCGCGTTGGCTTTTGTTGCTTTAGAGAAATCTGGTTTGCATTCAGATGGGAAATCTTCTGTCATCGGTGCAGCGCTGTCGAGTAAGACAAAAGAAATCGTCTCTGTGAGCTTGTATGTCATTGGTATTATCTTTGCATTTTGGCAACCTTACTTAGGATTGGCTTGTTTTAGTGTAGTTGCCATCTTATGGTTGATCCCAGACAAGCGAATTGAAAATCAATTAAAAAAATAAATAATGGAAGGATTCAGTAATTTGGTGGATGGTATCAATTACCTTAAAAACCAAGGATACACCGAAGATTTTAATCTGAAAGAAAATTGTTTGGAGTGTAGGGATAGACATTTTAGGGTTTTTCATGATGAATTCGAAATCGACAAGTGGTATCGCATAGAAGGAGATGACTCCAGTGCTGAAAATTCATCTATCCTGTATGCCATATCTTCAGACAAATACAAACTCAAAGGCACTTTGGTCAACGCTTATGGTGTTTATAGCAATGACATCACAGATGAAATGTTGTCAAAATTGTCATTCTCATAAGGTGAATAATATGTAAAGGTAAATTGCTAATATTTTAATTTGTTGAAGCATTGAAAACCTATCAACTTTTCGCCCTTATCTCCATGATTTTTGCTGGACTCACTGCAGTTATTGCGAAGGCTGGCTTAAAAAACGTAGCCGCTGATACAGGTTTAGCCATAAGGACTTGCTTTGTATTTGTTTTTATATGGGTCAATGTTTTGGTATTTCATCAAGTCAAGGACTTTTCAAATCTGACTACCAAAGACGTAGTCTTACTTGGCATTTCAGCATTGACGACCAGTATTTCTTGGATATTTTATTATAAAGCCATAAAAATAGGACAAGTATCAGAAGTAGCCTTGATAGATAAGGCCAGTATTTTGGTGACTTTATTACTATCAGTTCTGTTTTTGAATGAACAAATCACTTGGAAAATAGGTACGGGTGCTGCGTTTATATTAGTAGGACTTTTGATCATGACATGGAAGTAAAACTTGATTTTAACATATACAAATGAATAATTTAGAAATGGTTGATATCGAAACATTACAATATCCGATCGGAATGTACAAAAAACCTAATAGCTATTCACAAGAAGAAATAGATGTTTGGATAAAAATAATTGATGACCTTGCTGCGTCATTTGGATCAAAACCAATTATCTCTAATATTTATCCACCCTGGACATGGTAGAAAGATAAGTATTCAAGAAAATATTGCCTTATATGCATGGCACTGTAAGCATCATTTGGCACATATAACAGTAACCATTAGGGCAAATCAATGGATTGACTAACAACCAAATAAATAAAAAGAAAAATATCATGAAAGTAATAATAACAGGTGTCACAGGTATGGTAGGCGAAGGCGTATTACTAGAATGTTTGGACAATGATGAAGTCACAGATGTTTTAGTAGTAGGTAGAAAACACTATGAAAAATCGCATCCAAAACTTAAGGAATTGATCATCAAAGATTTTGCTCATATTGCTCAGTATATGGATGAAGTGAAGGCGTATGATGCCTGTTTTTTCTGCGCTGGCGTGAGCTCTGTTGGCGAAAACGAAGATAGTTTCACTAATAAAACCTATGATTTTGTAGTACCATTTGCAAAAGTACTCGCAGAATCCAATCAAAACATGACATTCATATATGTATCAGGCAAGGGTACTGATAGCACTGAAAAAGGCAAAGTCATGTGGGCAAGAGTAAAAGGCAGAACCGAAAATGCCTTAATGAAACTACCATTCAAACAAGAATATAATTTTCGTCCCGCCATCATGAAAGCCACAAAAGGACAAGTAAATGTCAAGCTCATCTACAAAATATTGGGACCTATCTTGGCACCATTTTATCCTGCCAAAACGCTTACCTTGTCACAAGTAGGTAGAGCCATGATCCATGCTGTATCCAAGGGCTACCCTAATCAGAATTTAGAGCCTGAAGATATTTATAAATTGTCGATGTGATTTTAATAAAATCATTTAAGATTGCTTTTGCTTTTTGCTAAAAACAAAAACCTCAGAAAAACAGGCTACACCTTTGTGTTGTCTATTGATCTGAGATAAATCTAACAAATTTGAGTTGAAAGCAATCTTTAGTGTCCTTGCTTTATAAATTTTAAGGTTTTGCTATCCATACCATTGTCGTAAAGCAGGAAATAAATACCATCTGGACATGCCGATATATCGATATGTGATTGGGTAGTATCTGAATAAAGATCAGCTATACCCATGATCCTACCGTTGATATCAATGATCATCGCTTTGGATTTTGTATTGGACAAAGGATGACTGATAGAGACTACATCTCCTGCAGGGACTGAAATAATCCTAATATTGATGTCGTTATTATTTCTAACTACCACAGGTGCGGAGTACTTGTATCGTCCATCATAATCTACCATCTTGAGCCTATAATAGACATTGCCCAATGCGATTTTATCATTATCTTCATATAGATAATTGTTGTCTGATTTTAGCCCATTGCCTTTTGATTCGACTGTGTCCAAATATTCAAAATCATCTCCATCAAAACTATATTCTACCTCAAAATGAGAAAAATTCTCTTCATTGGCTGTTTTCCACCAAATCACAGCACTTTGTCCTTTTAGAGAACCATTAAATCCAATCAAATCTAATGGCAAGATACCTGTAGCTGTGATTGCAGTTTCATAAAAAGAAGAATATTGATTGCCACCTACAGGACCTACTAATGTTCCTAATTGTAAAGTTGACCAAGAGCCAGCTGGAGAGTTAAATACATTATCATTATCTGGTAGCAAAGGGTCTGCACCATAAGTGCTATACGGAGCATGTGAAGTATAAAGTGTATTTTTGGCAGCTATTGGAAATGTAAATTGAGATACTCTCTCCAATGTCCATCCATTAGGACTACCTACGGTACCACCCGAGTAAATAGCAAAATGGATATGACAAGTCCTGCCATTGTACCACCCTGGAAAAATACTGGTGAATGTCACTTCTCCTTGGCTGTTACTCACTTGTGTACCACGACCATAGATGAGATTGATATTGCCAGAAGGTGTATTTTGTCCACTATGTCCATTGTTGGTACCACCTGTTGCATAATGTGAGTAAAATGCATGGGCATTGCAGTGCCAAACATCTACCCTATATCCTACTAAAACACCACAATTGTTAGTACCAAAAAGCTTGATGGTAAATGTAAAAGGTACACCAGCTTGACTATCAGTGAGATCGGACCTCCAATACATACTATCACCAGATGGTAAAGATGGAAATGGTCCTAATGTTTCAGAAGGCACTAAGGTGCATACTGTTTGGATTTTGTCTTCTCTCGACAATTTTCTTGATGCATTAGCTGCACTTTTTAAGGACAATGGACCTATCAAACTTGTAAGGCCAACTGCCAAACCTGAATTCTTTAAAAACTCCTTCCTATTCATGACACAGATTGATTTGTTAATTTGATAAGGAAGTCTCATTTTGGTTTGTACTCATTTTGGTAAAAAAAAATTTGACCATTATACCATAGAAAAATTGGTCAATTTGTAACATTGTGCCATCATTCAATAACAAACTCGAATATATATGGCATCTATCAATCCTTACATCCATTTCAACGGCAATGCAGAAGTTGCATTCAATTTTTATAAAAGCGTCTTTGGTGGCGAGTTTGCAGCGGTCATCCGTTTTAGCGAATTTTCAAATCCTGAGCAGAGTTTTCCTGATCATGAAGCTAATAAAATAATGCACATATCATTGCCCATTGGTCAAGATGATGTATTGATGGGCAGTGACGTACCCGAAATATTAGGACAAGTGAATGAAAATGAAAACAGGTTTAAGATTTCAGTCAGTGCCACCAGCAAAGCCGAGGCAGATACTATTTACGACAAACTTAGTGTTGGTGGACAAATTGAAATGCCTATTGGCGATAGTCCATGGGGCTCATATTTTGCTATGTTTAGAGACCAATTTGGGATAGAATGGATGATCGATTACGATCCGAGATATGAAGGAAAGACAAAGCAATAAAGACAAAAGGCTATCCCAAAACTCTTTAGGATAGCCTTTTATACGCATTAATAAAGGAAGTCTTTAAATGAAAATTTCTGTTCCTGCAAAGTGGAATGAAGACTCGATTGCGGCATTCTCATCACTATCACTCCCATGCACAGCATTTTCGCCAATATTTTTTGCAAATCTTGCTCTGATGGTGCCAGCTGCTGCTTCTGCTGGATTAGTTGCTCCAATGAGTTTTCTGAAATCTTCCACAGCATTATCTTTCTCAAGGATCGCAGCTACGATAGGTCCAGAAGACATAAATTCTACCAACTCACCATAAAATGGCCTTGCACTATGTACAGCATAAAACTCACCAGCCTTCTCAGCAGACAATTTGGTATATTTCATGGCCACAATTTTGAATCCTGCTTCATTGATTTGGGCCAAAATGGCTCCGATATAACCAGCTCCTACGGCGTCTGGCTTGATCATTGTAAAAGTTCTGTTTCCTGACATTTCTATTAAATTTTTCGATTTTTTAAAAAACGCCACAAAAGTAGGAAAATCAAATTTTATATCTATCTAAAAAACAAATATTTATTTTGACAATTTCGATTTTATATCTACTTTTGCACCCTATATGTCAGACGAAATTCAGCAATTAAAACAATTATTGTCATTTCCAAAGGAAATTACTATCATCACACATCGCAACCCAGATGGTGATGCTATCGGCTCATCTATGGGTTTGGCGGCATATTTATCAAAGCTTCATCACAATGTGAAGGTGATTTTTCCGAGCGAGTATCCTACGAGTTACAGTTTTATTCATGGTGTACAGCGAGCCATTATTTTCGACCTTGATCATGATGCGGCAAGAAAGGCCATTGAGCATTGCGAAGTTCTTTTTTGTTTGGATTTCAATGGTTTGGATAGAGTGGATAAGTTGGGTGAAATCATACAGTTTAGTAAAGCAAAAAAGGTATTGGTAGATCATCATCTTGATCCAGAGCCATTTACAGACATTGAGTTTTCTGATATTGAAGCGAGTTCTACTTGCGAGCTGGTATTTCGTCTCATCTCAGATTTAGGCGATCAAAAAAAGATCGACCCTATCATAGGTGAGTGCCTCTTTACGGGATTGATCACTGATACTGGTTCATTTCGATACGGTACAAGACCATATACTTACGAAGTGGCAGCTGCTCTAAAGACGATTGGCGTAGATGATTATCAATTATCTGACAAGATATATAATTCTCAAAAAGTAAAACACCTACGATTGTTAGGTCACTGTTTAGCCAATAGGATGGAAATAATGGAAGATTATGGTGTAGGCATCATGTGGCTTACTCGTAAGGATTACGCAGATTTTGACATTCAGCGAGGCGATACAGAAGGCATAGTCAATTATATGCTCATGATTGAAAATATAAAAGTAGCAGCTTTTGTACTTGAACAACCATCAATCATAAAAATATCATTGCGAAGTAAAGGTGATATTTCTGTTCAAGAGATAGCTCAAAAATATTTCAATGGTGGTGGACATAAAAATGCTGCTGGTGGAGGCGTATATGCAAGTCTCAAAGACATCAAGCACAAGATCAGAAAGGTAATGCCTGAATATCTTCCAAAATTAAATAATTGATCATTTATAAAATAATTTTAATCATTCATAAATAAATTAACAATATGAAATTTAATGTTTTAGCAATAATGTTAGGAGTGGCTCTTCTCATTACATCATGTAAGCCATCCGAAACAAAAACTCCAAGTGGATATAAATACACTTTGGTAACAAAAGGTAGCGGAAATGAAGCAAAAGCAAAGGACTTTGTATATTTTACAGCTAAGGTGACAAGTGACGGAGGTAAACTACTCAACGAAATCAAAGAAGGACCACAAATGCCTTCACTTCAGATACCTGAAACATTTGCAACTGGCAAAGAAGCCAATCCCATCTTGGAGATGATCTCAAAAGCTAGAGTTGGTGATGTATATCAAATGATCATGCCAATGGATTCGATACCACAAAAATCTCCAGAAATGGCCGAATTTAAACATTTGGTGTATGATATTAAGATCATAAAAGTACTTTCTGAAGAAGATAATAAAAAGTATGTGGAAGCACAGCAAGCAGAAATGCAAGCTAAAGTTGCAGCCAATATGGAAAAACTTCCAGCGATCGAAGAATTGGTAAAGACTACCTTAGCAGATTATAAAGCTGGAAAATTGGAAACTAAATCATTGCCATCTGGTTTGAAATATTACATTGTAAAAGAAGGCGAAGGCGCCAATGCTGCTGATGGACAAACAGTTTCTGTACACTATTATGGTACATTGATGGATGGTACAATGTTTGACAACTCATTCCAAAGGGGTCAAACATTCCAATTTCCTGTAGGATCAGGACAAGTCATCAAAGGATGGGATGAAGGATTTACACAATTGAACAAAGGTGCTAAAGCATTTTTATTTATACCATCTGCTTTGGGTTATGGACCAGAAGGTAGTCCGCCTGCTATTCCAGCAGATGCAGAATTGATGTTTTATGTCGAGCTGGATGAAATCGTAGGACAATAATCAATTTTTAAATATATAACAGCCGGAGATACTTTGAAGAAGTTTTTTCCGGTTTTTTTTTAACCATTTAAACATGCAGGGCAATGACCATAGAACAGTTAGCTGATATACGGGAGCGATTGACATTGGTAAGGAGGTATCTTTGACGTCGATCAGCGTATTATAAAAATAGAAGAACAAGAACAATTATCACTCAACCCTGATTTCTGGCAAGACCCAGAAAAGGCCGAATCTATCCTTAAAGAACTTAAGGATAATAAAAAGTGGGTAGAAAAATACAAAGAGCTTCAAACATCTGCTGATGATGTTGAAGTCTTGCTTGAGTTCCAAAAAGAAGGCATGGCAACAGAAGCCGAAGTGGATGAAAAGTATCAAGAACTTTTGGGCGTGTTGGATGAAATCGAATTCCGAACTACTTTGGACAAGCCCGAAGATTTATTGAGTTGCACCTTAGAGATCAATGCAGGCGCAGGTGGTACTGAAGCCTGCGACTGGACATCCATGCTCATCCGTATGTTCAACATGTGGGCCGAAAAAAATGGATATAAGGTGACAGAGCTTGACAAAGTGGACGGCGATGTAGCAGGCATCAAATCAGTATCTATCGAAATTGATGGCGAGTACGCCTATGGTATGCTCAAAGGTGAAAATGGTGTGCATCGGTTGGTGAGAGTGAGTCCTTTCAATTCGCAAGGAAAAAGAATGACTTCATTTGCATCAGTGTTTGTACACCCAATGATAGATGACACTATTGATATTCAGATCAATCCAGCCGATATTGAATGGGATACTTTCAGAGCACAAGGAGCGGGCGGACAAAATGTCAATAAAGTAGAGACCGCTGTTAGGATCAAACACATACCTACTGGTATTGCTATCCAATGTCAAGAAGCAAGGTCGCAACACGCCAATAGAGACAAGGCAATGCAAATGTTAAAATCAAGATTGTATGAGATCGAACTCGAAAAGCAACGCGCTGAACGTGATAAACTTGAAGCGCAAAAGATGAAAAATGAATGGGGCTCACAGATCAGGTCTTATGTTTTGGACGATCGCAGGGTGAAAGATCATCGTACTGGATTTGAAACGCGCAATACTGATGCTGTTTTGGATGGTGGCCTTGATGGGTTTTTAAAAGCTTTCCTTATGTGGGATGGCAATTGATACCCTTATATCTGACAAATTTTAATAAAAATCCTAAATCTTCCCCTTGTTGTGTTTAGGATTTTTTCTTTTACTATATTTAGAAATTTTCTTACTTGCCAGTCAATAAGGTGTTCCGAACGTAAAAGTATCATTGAGAGAAGGATTCAATTATTTTCTGGGTACAATGGTGAGCGCTATTTTATCTTCCAATTTGTAAACATATCATCTTTGACAAAAATGAAAAAGCAATGAAATTAATGAGTTTTTTTTAAACAAAATCAAAAAAGTAAACACACAAATAATGTAACAGCTACGTTACTATAATTGATACATCATTAAAAACATCCATGAAAATAAAATTTTATTACCTTTTATTGTTTTTATTGGCGAAAGCATTCCAACCACTTTTTTCACAAGATGCAAAAAAGTTAATTTTGAGCATTGAGTATTCGCCCAACCTTTCACAATTAACAAGTGGTTTTATAACTGAAACTCCAAAAATAAGCCATCATGTGGTATTGAGAGCTGGATTAATGACCCATCGAAATATAATACCAAGCATAGGATTTGGTTATTTTAACACTGGTTTTGTAGAGAGTGGGTTTACTAATATCTCAGGTCCTATACAATCATTAAAATTTGTACACAATTACAACTACCTGTATATTCCGATCGGAGCCAAAATCAAATTTAACGATTTGTACTTTTTGCCAGAGCTCGGCTTAGCTTTCAACCTATCCAACAGAGTGACCCAAGTGGTAGAATTTTCTAACGGAATCACAGATCGTAAAACCAGAAATGAAGTACTCAACTTTGGTGAATTTAATAAATTGAGCATTCCCATTTCGCTTTCAGTAGGCAAAGATTTCAAGTTTCTCAACCAAGCTATGTCAGCTGGCATCAAGACATACTATGATATAAATAAAGTCGTCAAAGGTGTCACTTCAAACAATCACTATTATGGAATTGGCTTGGTATTGACAGCGAATTTTTGAGCGAATGCTTTGTGATCTATATGCAAAATTAATTTATAAATTCGTTTAATATCAAATAATATGAAACATCTCAAATCACTTTTTCTTCTGTTGACATCACTAATTTGTTGTCATGAATTATTGGCTCAGAATATAGTAGAAATCAGAAAATATATTGATGTCACTGGCAGTGCTGAAATGAATGTGGATGCTGATGAAATCGAACTAGAAATAACAATTGTAGAATTTGAGAATTACAGCAGTAAAGTAAAATTAGATAGTATTGAGCAGGAATTCTATAAAATATAAAAAAACAAACTAAGCACCCGACCTACTGCATATTGTAAAACAGGCCAGTATCAAGCTACCTTTGCCGAAAATATTTAGGTATGCGATCCAACAAAGAACAAAAAGAGCAATGGATAATAGAATGGGAACAAAGCCGCCAAAGTCCAGAACGATTCTGTCAAGGAAAGTCCTTCCATAAAAGCACAATTTATAATTGGCGCATAAAAGTAATTGACGCTAAGGGAGAAATTAAAAAGAGACGTCAGTTTATCCTTTTAGAAGTATTGGTAGGAGCTACGCTGGTAAATCGAGCAGAAAGAATGGGACTTTAATGCAGTTGATAGGCTCATCACGGACAAAATAAAAAAAGATGTAAAATCCCCTTTAGATAATTTGAATATATGAATGGGTATATTTACATTTGTGTATCAAACAATTATGGCAACAAAAGACACGTTTTTATATCCGAGATTGGCGCAAGATTGCGGCAATCTAATTGTTATAAGCCATTTTGAACTCAACGCATCGGACAAATAATTAAAATATAATAATTAAATAGAAACCATGAAGATAAAAAACATTGCAGTTCTATCAGGAAATAAGACAAAAGTACATGATGGAGTTGTACATTATGTCCCTGAATTTAAAGAATCCAAAACCAATGACGGAAAACCTGCTAAGGAAATTGAACAACCAGCTGAAATAAGGACAGATATTAACTTTTATCAGGGGACAATATCTTTTAAATTCAAAGCAGCAAGTAAGGAAACAGGTGTCTTACTTACATGGGATAAGCCAAATAAAGGAACTGAATATGCTGTTGGCTTGTCTTTACAATACAAATCCTTTGTAATTATTTCAAACACAACCAATGAAATAGCTACCAACGGTGGATTAACTCAGTTCAAGGATAATGAAGAAATTTCAGTTAGGTTTGAAATGTTAGGTTCAGATGCGAAATTGTTTATCAACAATATACTTTATTGTGAACAAAACCTGAACTTGACTTTAGCACCTTTATCGTTCAGAATTACTTCGGATAGCGAAGTATTTTTATCAGACATACATGTTGAATCTATTAAACCCAAGCTTTTTGTTGTAATGCAATTTACAGACGAATTCAATGCACTTTACAAGGATGTGATATTTCCTGTTTCTGAAGATGCAGGTTATGAAGTAATAAGGGCTGATGAATTCTTTTCAAGCACTCCAATTTTAAATGACATCATAAGAAGTATCAGAGAAGCAAGCGTGATTGTTGCAGATATTACACCTGACAATCCTAACGTCTTTTATGAAATTGGTTACGCTCACGCAATTCAAAAACCAACAATTCTCATTTGCGACAAAAAGAGACAAACTTCCGTTTGATGTGTCAAGTTTTAGGACTTCCATTTTATGAAAACTCTGTTCTGGAAAATCTAAAATAGAACTTAGTTTAAAGAAGTATCTTGAGAATATTCAATAGTAAAACGGCTTATAGCAGCACATTTACGTAGGCGGGGTTTCGTCATCGCGAACCGGTTTGTGGTAGCCGAAAGTTTTGTTCTCGAATAAACATTAATGGTGAAAAGCCGCCTCGCAATCTGCCCAACCGTTAGTGGCAACCGGCCATGACGACAGCAATCAAGAAAATATTACCCTACTTATTGACACTCAATTTTTATGGTTGGACTTTGATGGCTTTTCACTAGGACAGTCAACTATGCTTGGTTTCAAAAGGAAAAGAAACTTTAATGCTTGACATTGCTCTTATTTCAATTTTTTACTACAAGACACTTTTTGGTTGATTATTTCAAACGTGACCAGTTTTTGCAGTTAGACAGTTGTTACGCAGGAATTACAGACGGCCGCTTTAATGCAGTTCTTTGCAATCGTATTTTACTTTTTTAGTGGGACAAGTGGTTGACAAAAATATTGCATTTCATTATTATTCTGTTTTTTCACAACCCATCTGTGTCGAAGAGTATATTGACAGGCCAATACTTGAAGCAGGTTATCAAATCGGACAAATTATAACGGAAAATATTGCGGACAGAAATGAAATATGGGCGTTGCGCAATTGGCGGACTTGAAAAATAAAATACAAACCGACGCAACATGAGCAAAAATATTAGCAGCAAAAGCGAATTAGAAGTTTTTTAGAGCAGACGCTTATGAAGCATTGACAACATTCATTTTCTAGAAACGAAAAGTATTAACCGATTTTAAGAACAAGCAACCGACTCTCTCGACAAAAGTAATTAAACTTGGAGAATGATATTTTAGAACCAGCAAGTAAATAGAACAAGAACGGCGGCCACTAGCACAGGTAGCTGTTGCACAACCACCTTCAAAAAAAACATAGTGAATTTTAGAAGTCCTTGTGAGTTTTTTTGTAAAAAAGATTAGTGTTGAAAAATGCAATTTTAATGCTTTCAAGCCTTACATTTATTTTACCCGCAATTAGCCATTCTGTAGCCTAAATTTTGGCCATTCAGTTACTGCTTTCTGAAGCATGTTGCCCCTATTTTGCGAAGCGGTTGGGAAATTCATATGCTTCTTTAGGTTGGGTAATGCTGCCATCATCGTGTGTTTTATTGGCTTGGGCCATGCTGCGACTATTGATCTTCTTCATATTCAGAAAATTGATCAATGTACCCAAGACTGGCTCTACGGTACTAGATCGTATTTTACTGATTTTCTTTGCATAAGCAGGATTGGATGTGAGCTTTTCATGCATCCGGTCATAGTATGGTTTTAATGGATGTCTTGGCTTTTGAATTTTGTTGCTTGCCGCAGCATTCTTCTCTCAGTGGTTTTTTGCAGTCTCTTTCACTTTACTTCGATATGATTTTTTCTCATACCCTTTGCTGTCAGTTTTTATCCCCTTTTAAATCAAAACGACCCATTTCCACCAGCCTTTATACTCATATTGGTCTGATTGGGCATTGTATGTAAATCATGCTTTCCGGCTTATACTGGCAAATTCGGTATATATGCGTCTATTTTCTTCACGTATTGGGTGCTTGCTACTGCTATATCCGGCATCGGCTTAGTCACACTCTTCAAGCTCTATGTTTTATATCTATCTTTTTGAAGGTTGTGCAACAGGCACATCGGTTTTGCGATATTAGGCTGATGTACTAAAAATTTGAACATTGGAATTCTATTGAGCTTTAGTGCTAGAAATCTTGCATTCGCCAAACTTTAAACCGTTAGCTTAGCAATTCCTCATTTTTCTACAAGAAAATAATTTCTCGTGCTAACGAAAAAATTAAAAAATTTTGAAAAATTTTGTTACCTTTGATGGATAATTTAGTACTGAAAATCAATGGGGTTTTGAACGTTAGTCAGAAGTTTTAACAGACACTTTATTCAAATGAGATGACAACAAAAAGGTGGCTAATCAGCAGACTTAAAACGTCTGGAAGCAAAAGAGACAATTTGGCAAATGGAAATTATGCAAACGATAGACACTTACAAAAAAATATTGACCTTGAAAACTTACCAAGCCACGAGAGTATTAAAACAACTCAAAAGTTTTACAATGGGAAAATTAATTATGGACTTCTTGTAAGGTTTTTGCGTGGACAAGTTGGCAATGATTGGAACGATATCTATTCTGAAATAATAAGCAGAATTCCTACCAAACTTCTTGACTATAAAGAAATGATATTTTGGTTTGTGGCAGACAAAGTTGAATTTATAGATGGAAGACCTTGGAATAAAAAATCACAACAATTCATTTGGACAGGAGAAGAAATGCAGTCAGTGCATTACACACAAATAAAAACACAGCCAGAGCTTAAAGAATTTTATGTCAACCCAGTGACAAACAAACTAGTTAGAATAGAACAAAAATCATTTAAGAAAATAATAAGGACAGACAAATAAACCTACAGCCAACATTGGGTTTGCTGCAATTTGGGCTAACGTTGTAAGCATCAACTTTTTGTTCGTTATTCAGCTTCAGTTCCAGCAAAACGTTATAAATTTGGCTTATGAATAAAACATCAGCAATATTGCAATTAACAACTTCAGGTACAGGCAGACAGATTTCAAATGACCAAACTGCAGCAAACCTTGCTCGTTAGTCAGAATGTTGCCAAACCAACCTCCATAAAAAAACTTACAAATCTATATTACTTACCAGAGGAAGTAGCCTTGGCAACGGCACAACTCAAAGCAAAAAACCTGTTACCTGTTCATCATTCAAAATTTCAGTTAAGTACGCATCCATGGTTTGAGCCACTTGATGAAATCACGAAATATTCAATAGGAAAACATTACCGATTAGCAACACCAATGATTGGTGAAATGATAAATCTAAATGACACTACACAACCTTTTTCTCAATGGTGGAAGAAAGTGAAATAACATAATAAAAAAATAGAATGGAAACGTTAATCAACTATTTGTTACAGTTTGGCAACCTAAACCAACAACAAATAAACCTTATCAAAAGCAAGGTGATAGAAAAAACAATTCAGAAAGACGAATTTTACCAAGTTGCAGGAAAAATTCCAAAAGAAATTATTTTTCTGACCGAAGGAATTATGCGTGTTTGTTATTACAATAACAAAGGCAATGAAGTTACCAAATTCTTTTTTGATGAAAATAAATTTGTAGCAGATATAAATAATTACAATCAAGGCATTCCTGCTACAGAGTAACCATCCGACCAACTGCATATTGTAAAACAGGCCAGTATCAAGCTACCTTTGCCGAAAATATTTAGGTATGCCATACAGCAAAGAACAAAAAGAGCAATGGATAATAGAATGGGAACAAAGCCGGCAAAGTCCAGAACGATTCTGTCAAGGAAAGCCCTTCCATAAAAGCACATTTTATAATTGGCGCAAAAAAGTAATTGACGCTAAGGGAGAAATTAAAAAGAGACGTCAGTTTATCCCATTAGAAGTATTGGCAGGAGCTACGATGGTAAATCGAGCAGAAAGAATGGGACATTAATGCTGTTGATAGGCTCATCACAAACAAAATAAAAAAAGAAGTAAAATCCCCCTTAGATAATTTGGATGTATGAATGGGTATATTTACATTTGTGTATCAAACAATTATGGCAACAAAAGACCCGTTTTTATATCCGAGATTGGTGCAAGATTGCGGCAATCTAATTGTTAGCGGTCATGCCTACAGACACCCTACAATAAATGAATCATGTTTGAAGTAACACATAGAACAGAAGTAGTCAAATGCCCAAACCAATCTTGCAAAGCAAATATTCAACTATCAATTGGAAAAGTTCCTGGTGGTGTCAACGACAGTGGTGGATGGGTTTTGCAATGCGACAGTTGTAGTACAAAGTTTCCTTACAAGGTAAAAAATCCAGACGACTATTCTTCTGTAGAGTCAGGTGCTAAAATTTTAGGCTCGTGGGACAATGATGTACCAAGTTCAAAAGAAGAGCTTTTAAAAGAACACAACTTAGAAACTTTTCCAGAAGACTTTAGTTTTGACAACTTGCTATTTATTCAAACTGGAGAATATGAAATACCAAGTTTCAACGATATTGAAGAGAATATTTTCTTTTGCCCAAAGTGTAAAACACATCTTGAACCGATATTATACGCAGAACTTTCAGACAAACTACCTTCAATAAATAAAGCTATTACCGCATACTTCAATTATTACGTAAATGGAAGAGGAGGAAATCCTGACAGTATTATTGTTGTTGTAGATTATAAGTGTTCTTGTGGTTTTGAGACTAAAGGAGTTTTATACAAGGCTTTTAAAGAAAAGGAATTGCCTATTAAAGACGAGCATGAATTAATTTTGATAGATGTAATCGGAGCTGATTTAGAAAATACAATTGATGGTGTTTATGATAGAGATGATTGTTTATCAGTTCTTCAAAAACTATTAATTAGATGGCAAGTTTACTATAATAAAGTTTTTTTGGCAGTTCCTTTTATCGGTTTTGACTTTAAAAATAGCGAGACTCAACGAGTTGAACTTTGGAATTGGATTTTAAAAAATACAATTCCACATAAAACGACATTGCTAACTAGAAAGGCGACTCTTACTTCATTTATGGAAGGCTCTGCCAACACTGGCATGGATATTAGTGTTCTAAAAGAATATGGGTTACTAAACCCAACCGTCGATGAACTAACAGAGAAGAAAGCACTATTTAAAAGAGATTTTCATGCTAAATTTTATGCTGGTTTTGACAGGAAAACTTCCGAAGTATTAGTGGGCTCTTTTAATATACATGAAGGCAGTTATGCAGAAAACATCCATTTTAAATCTTATGACTTTGGAGACTTTTTTCTAAAATACATTTTGAAAATGAATATCATTTTTGACCCAAGAATAATTGACGAAGAAGGCGAGTTTTTATTCGTTAATGAGAATAAGGGTGACGCAACCTTTATTACGACAATTGAAAAGTACACAACTTCAAGACGTGAAAAAATTTATGAATTAGTTACTAAAAATGATGGTGAACAAAAGGAAGATGGCACGAACCGCTAACAAGGTATTGGCAAAAGCAGGGCTGAAGGAAGTCAATGAACATTTGTACTTCTATCAGTATTTGTAATATCTTTGAACTGAAGTACTTCTAATCCCTGCCTTCGCCAATACCCAAACCGTTATGGCCAATGATAACCAACCCCTATATCAATCGACTTTGACCAAATTCAAGGAAGAACAAACGTAGATTAATTACCATGAACTATCTCAAGGATTTTACCACATAGGAATCGGTGGTAAAATATTTAGGATCACAAAGCTATAAAAATTCCAAATTGGTGAATATCTTTACCCTAGAAAATGGGCAAAGATATAAAATATTGAAGGAGTAGATGGCAGTAGAAAGATATGAAACAAGAGTAACTGAAGATGTTCTCGTTTTTGAGTTTGTAAGTATTGGACCAAAAGGAGAGATCCTAAAACGAGTAATATATCAACATGTTGAAGATGATCTCTATAACTTGGCATTTGGAGATGCGACAAGCGATGGATTTATAAATGATGAGATTGTTACAAACAACAACGATACTTCTAAAGTTTTAGCAACTGTTGCCATGACAATTTTTGATTTTTTTACGGCACATGAAGGCACAATTGTGCTTGCTAAAGGAAGCACACATTCACGAACACGATTATATAGAAGGTATCTTACCCAATTTTTAACACAGATAAACCAAGATTTTGTATTGTTTAGCGAACTTTATGGAGAAATCAAACGTTTTCAGAAGAATATGGATTACCCTTCATTCTCAATCACAAAAAAATAAAAAATGAAACCAAAGCAAAATCAGTCCAATATGCAAAACCCTAATAAAGGGTCGAATGGGACAAACAAGGTGTACGACCAAAATCAGGGCAATCGAGGTAAGCAACTAAATCCAACACCCAATAACAGCAACAGTAAAAAGGGTGCAAAAAGCTCAAATATCAAAAGTTGAAAACTCAGCAACAGGTGCGAGATTTGCAACCATATTAAAAGTGTTCGATGCTTTAGACGCAAAGGTGAAATTTAGTGTAGAAATCGACGAACAAAAATTAATGATTAGTGAATAACAATGGCCAAATCATAACATTGGCTATGATGTTAGATTCGCTTTCGCTTCATCCATCACATAGCCTTGGACTTTATGTGCCATTCCCCGTTTTTCTGCAAGAAAATAATTTCTCGTGATAACGAAAGTATTAAAAAATTCTGAAAAATTTTGTTACCTTTGATGGATAATTTAGTACTGAAAACCAATGGGGTTTTGAACGTTAGTCAGAATTTAAGTGAACACCCTACTAACATCAACATTCTAACAAAATTATGAGACAAATATTTATAACAACTTTTCTATTTTTTTCAATCACATCATTTGGACAGAAACTTCAATGGATACCCTTTAATTGGGTTGGAGACAGCGTTTCAGGAAAATACTTTGATAAACTTGCTATCACTATTCCTGTAACGTTGGATAACTTACCACATAAATTCAATATGCAACTCGACTTAGGTGCTACTACAACCGTTATTTATGGGAACTCAATTAAACCATATCTTGACAATTACAGTGAATTGAAAAACAAAATTGATACAACACTTAAATTTAGAATTCAAAGCCAAACAAATTATAAATTTAAAAATCTTACACTTAAATTAGGGGACGTAAATTTTGGGGAGAGAATTATTGGACACTTCAAAGAATTTGGCGATGATATTCCGAAAGACTCAATAAACACCAAAACAGAGAAACACATTGGAACAATTGCACCAGATTTATTCAAAGACAAAATATTAATTATTGACTACCCTAAAAGAAGATTTTGTGTCGCTGAATCACTTCCAAAACAATTTTCAAAAACGCAGTTTAGACAATACAAAATAATAGACGGAAGAATAAAAATACCAATTTCAATCAACGGAAAAGACGAAGATGTAATGTTTGACACAGGTTCAAGCATATTTGCACTAATAACAACAAGAGAAAAAGCAAACGAAATTTCAAGTAAGCCGATAGTTGATTCATTAAAAATATCAAGTTGGGGAGATTATTATATGGTTTATGGACAGACCATTTCTAAAACCATTAAATTTGGACAAAAAAACCTCAATAAAGCAATCGTTTATTTTGACGACAAAAAAGGGAATGCAGATTTTTATAAAGAAGAAGGAATTTGGGGTATAACAGGTAACTCATTCTTTTTGAATAACGTTGTGATTATTGACTATAAAAACCAACGCTTTGGAGTGAAATAAACGGCACACAACATTAAGCCGTGAATACTAAAGCACTAAACGAAAGTCAAGGCGGAGCACACCAATGCCAATAGGGCTTTTGATTATACGGTGTTCAGCGACACTGGATGCGTCAAGCGAATGTCTATAGGTGATGTAGGGTGTCCGTCGCCAATGCCAAACGATATGGCCCATGATAACCAACCCCTACATCAATCGGCTGTGACTTTTGAAACAAAATATTTTTCACAATTCAAAAGTTTTTAGTGGTTGTAGACATTTATGGTCGCTAATACTATCACAACATTTAAAAGTATAACAAAACATCGTCCCAACATCCGATCTATCACAAGGATTCTTATCTTTATCCTAGAAAATGGACAGAGATATAAAATATTGAAGGAGTAGATGGAATTACCAAGATATCAGATAGAATATAGTGTAGATTCACTGTACTATGAGTTCGTTAGTAAAGGAACTCAAGGAAGTATTGTCAAAGCAATTCAATATGATCAAATATTGGATAAGCCATTGACATTTAACCTGAGTTTTGGTGATAAGCTATCTGATGGTGGAATTGAAGATAATGTTGTTTCGAACAATGGGGATACTGATATGGTTTTAGCCACAGTAGCTGCTACAATTCCAGATTTTTTTACAGAATATCCAACCGCTTTGGTATATTTTATTGGGCTTGGTAGTGTTAGAACAAGACTATATCAAATGACAATAAATAAATTTATGTCTTTGATACCATCAGAATATCTTATTTATGGGGAACTTGAAGGTAAGTTAGAACGTTTTAAACCTAAAACCAATTATAAATCATTTGTCATTAAAAAGCAGTAAAAATGGTAACAAAAGCCAAAGTTAAACAAGAATCAGAAGGAATGAAATACAATCCTGCATTAGATCAATATAGCAAAAAAGTCATGTTCCCGGAAAAAGTGGAACAAGCCAAGAAAAATCTAAAAGGTAGAAATTTACTGAAGGAGATAGAAGAAGCTGATAAAGAAAAAATCACTAGGCCATAACAAAGTCTTTGATGTACATGCCGCCCTAATATTTTTTTATTTTTAAACCATTTTAAACCTTAAAAGATATCTATGAAAATTTTTAAGTACATATTAATCCTATCTCTTTTGGTGAGTGGCTTACGAGCCCAAAATATTGTAACGAATGCTTTTGTGACTCAAGGAATTGTATTTTTAGGCAGCGATGCCAATGTTACATTTAATGTCAATAAAATTACGCAATGTGATTCTTACTCCGCCGATTGGGATATTAATTATGTTGCAAAAATTATTAATATAAATCTTACTTATAATTATTTTTCAAATTGTACTGCAAGCAACATCACAAGTTTTGAATCTACTTCAAAGCCAATTCTATTGGAAGGTACATATTGGGTTAATCTTAATGTCAATGTTCCAAACAATCCCTTCTTAAACCAATCAATAAATTTGACATCAATATTTGTGAATAAGCCCCAACAATTAACTTGTGTCAATTCATTCATTCCATTTCTCTTTGGTTTTTGTCCCTCTTTATTTAATCAAGTATGCGCATGTAATGGAGTGACCTATCAAAATGAATGCAAAGCATACCTTGAAGATCGAAATGGACTTTATGAAAGTGGTATTTGCCCAGAATATATCAATAGAAAAATGATACCATTTCAATGTAAAACCTTTTATAACTATGAATGTAATAGTACTCTATTTGCAAAATATATTTGCTCCAACGAAGTTTTTGAAGAAAAAGAGCTTATCCTAAAGTACGAACACAATCAAACTTCAGATTATAAACTAGAGTATTTTACTCAAACTTATCCTGGTACCGTATTTTTAACTAAAATTAAAGACAATAATTTAGAATGCATAGCAAGCACAAAAAATGGCCTTTTGGAGGTCTCAATGTTGCCAGCTGGAGCATATTATTTAATTGTCGAAAACTTATATCATTCAATTACATTTTGTACAAGGACAAATACGGAAGATACTATAGCATTCAACACTATGATCTACCCCAATCCCGCATCAGACATTATTACAGTTAAAAGCAATTTGGATAAAATTTATGCAGTTTCTTTATTGGATCATTTAGGAAAACATTACCATACACAATATGTGAAAGATTACGAAGGAGACTTGCAAGTAAGTGATTTGTCTAGAGGTATGTATATCTTGAAAATACAGTTAGAAAATGGACATAAAGTCATTAAAAAATTGATATTGAATTAAAGAAAATTGGAGCTAGGAACATAGATTATAGAAATGCATTATTTCATTCAGACACAAAGTAGTGTAAAGAATCGCAAAGGAATTTTGTCATAAAAATGGCAATAAAACAATCATTTTTTCCAGCTTTTCTCTCAATTCAAAAAGTATGGACTGATTTTTGAATAGTATTAACTAATAGAGATCATGGTCTCAGGGTTTATTACAATAGAAGATGTCAAATAAGAAGCGGGTAGATACTAAACTTTGGATGCATGGCGTATGCCACCTCAATGTTGTACCTGTCTTTTTAAAGCCCACAGAAGAAGCAAATTTAGCTAGCCAATTGCTTTTTGGAGAGACTTTTACCATTGTAGAAAAGAAAAATAAACATTGGCTTAAGATTATTTCCACTGTATGCAACACTGCTGGTTGGGTCAAAACCAATCAAATCCAATTAATTACAGAAGCACTCTACGAAAAACTGAGCGACAATCCTGCCATCAGTCTGGAAATTTGCCATCCAGCATTCAATGATGACTCTTCAAAAAACATCGTAATGGGCTCATCTCTACCATGTTATGATGGCATTTCCTTCCAAATGCCAGAAGGTAAATTTGTGTATAATGGTCAAGCTGCTCTCAATGATTCCTTAGAAAAAACGCAGGAACTGCTGGTAAAAATAGCAAGAAGATACCTCAACAGTCCTGAATTGGCAGGTGGCAGATCACCTTTTGGCATAGATGCAGGTGCATTGGTTCAGCAAGTTTTTAGATTTTTCAATATTGTGATACCTCGATGGCCACATGAGCAATACCTTCAAGGCAAAATTGTCGATTTTGTAGAATTGGCACAAGAAGGTGACCTTGTTTATTGCGAAGATAACGACCATCATATCCACCATGTGGGCATGATAGTAGGCGAAAAGAAAGTGCTCCATGTTTATGGTTGTACACGTATCGACAAACTAGATCATCATGGCATTTATAATCTCGATCTCAGAAAATATACTCACAAACTGAGAATCATCAAAAGGATCTTTTAATTGGCAGCAAATTGTTTATCTTTGCGATCAATTATTTTTATAAAATCATGCTTGTACCTTTTGAACAAATCAACGACCAAGCCAAAATTTGGATTTTTCAGGCCGATAAGCAGCTGAACCAAATAGACGAAATAAGACAAGATTTATATGCATTTTTAGAAGCATGGACGACCCACAACAAGCAGCTTTATAGTGCTGGAGATATTGTTTTTTCAAGATTTGTAGTCATCGCAGTGGATGAAAATCATCAATCGGTCAGTGGTTGCTCTCAAGATACATTGACTCATTTTATGGTTGACTTGGGCAATAAATATCATGTCAATTTCTTAGATAGGATGCAAGTAGCTTATCTCAGCGATAAAAGCTCTGAGATCGAAACATTGCATCTCAATGACCTAAAAGCTAAAATCCAATCGGGTGAAATCAATCATGAAACAAAGGTATTCAACAATTTGGTCAAGACTAAAGCTGAATTTATTAATCATTGGAAAACACAGATAAAAGATAGTTGGCATCAAAAATTTGTGTAACTATCTGTAAAATGAAGTGATTGGTCGTTTTTCGTCAACTTACACAAGTACTTTGCTGTTTGATAATTCAAAATAAAATCCATGTTCGGAAATGTAAAAAAGATATTGGGAATCGAAGGCGTAAAATTGGAGCTGAGCGTAGCTGATGAAGTCAAAAAAGAAGCCGGCATCATCTCAGGCATCATCAAGTTGACATCACTGAGCGATAACAACCTTTTGGAGTCCATTTCCATACAAATGATCGAAAAATATAGCCGTGGTCGTGGTGATAGCCGTCTCATCAACGAATACCCTATGGGAAGTTTAGTGAAAAAAGAAAAAATATCTATTGCCAAAAACGACATCATTGAGATACCATTTGAAATGGAATTTGTTTATGTTCAATCTGAAATGGACAAGATCGAAGATTCTAATTTTATGGCAAAGGGTCTAGTAAAATTGGCAAAAAAACTAAGGAATGTAAGTTCAGAATATTCCTTACGTGCAGAAGCAAAAATTAAGGGAACTACACTTAGCCCATTTGATGTGAAGGCTGTAAAATTGGTTTAAATGATGATATTTTGAGACGCATTTACTATCTTTCTACTTGCGATACTTGTCGCAAAATCCTTGCTGAAATCAACACTGAAGGCATCGAATTGATCAACATACGTGAGCAAAATATCAGCAAAGAAGACTTGGCCTTTATGAAAAAAAAGACCAAAAGTTATGAGGCATTGTTCAATAAAAGAGCTCAATTGCTCCGCGAAATGCCCGAAAATAAAAAGCCAGTGAAGGACTTAGATTTCAAAAAACTGATCTTAAAAGAATATACCTTCTTAAAGAGACCTGCTGCTATCATCGATGATCAGGTCATTGTAGGTAATGAAAAAAATGCTGTGGAAGCCTTAAAAGCGGCTTTGCCTCTTAATAAATAAACTTATTCGCAATCCAAAATCAACACATCTGCTTTGACGGTATTGGACACATGCCCTGCCCTATCTTTGATATAAATCTCTAATGGAAGCTCGTTTTGGGGAAATAAGCTTGTCTTGGTACATGGATTAATACCCGACGATGTTGTGAAAATGCAACATGTAGTGAATACTTTAATTTTTATCTTGCCTGAGACACCATTGCCAGCTCCTTCAAGTGGTACAAAAGGTGCCTTATATTGCCTGAAGGAATGATTGGTGCGAAGATCGGTAATAAAAATATTGGATGCTGTATCTGTTGTAGTACTTCCAAAATCTCCATCTCCGTCTGTAAAGTACATTATCTTCATTTGATAAAATAAAATATACATCAGCTTTAGTGCTGACAAATCCTAAAGATAAGAAGGTCCAGAAATTGAAGGATGAAATTGACACAACTAAAGGGATTGTTTCTAAGCCTTAAAAAAGTCAATGAAATGCTCAAATAGCAAAGATTGATACTTTACAGAAAAAGTGCCCGGAACATTTAATACTTCCTCTCAGAAATAAAAAAAGTGAGATATCCGGGCACAAGCGTCCATGGGAATTTGGATCATTTTCCGAATCTTCTGGGGGAAAAATTCTGCATCCTTTACATGACAAAATTTGGGGCACTTTGTCAGGACTTTAGAAAATGATCTGTGCATCATCATATCCAAGAATTGTGCCATCTTCATTTTAAAATCAATATTAAGTCTCCAAAATGTCAATTTATAAAAATATTATCTTGCAATCATATTCCTTAATTGATAGAATTTGTAACTTCACACCTCGTTAATTTTTCAATCAACTTTTTAATTTTTTAGAGTATGAAATCTTTTTTTACATTAATCTTTTTGCTTTTTGTTTTACTAATTCAAGCTCAGACTTCCTTTTCTGATGATTTTGAATCTTATACCAATGGAGCGTATGTGGCCCAGTCCAATGCAAAATGGAGTACATGGTCCAAAATGCCCGGTACTGGCGAGGACGCCAAGATCAGCAATGAACAGGCCAAAAGTGGCCAACAATCTCTCAAAATAATCAGTGCTTCATCTTCTGGTGGTACGACCGATCTATTACTACCATTTGGTGCAGCCTACAAATCAGGCAGTTTCACTTACAAGATGAATATGTTTGTACCTACTGACAAAAATGCCTATTTCAACTTTCAAGCTACCACCACTCCAGGACAAACATGGGCAATGGATGCATATTTTTTTGAAAGTGGCAACATGGTTTTTGCTAAAAGCTCAGCTGTACTCATTTCAACAAGATACCCAACCAACAAATGGTTTGAATTGGAAGTCGAAATCAACCTCAACTACAAATTGTGGAAAATCAAGCTCGATGGTGTTTGTGTAGGGTCTTTCTACAATAACGTATCTATTGCATCTATAGATTTTTATCCGACTGATGGTGCATCATTATATTATGTGGACGATGTAAGCTTTGAGCACAAGACAACTGCTTCTGCTCTGGCATTTGATGGAGGCATTTCTGAATTTGTTTGGCATAAGGGAAAATTAACCGGCACCAAAGATGTTCCTGAAATAGTCTTGAGAAATTATGGCGATTCTATCCTTAGATCTTATGATTTGGAAGTCAACTTCAACGGAACCACTAAAACCCTGTCCAAGACGGGATTGAACATCACTAAAGGTCAATCTACAAAAGTATTATTGGAAGAGATAGAATTAGGTAATGGAGCGAACACATTCAATGTAAATTTAGCAAAAATCAATGGCACTACATCTGATGGTGAACCATGCAATAATTCCACATCATTTGCACTTAATGCTGTCACAGCAGCACCAAACAGAACAGTATTGGTAGAAGAAGGTACTGGTCCTTGGTGTCAATGGTGTCCGCGAGGTGCAGTTTTTATGGATAGATTTGATAGCTACTACAAAGGCAAATTCATTCCAATAGCTGTGCATAATGGGACAACCAATCCAATGAAAATTGCGGAATACGACGCATTTATGGATTTTCCAGGATTCCCAAATTGCAAGGTTAATAGAGATGTCGTCTTAGATCCATCTAGTAGTGAAGTGCCATTTTTAAACGAAATCTCAATTGCTCCAAAGGCAAAAATCACTCCGGGAGCTAAGTACAATTCGGGTTCAAGAGAACTTAAAGTTTCAGCTGTAGTTGAGTTTTTAAAAGATGTGGATGGAGAGTTTTTTACGACTTTAGTGCTTACAGAAGATGGTGTTAAAGGTACAACAGCAGCGTACAATCAATCAAATGCTTATGCAGGTGGCTCCAATGGTGTCATGGGAGGATATGAATTATTAGCCAACCCAGTACCTGCAGCACAGATGAAGTATGATCATGTGGCCAGAGCAGTTTCAGGTCTAGAATCAGAAGCGGCCAATTCATTTGCTGGATCTTACAAAAAAGGAGACAAAGTTGTTTTGAATTACACATTCAATATTGCCACAACTTGGAAAATTGACAGTATGCATATCGTGCCAATCTTGCTTGAAAGTAGTGGAAGTTATGTAAATGCTGCCACATCAACATATTCTGAAGCGATAGCAGCTGGTTTTATCAGTGGCAATCAAGAAGTGACTCTACCAGCTACCAGTGTGAGCATCTATCCAAACCCTGCTGATGATCAAATCAACATTGAATTGAGTTTGGAAACTCCAAGCGATGTAGAAGTCAGCATCATGCAAGTGTCTGGTCAGGAGTTATCAAAAAGAACCTTTAGCTCTATATCTGGAGAACAAATCTTACCAATAAACCTTATGCTATTGAATGATGGTGTCTATTTAGTAAAAGTAAAAACCAATCAAGGTATAAGATTAGAAAAAGTTGTGGTAAAATAATGGATTTCGATAATTAGGTCATATTAGTATTATTAGGAACCGGAATGAACATACGGGGTTTATTCCGGTTTTTTATTGAATTAAATTGATTGAAAGTTTGATTGATTACAAAAAAATAGTTTTAGCCATAGGTGGATCAAGTGGTTCGGTGTATGCTCATCGATTGATGGCTAAACTAAGAGATATGGCACCAGAAGTAAAAGTGAGCACCATCATGACTGATAATGCCATGATCAATTGGCAAAACGAGGTCGGTGATTTTATAGCTTCTGAATGGACATTCCAACATTATCATATTAGAGATTTTAATGCACCTTTTGCTTCGGGTTCTTCAGATTTTGGTACAATGATCATTTGCCCTTGTTCAATGGGTCTATTAGGTCGGATATCTCATGGCATCTCCGATGATCTGATCACAAGGTCAGCTGATGTTATGTTGAAGGAAAGAAGGAAATTGATCATAGTGCCACGGGAAACTCCATACAATTTGATTCACCTACGCAATATGATGACTCTAACTGAAGCTGGTGCCATCATCTGTCCAGCGACACCATCTTTTTATAGTAAACCAAAGACCATAAACGATGTGATTGACACTGTAGTGGATAGGATTATTGATTTAGCAGGACTGCAAGTATCTACATATCGTTGGGGCTCAAAAGATCATACTGATGTACAATAGCTTATGGGATGCAGTGAGAGATTTGGAGAAAAACAACATGTTGCTCCGAATCAAAACTAAAGTGGATCCAAACCTTGAAATGGCAGAAATTCACCGACAAGTCTTCGACAAAAAAGGCCCAGCAATTTTATATGAAAATGTAAAAGGAAGTCCTTTTCCCGCATTAAGCAACCTTTATGGCACGATGGAAAGGACCGACTTCCTATTCAGAAAATCACTACCAAAGATCAAAAAAGTCATAGAGCTAAAAGCCGATCCAAGCAGATTTTTAAAACAGCCATTAAAATACCTTTCAACTCCTCTGACAGCAATGATGGCCTTGCCTATGAGATCACGATTTGGGTGCAATGCGATGTATAGTAAAACCAACATAGATCAATTGCCTTGGATCAAATCATGGCCTATGGATGGTGGAGGATTTATTACACTACCTCAAGTATTGACCTTACCTCCAGGCAGTAAGGATCCAATGCAGAGCAACGTAGGAATGTACAGGATTCAGCTTAATGGAAATGATTATATCACCAATCAAGAAGTAGGGCTACATTATCAGCTACATCGTGGCATCGGAGTACATCATACAGAATATAATAAATCTGACCAGCCTTTCAAATGTTCCATTTTTGTTGGAGGCTTGCCATCACACGCCTTTTTCAGCTATCATGCCAATGCCCGAAGGCATCAGTGAATTGACCTTTGCTGGTATGTTGGCAGATAGAAGATTTAGATATACTTTTGATCAAAACGGTCATTTCATCTCTTCTGATGCAGATTTTGTTATCACTGGTACCATCCAAAAAAATGTTAAAAAACCAGAAGGACCTTTTGGTGACCACTTAGGGTATTATAGCCTTATACATGATTTTCCAGTCATGAAGATTGACAACATTTATCATAAAAAAGATCCTATTTGGCATTTTACTGTAGTGGGTAGGCCACCACAAGAAGACAGCTATTTTGGCTATTTGATTCATAAATTGGTTGAAGACTTGACTGAAAACGAATTTCCAGGCATCAAAGAAATTCATGCTGTTGACGCAGCAGGTGTACACCCACTATTGTTAGCAATTGGAAAAGAACGATACATGCCATTTAGAGAAGCAATACCTGAAGAAATTTTAACTATTGCCAATAGAATTTTAGGGTCAGGTCAAACATCATTAGCAAAATATCTTTTTATTGCTGCTGAAGATGATCATCCTTCATTAAACACAAAAGATATAGGCCACTTTTTTGATCATTTTTTAGAAAGGGTGGATTGGAGACGAGATTTGCATTTTCAAACCAAGACAACCATAGACACTTTGGACTACTCTGGAGACGCTTGGAATGGTGGGTCAAAAGTCGTGATCGCTTGTAGAGGAAAAGCTATAAGAAGTCTCAAAAACACACTCAATTTAGACCTGAAAATTGACAAAATCAATAATTTTAAAGTAGTTCGCAATGGGATATTAGGGATTTCGATTCAGCCATTTACTACATATACCAAGGCTCAAATGGACATCAATGATCTTGCCCATATACTTTCAAACTATGACTTGAGTGGCTTCCCATTGATCGTTATTACTGAAGATGTTGACTTCCTTGCAGAAAACTTAAATAATTTTTTGTGGGTCACCTTTACAAGATCCAACCCATCTCATGATATATATGGTATAGAAAGCTTTACAACTTTCAAACATTGGGGATGCAATGGTAGCTTAATCATTGATGCTAGGAAGAAGCCACATCACGCACCAGAATTGATAGCAGATCAAAAAATAAGAGATTCAGTAGCCAAATGGTTAGAATTATAAATGTTGAAAAAAGTTGATTCAAATTTCAATGAAAATGTGTATTTTTGTACATTAAATATAATCACATGACAATCAAACAATTAATAAAACTCGAAGATAAAGCCAAGGAAGTTTGGGTCATCAGCCCTACCCTACATTATGATGTAAACAATAAGGATTTTTCGGAGCTAGTGAGTGTCAATCTCAATCAAAAAACTAAATACAAGTACATCGTGCCTGCCACCAAAGACATTTCAAAGCATATTGACTTGTATAAAAATGTATGTTTTGACAGAAGAAGAAGTACAGCAAAACTTTCTAATATTGGCAGAAGCTGATTTCCTACCTTTCATGATGGAGATAGGTATCTACAATGGCAATGGTGAAGATTGTGTAGCCTGTGCTGTCACATTAGAAGATGGCACAGATGTGATTCAGTTTTCTGAAAAATCTGGCAAAGACATGGCAAAGAGCTTTCAAGGCCATTTGGAAAAAATACAAGAGAGTCAATATTTAGATAAAATATTGCTGCATTTGCATCTGAAGTTGTAGGGCTTTCTCCTCACTTTTGATTGAAAATCAAGGTCGTTTCCTGCATAAATAACTTCTCTAGAAGAGTTGATAAGGAGTCCTATGTCATCATTTATACCATGTTGAGTCACGTCTGCAATGCTGCCACCTTGTGCGCCGACACCAGGTACCAATAGAAAATACTCCTTTGCCAGTTCTCTTATTTCTTTAAATACAGATGGGTGTGTCGCGCCTATCACAAACATGAGATTTTCTGGATTTCCCCAACGTTGTGATGATTTGATGACGTGTTGATAAAGGGCTTGGTCTTGACTACCAAAATATTGAAAATCAGCGCTTCCAGGATTGGATGTAAGTGCCAACAGAATGACCCATTTTGAAGTAAATTCCAAAAATGGCATCACTGAGTCCGATCCCATATATGGTGCCACAGTGACAGAGTCAAAATCAAAGTATTCAAAAAAGGTCTTAGCATACATTTTGCTGGTATTGCCTATATCTCCTCTTTTGGCATCGGCTATGGTAAATATGTTTTTTGGGATGTAATCCATCGTTCTTTCTAATGATTCCCAACCTTTAGGGCCTAAGCTCTCATAAAATGCAAGATTGGGTTTGTAGGCTACACAAATATCGGCTGTAGCATCAATCACAGCTTTATTAAATTCAAAAATGGGATCTGCTGACTGGAGTAAATGCTTTGGTATTTTTTGAAGGTCTGTGTCCAACCCGACACACATGAAGCTCTTTTTTTCCTTGATTTGTGTGATTAACTCGTCTCTATTCATGATGTTTGATGACCGTTTATGGCTTCAACTTTGTAGATTTCAGGCCACTTGGATCTAATAGCCTGTTCGATACCAGCTTTCAATGTCATCTCAGACATGGCACAGTGCTCGCAGTTGCCCAACCATTTGATCTTCACAACACGGTCTTCTGTCACTTCTACAAGCTCAATATTGCCACCATCCACAGCAAGATGAGGTCTTATTTCATCCAAAGCTTTGCTTACTTTTAAATAAATTTCTGAATTTATCTCTTTTATCATCCTGCAAAATTATAAAAAATTGAAAACCATTTACTTATAAAAATTTGATTATCTCTCTACCTTAACAATTTCTGTTGGCTCATAGAGGTCGTTTCTCAAATTTACCTGTATCACCACATTCTCACCTAAAGATTTGAATGTATCTGTTAATAAATGTCCAGCTTGGGCAGCTGCAGGTTTGCCATCATCACCACCTTCTCTGACACTTTGT